>JAWXCP010000086.1:0-4377 GCA_034408685.1 Hyphomicrobium aestuarii | reverse complement strand
CGCGCTGGCCCAGATCTACGCCGACAATTCCGGCTCCGAGACCGACCACGCCAAGGCCTACATGCTCTACCAGTCGATAGCGGACGAATACTCCGACGTTGACCCCGACGACATGCGTCGCGCGCCGTTTGTTGCGCGTGCTTTGACAACGCTGGCGGGCTACTTGCTGGTTGGCATCCCCCAGATCGGCGTCACTACGGACCCCGAGCGCGCTGCAGATTATCTGCACCACGCGGCACTGTTCTTTGGCCACGAAGACGCTCAGTTCGAGCTTGTGAAGTTGAAATTGAAAGGCGACGGCCTGCCTGCCGATGTCGCTAGCGCCAAGCATTGGCTGTCGGTTCTGACCCAGCGCGGGCATGCCGGTGCGCAGGCATTCCTCGCCGACCTGCTGTGGCGCGGCAAGCATATGGACAAAGATCAGGTTCGCGCCATGGCGCTGATCTCGGTCGCCGCTGAAAACGCGCCTCCGAAGGAACGCATCTGGATCGAAGATGTCTACCAGAACATCTTCTGTGGCGCTGGAGAGGGCATTCGCAAACAGGCCACCGGCATCGTCGCGGAATGGCGGACACGATATGGTCGCAAGCCCGTTATCCAACCACGCTTTGGTCTGACACCGCTCGACGCTTCTGCCGATCGGACCTGCCAGAATGGCGAGCGCGTCGGCCCGCTGCAGGCTGCGTCCACGTCTGCTGGCGCGAGCGTTGTTCCTCCATCCGCCCCGGAGACTGGCGGTACAACGCCGTCAAGTTCGGAGCAAGCAACGGGTGCGATTCCAGGATCAATTCCCGGTGCCATTCCCGGCATGCCCAGCGGCGAACCAAAGGCGGCTCCTGGCGCTACGATGGGGTTGATCCCAACTCCGGCTCCGTTGACGAACGGCGGCCCTGCACCGTCGGCGTTGCCAGCGCCCGCGCCGCTCGCATCCAACTCCAAAGATAGTATCCGCGACATCGGCGTTACTGCACGCTGACGACGGACATTGTCTCGGGCATTATCTCGGGCATTATCTCGGGCATTATCTCGGGCATGTGTCGACGTGTTCAGCCGAGATCGACGACGACAGGTACATGGTCCGATGGCTTTTCCATTGCACGGGCATCTTTCGCGACCATTGCCGACCGCAACAGTCCCGCCGCCTGCGGTGACAACAGAATATGGTCGATGCGGATGCCGTCATTCTTTTGGAACGCCCCGGCCTGATAGTCCCAGAACGTATAAATCCCCGGCTCGGGATGGCAGGCGCGAACAGCATCGGTGTAGCCGAGGTTGACGAGCCGCCGCCACGCCGCACGCGACTCCGGCTGATAGAGCGCATCGCCAGTCCAAACCTCTGGCCGCTTAGCGTCTGCAGGCTCTGCGATCACGTTATAGTCGCCAGCCAGCACGACCGGCATTTCGCCGTTCAAGAGCCGCCGCGCATGGGTTTCTAGGCGCGCCATCCAGCCGAGCTTGTAGGGAAACTTCTCGGTGCCGAGCGGATTGCCATTGGGCAAGTAAAGACAGCCGAGACGGATCGCCCGCCCAAACCCCGCTTGCCCGACCGCTGCCTGCCCGACCGCTGCTTGTCCGCCGCCATTTGCCAGTCCCGACATAACTTGAGGCGCGATCGTCGCCTCGATGTAGCGGGCCTGCACATCGCCATCGTCGCCGGGTAGCCCCCGCATGACGTCCTCGATCGGCAGTTTTGACAGGATCGCAACGCCATTGAAGCCCTTTTGCCCGTGCGTCACGACGGTATAACCGAGGTTCTCGAAATCCGCCGCCGGGAACCCTTCGTCGACGCTCTTGATCTCTTGCAGGCACACGACATCGGGCTTTTCCAGGTCGAGCCACGCCAGTGCGGTCTCGATTCGCGCCTTGACGCCGTTGATGTTCCAGGTTGCGAGTTTCATCGGGTCGGTTTCACGGGGCCAAATTCAAGTGGCAGGGTTCACAGATTTGGAGCCAAAGCTTGGCAAATGCCGCAAGGCATGCCTATCAAGCGGATCGGATCAAACGCATACAGGTCTAATCCCCATGAGCAAGACATCTCCGCGCGGCACTTTGATTGCCAAGCGCAAAGCAAAGCGCGTCATCGGTCGCCCGAAGATCTCGCGCCCGCAGGGTAACACGGCAGCCATCCGCAAGCGCCTGAAGAAGCTGTCGGGCCTGATGCGCGCCGACCGCTCTAAGGAAGCCAGGGCGTAAAATTGGGCCTCAAATTGGGCCTCAGACCGAGCGTGAGGCCGTTAGGCGCTCGGCGGGATAGCTCTCACCGTTGCATCCTGGGTTGCAGGTGAAAAGATGAACGCGGTCGCCCTCTATGCGTGCTCGGCTCTTCTGCTTGTCACAGCGCTGGTGCACTCGGTTCTGGGCGAGCGTCGGCTCATAGCGCCGCTACTGCACTCCCGCGAACGGATTTTGGGCTCTGATTTGGCGCGGTTTCTCCTGCGCTTTGTCTGGCACTTCATGTCGGTTCTCTTTGCAGTGATCGCCGCGTCACTGATCGCACACCAGCACGACGCGAGCAGTGGCAGAACCGTTCTCCTGGTCGGGACGGCAATCGGTGTCGGCGGTGCCGGTATCTTAGATGCAATTGGCACACGCGGCCGCGACATCGGTTGGCCGCTGCTGGTTCTGATGGGTGCGTTTGCGCTCCTCGCACTTTGAGCCGCGGCCCCCCTCAAATTGTCTGATGTGTAACGTTTTGTAGCACGGCCACGTTCGCCACATCGCTGGCGCGGAGGGCGTGGTAGGTTTGGGCGAAATCAGGCCATCCCGCCGTCACACACCAGACGTCAGACCCCGGACGTCAGACCATCGGCTTCCACCATGCACGCTGCAACACCCGCGGCCAGCGCCGACGCTCCGCCCCTAAAACCCGCTCCGCCATCGCCGCCACACGTTCCGGCGACCGACCCGCCGCTGTATCCGCCGACGGTTCCCCCGGTCACCGTGCGGCTGCCATTTTTTGTTCGGCTCCCGGACATGATCCAGAACCCGATCCGGGTTTACGCCGAGGAACTCTATTCCGGCGATATCCTCGCGCGCCCGTTCATGGGCCAAAATATGTATTGGGTCACGTCGCCAGCCCTCATCGAACAGATCCTGCTGACCGACGCCGACTCGTTTGCCAAATCACCCTGGGAAACGCGCGTCCTCGGTCCGATGATCGGCAACGGCGTCCTGACCGCCATGGGTGCATCGTGGCGCTTTCAGCGCAAGGCGACCGCGCCGTTGTTCCGCCACGCCGATATCCTCGGCCATTTGCCGGCCATCACGCGGGCGGCTGATACCCAGGTCGACCGCTGGCGCAGCCTAGCCGAGCGGTCCGGACCATCTGGCGCCGTCGTCGATGACATCGAGCGGGCGATGAAAGACGCGACGTTCGACGTGATCGCGACGACGATCTTAGCGGGCATCACACCGGAAGAAGCCCGCGTCGTCAAAACCGCCGACGTCGCCTACATGCGCCACATCACGTGGGAATTCGCCGCGATCGTATTGCAGCTGCCGCCTTGGGTCTGGCGTCCTGGCAAAAGCGAGATGGAGGCGGCTGCCGTCCAACTGCGCGGCGCCATGCGTTCGATCGTTGCCCGTCGCCGTGCGGAGATCGCCGACAACATCGCGCCAACCGATGTCGTGGGACGACTAATGGCTGCCCGCCACCCCGACACGGGCGAACCGATGTCCGACGACACGATCGTCAACAATCTGGGCACGTTCCTCGAAGCTGGCCACCAGACAACCGCCCAAGCGCTGACCTGGGCGCTATATCTGCTCGCCCGGTCGCCCGGCTGGCAGGAGCGGCTGCGGGCCGAGGTTCGCGCGGTCGCTGGCGACGGCCCCATCGAGGCGGCCCACATCGAGCAACTCGCCCTGACCACCCGCGTGCTCAAAGAGGCGATGCGGCTCTATCCACCCGTTGCCACGGTGGTTCGCATCGCGACCCGCCGGGTGGAGCTTGCCGGGCATCGGCTCATTCCCGGCAGCTTAGCGATCATCCCGTTGTTTGCCCTGCACCGAAATCGCGGCATCTGGGAAGACGCCGACCGCTTCGACCCTGACCGCTTCCTGCCCGAACGCGTGGCGACCTTCCACCGCGCGCAATATATCCCGTTCGGCTTTGGCCCGCGCACGTGTCTCGGCCTCCCGCTCGCCATGGTCGAAGGCATCGCAATCTTGGCGACGATCTTGCGCAGTGTTCGCATCGCGTGGGACGGCCACCATCGGCCCGAGCCGGTCAGCGCCATCGTGCTTCGCCCACGGGGCGGCATGCCGCTCAAACTGTCGATGATCAGCTGATGGACGGGCCGCGATGAATGGGCAGCGCCGGTTTCCACCGCGCGTTCCAGCCCCATGGCACGGCACAGGTGGGGCAGAGTCGGGTGG
>JAWXCP010000085.1:0-13624 GCA_034408685.1 Hyphomicrobium aestuarii | reverse complement strand
GGCGGAAGGGCTGCCTGCGGTTTGGGCGGGGGTGGAACCGGCTTGGGCGCCTCTTTTTGCGATTGTTCCTCGGACGGCTTGTCGGCCGCCTTGCTTTCGAGGTTCTTGGTGTTCTCGTCACCCTGCTTCATGCGCGTGAACTCGGACGGCGTCAGAACGGCGACCGAGATCGTCACCGTTTCAGGCACGGGGAGTTGCGCTGTCTGCTGGATGGAGAAAATCGCCCAACCAAGCGCGGACAGGTGCATCAGGAGCGACAGGGTGAACCCAAGGCGCATCGATCTGCGACTTTGCCTCCGTAGTGGTCAGCCGGGTCAGGGCTATTCTTGTTCCGAGATCAGCGACACCTTGCGGAAGCCGCCAGCGGAGATGCGGCCCATCACCTTCATGACCGCGCCATAAGGCGTGCCTTTGTCGCCGCGCACGAACACCGGTTCGTCGGTGCCCTTGCGGGCCTGGGCGATGCTCTTGAGCTTTTCGACGAGACCGTCGAGCGGGATCGGCTGGTCGGCGATGAAAACGTCACCGTTGGCTTTGATCGACAGCGTCAGCGGCTCGGTCTTGGGCTGATCAAGCTGCTGGCCTTTCGACTGCGGCAGATCCAGTGGAACGCCGACCGTCATCAAGGGTGCTGAGACCATGAAGATGATCAGCAGCACGAGGATCACGTCGACGAACGGCGTCACGTTGATCTCGCTCATCGGGGCTTTGCGCGCACGACGGCCACCGCGCCTGCGTCCGCCGCCCCCGCCGTTGTTGAGACTTGCACCCATCGCTCTAAAGCGCCTCCAGTTGCATCCGACCGGACAGGCTCTCAGACACGGGTGTCGATCTGGCGGGAGACGATTGCGGAAAATTCATCGGCGAAAGTTTCGAGACGTTGGCCGATCGCGCCGGAGTCGGCCTGGAATTTGTTGTAGAATATCACGGCCGGAATGGCAGCGATGAGGCCAAGTGCGGTCGCAAACAAGGCCTCTGCGATACCGGGGGCTACCGTCGCGAGGCTGGTGTTCTTACTTACGGCGATGGCCTGGAAGCTGGTCATGATGCCCCACACCGTGCCGAACAGGCCGACGAACGGCGCGGTTGAACCGACCGTCGCTAAGAACAGTAGCCGCTTGTCGAGGCGCTCCATCTCGCGGCTGATGGTGACGTCCATGACTTTCTCGACGCGCAATTGGATGCCGCCGAGTGCGCGAATGTTGCCCTCGACCGAACGCTTCCATTCGCGCATCGCGGCGACGAACAACGCGGCGTTCGTGATCGATTTCCCGCGCTGGAGAACGTTGTAGATTTCATCCAGCGATTGGCCGGACCAGAACATCTGCTCGAACTTGTCGGACTCGATACGAGCGCGGCGGAAGGCGAACAGCTTCTCGATTATGATCGCCCACGACCAGATCGAGGCGACGACAAGCCCGATCATCACAGCCTTTACGACCGGGTGCGCGACGAGAAACATCTCAATCGGGCCAAAACTCCCGGCAACCGGCGCCAATGCGCCCGCGGCGATATCTGTTGCTGCCATCAGTCCTGATCCGTTGGTCTCAAATCGTCAGCGTGTGGTAACCGATAAACTTGCGAGGAACGCAACACCGAACGCGACATGCCGAAATACCCGACCTGCCCGACACGCTGGCATGCCGACATTCGTTCGCATTGCTGCGTTTTGGTTGCAGTGAGCGTCGACGCATGAGGATGGCACCCGAGCATCACTGTTGTTGCGTTGCAATATGACCAAACAACGACGGTTTGCTCGCAAGCAGCCGTTGCAGCTTTGGTCCATTCGCCAACTCAGACGGTCGCGTCAACCCGTTCAGTCCATCAATTCCTTGGGCACGATGCCGCCGTTATCGGCAAGCTTGGCCATCACTGCCTTGTGCAGCCAGATGTTCATTTTCGCCGAATCCTTCATATCGCCGGTGTAGCCCAGTTCCGTGGCGAGTTCCTTGCGCGCCGAAAGTCCCGAATCGAGCTTCAGCAATTTCATCAGGTCGACGATCGAGGTCGACCAGTCGAGATCTTCGTCGCTCGCGTCGTGCATCTTGTCGAGGATCGCCATGACATCGGCATGAGACTTAGCTGCTGCGGCGGGGGGCTGCGCATCGTTGGCGGCTGTCACGACCGAAGTGGAACCTGGAACGGCGCTCGATGCCGCTGGAGCTGGCGGCGCGCCCGCTGCGTGAGCTGGCGTGCCGAAAATCGCCGCAGCGATGCTTCCGAAAATGCTCATGGATCGTCTCCTATGGTGGAAAGCACGCGCTAGCTTGTGGCATAGGCCGGGGACGGCTTCATGTCGCGCACCAATTGACGCGGGCGGCTGGCATCGCCACACGCTCAAGTACGGATCAAACAAAACCAACGCCATAAGGGCCCAACTCCATGTCGAAGACTGCATCACCGGGGCCGAAGACGGCTGGGTCCGATCCGCAGGGCACAATCCCCCTCGAGGTTATTGCCAGCTTGATCCTGTTTGCCGCTGCGATAGCCGCGCTGATTGCCGCCAACTCGCCGATTGCTGCGCCTTTCAAGAGCTTTTGGGAACTCCCGTTCACCATCGGCCTTGGCGACTTCGCGATCACCGACAGCCTGAAGCTGTGGATCAAAAATGGCCTGATGGCGATTTTCTTCCTGCACGTCGGGCTCGAAATCAAAAACGAATTCATGGAAGGCGCGCTGTCGGATCGTAAGCGGGCGATCCTGCCACTCGTCGCCGCTGTCGGGGGCATTGCGGTTCCCGCGCTGATCTACCTCGTCATGGTCGGCGCGGATCGCGACCTCGTCCGCGGTTGGGCGATTCCGACTGCTACCGATATCGCGTTTGCGATCGGTGTCGTTGGACTGCTCGGCTCGCGGGTGCCGCCCGCGTTGAAAGCGTTTTTGCTGGCCGTCGCGGTGATCGATGATCTGGCTGCGATCACGATCATCGCGGTATTCTACTCGGGCGCGATCCAATTGGCGCCGTTGGGGATTGCAGTGGCCGCCACGATCGGGCTGATGGTCCTGTCGTCGGTCCGCGTGACGTTGATCGCGCCCTATTTGGCGGTGGGTCTGCTGCTGTGGATCGCGCTTTATTACAGTGGCCTCAGCCCAACGCTCGCTGGCGTGATCACGGCGGCATTCGTGCCCATGGGCGACGGCCAGGGTGGTAGCCCGTTGCATCGCCTCGAGGGGCTCCTGAGACGTCCTGTACTGTTTGTCATCATGCCGATCTTCGCGCTGGCCAACGCTGGCGTCGCGTTCTCGGGAACGGCATCGGTAACGAGCGTTCTTGCCTATTCTGTCGCGCTCGCCCTGATCATTGGCAAACCAGCTGGCATTCTGCTTGCGGTCGCATTGGCAACGTGGACGGGTCTAGCGGCCATGCCGCGCGATACAGGTTGGCGGCAGATGGCAGGCGCTGGTGCGTTGGCCGGTATCGGCTTCACGATGAGCCTGTTTGTTGGATACCTGGCGTTCGGCGATGGCCCCGCGATGGACCAAGTGCGCCTTGGCGTGCTGACGGGTTCGGCGATCTCGGCGCTGATTGGTGCAGCTCTGCTGTGGCCACGCGCCGAAAGTCGACCGTCAGCCCGCAGCGCTTGATCAATCGGATCGGCTACCTAAATCAGTAGTACCGAAACATTGTACTTACCGGAACACGCCAATGCCAAACCCAGAGACAGCTGCTCTCTTTTCGCCCGTTTCGCTCGGCGCGAT
The DNA here is from genome assembly GCA_034408685.1 of Hyphomicrobium aestuarii. GTDB lineage: Bacteria > Pseudomonadota > Alphaproteobacteria > Rhizobiales > Hyphomicrobiaceae > JANXVY01. Next base: position 9,925 of record JAWXCP010000085.1, on the reverse strand, counting down.
CGAACTCCGCAACCGTATCGTCATGGCCCCGCTGACCCGCGCGCGGGCTGATACGGCTGGCGTCCCGTCCGAGCACGCGGCGCGCTATTACGCGGACCGTGCCGCCGGCGCTGGCCTCGTGATCGCTGAGGCGACCCAGATTTCGTTCGGCGCCCAGGGTTATTGCCGGACGCCTGGAGCCCATACGACGGAGCAGATGGCGGCGTGGCGCAAGGTCGTCGAGGCGGTACACGCGCGCGGCGGCAAAATCGTGCTGCAGATCTGGCACTGCGGCCGGGCGACTGCGCATCTCAATCGGCAGCCCGGCACCGAGGCCGTGGGTCCAAGCGCGGTGCACCAGGGCGGTCAGATGTATACCGACCAGCAGGGCATGCAACCGCACGACATGCCACGCGCCCTGACGACGTCCGAGATCGGTCAGATTGTGACCGATTTCGCCGACACGGCCGCCCGCGCTGTCGAGGCTGGCTTCGACGGCGTCGAAATCCACTCCGCCAACGGATATTTGCTGCATCAGTTCTTGTCGACGAACGCCAACCTGCGCACCGACCAGTATGGCGGGTCCATTACCAACCGGATGAGGTTTCCGTTGGAGATCGTCGAGGCCGTAACGGCGCGCATCGGCGCGGAGCGGACGGGCATCCGCATCAGCCCAGGCCACACGTTCAACGAGCTCGAAGAGGCCGATACCTTCGACCTGTACCGTCGCTACATTCCAGCACTCGATGGCTTTAAGCTCGCCTACCTGCATGTCATGCGGGCGTTTTCAAACGAGTTGCCATACGATGGTGCCTCGCTGGCGCGTGGCCTCTACTCGGGCCGGATGATCGCCTGCGGTGGTTATGATGGTGCTAGCGGAGCAGCGCTCTTGGCTGCTGGTGGAGCTGACGCTGTCGCGTTCGGTCGCGCGTTCATCTCCAACCCGGACCTCGTGGAGCGCATCCGCACGGGAGCCGCACTGACCGAGCCAAACCAGGCGACGTTCTATACGCCGGGGCCAGCAGGCTATATCGACTATCCGTCACTGGCGGCCTGAGGCGTGGGTGTGTCGGGTCGCAACGCGATCCACACCTGCGATTTTGCCGCAAATGTTGCGCGCGCGTGCTTGCTAGAACGGCCGCTGATGCGCCACCCTCGTTGTGTGGGAGGCGCTGGAGACAATGCCCGATGGAACTCTTCGCCAAGCTCGTGACATGGTGGCAGACGGCGCCGGCGCTCGACAAGATCTGGCTGGCTGTCGGCCTGAGCGGCCAGTTGATGTTCTCTGCGCGATGGATCATCCAATGGCTGGCGAGCGAAAAGGTTCGCCAATCCGTGGTTCCGACGACCTTCTGGTATCTTTCGCTCGTCGGCGGGCTGATGGTCCTGTCGTACGGGCTCTACAAGCTCGATCCCGTCATCATTCTCGGTCAGTTCGGCGTGCTGGTCTACGCCCGCAACATCTATTTGCTGCTGCGGGGCGCTGCAGCGAATGCGCCTCCGGCCATGGCTGACGATATCGAGGTTGCAAAGAACTGACCCGCTGAAGGCGTGAAAGTTTCGGCGGATCGGTACTCGTGGCACGCTATCGCGCGTTCACCGACGCCCACACGTTGGCTGCGATGGCTGCGAAAGCCTTCGCACCGGGACTTTCGGGCGACGACACGACGACCGGCATACCGGCGTCAGACCGCTCTCGGATATCGGCTTCGAGCGGCACCTCGCCAAGGAAGGGCACGCCAAGCTTGAGCGCCTCGGCCCGAGCGCCGCCGTGGGCGAAGATGTGGTGGTGCTTTCCGCATTCATCGCAGACGAAATAGCTCATGTTCTCGACGAGGCCCAACACCGGTACGCCGACGTCGCGAAACATTGCGATGCCGCGGCGGGCGTCGATCAGCGACAGGTCTTGCGGCGTTGACACGACGACCGCGCCTGACAGAGGCGTTGCCTGCGCGAGCGTCAACTGCGCGTCGCCCGTACCTGGCGGCATGTCGACGACGAGCACGTCGAGGTCGCCCCAGGCAACGTCGCGCAGCATTTGCGTGATGGCGGCAGCGACCATCGGGCCGCGCCACACCATGGCGCTATCGGCCTCGACCACAAAGCCGATCGACATCACTTTCACGCCGTAGGCCTCGAGCGGGATTAGCGTGCGGTTGGACAGAATGCGCGGCTGGCCCTTGAGGCCGAACAACTTGGGCATCGACGGGCCATAGATATCGGCGTCGAGCACACCGACGGCGAGGCCGCGAGCGGCGAGTGCCAATGCGAGATTGCACGCCGTGGTCGATTTACCGACACCGCCTTTGCCGGAAGCCACCGCGATGATCCGCTTGATCCCGCGCAAGGATGCGATCCCACGCGCAGAGGGGCGACCGCCCGCAGAAGCAGCCGGTTTGCCAGCGGCGATTGGCGAAGCGGTGGCTTTGGATGCCAGCGCATCGACACGTTCGGCTGTCAGCGTAACGAGCGCACTGGTGACGCCGGACAGGCCTGCCAACTGGCGCTGGGCGTTAGCCCGCGCGGGTTCCCAGGACAGCGGGCTGCTGCTACCGATTTCGAGCGAGACGAGGATGCGGCCGTCTTTGATGACGATGCTGGCGACATCGGCGAGCGTTTGCGAGTTGGTCGATTGCGCCGCCGGTCCGGCTGCGATCGCGCCTCCGTCGCCGTCAGTGGCTGCAATCGCTGCGAGTATGGCGAGAACGTCGCCCCGCGTGGCGGTCTCTGGCGGCATCGCGGCATCCTCGACGGGTTCAATGCGGGTCGAAAAAGGTCGGTCCAATGGTGACCCAAACGAAAACGGGCCGCCCTCGGGCGACCCGCTTCAGATGTTTCCTGCCGCCGAGGCGGCACCGACGGTTCAGGGCTTTGCACCCGAACCGACGTAGGCGGTCTCGACGCTGCGCTGGTAGTTTTCCAAAACCAGGGCGGCACCATAACTCGATCCGATAAGGACCAGAACGGCGAGTAGAAAGGCATTCATCGGAGGTTCTCCCAGTCAGTCGTGCGGCCAGCTAAGCGGGCCGTCGTGCAAAGTCATTCGGCCGGCGTCGGCTTGGCACTGCGCGAGCCCCTATCCGCATCGGTATCCATTTTGGCGACCCATTCCGAATGGTGTTCGCGCGCCCAATTGGCATCGACCTGTCCCGACCCCATGGCGGCGAACGCGCCTTCCATGCCGAGCGAGCCGATGTAAATGTGGGCGACCATGATCGCGAACAGAATGAAGCCGAGCAGGCCGTGCCAAACGTTGGCCCACTGCATATCGGCCATCGTCGTACCCTGGAACGGGAACATCATGATGTAGCCCGTCACCGCGATGGCACTACCGATGCCGACGACGGACCAGAAGATCAGCTTTTGACCGCCATTGAACCGGTCGGCTGGCGGATGGCCAAGACCAACGAGACCGCCGCCTTGGGCGAACCAGCGAATGTCGCCAGACGCTGGTAAGTTATCCTTGACCCACAGCAGGAACATCAAAATGATGCCGGCGGCGAACGCGAAGCTGATGTAGTTGTGCGTGAATTTTCCATACTGCGTCAGGACGGTGAATGTTTCCGGCCCGACGATCGGCAGCACCAGCGTGCGGCCATACGAGAGATTGAGGCCGGTCAGCGCCAGCAACAGGAAGGCCGTCGAGGTCAGCCAGTGGGCGAAGCGGTCGAGGAACCCAAACCGGGTGATCGTTCGGCCCGATGGCCCGCCGGTGATCTTGATCCGTCCGCGCACAAGATAGAACAGCGATAGGACGGCGAACGCGCCGATGATGATATAGCCGCCAAGCTGAGCGTTTTGCGCTCGCTCTGCCTGATAGTCCCTGCCTTCGGGTTGGATGAGAAGGCGCGACTGGCTGTCGGGGATCGTCACGCGGCCTGAGACCGACTCGTTTGGCTTCAACGCATTCAACAGCTGGTCCTCTTGGACTGACGATGCGGTCGGATTGACCGATGTCGGCTGTTGCGCGGTGGCAGCGGTTGGGCCGGAGATCGCAACGGCAATGCAAGCGGCGATCAGTGCCAACGTTTTGCGCATGGTGGCGTCCTCACTCGAGAATTCGGGACAGGCGCAGGACCTGCCAATTGACCGTTGAACTGCAGTGCTTCGCCGTCTGGCGGCACCAGGACCCGGCGCTGCCGCCGGGTCCCTACCGTCACGTCAGATAGCGATGCCGTCCTTGTAGGCCGTCTTCCAACCCCAGGCGCCAGAGCCGTAACCACGCTTGGTCACACGCTCCTTGTAGATTTGAGCGATGATTTCGCCATCACCGGCCAGCAGGGATTTGGTCGAGCACATTTCGGCGCACAGAGGCAGTTTGCCTTCGGCGAGACGATTGGTGCCATAGGCCACGAGTTCGGCTTGGCTGCCGTCGGCCTCGGGGCCACCAGCGCAGTAGGTGCACTTATCCATTTTGCCACGGCTGCCGAAGTTCCCAACCTTGGGATACTGCGGCGCGCCGAATGGGCAAGCGTAGAAGCAGTAGCCGCAGCCAATGCACAGCTCTTTCGAGTGCAACACCACAGCGTCGGCCGTCGTGTAGAAGCAGTCGACCGGGCACACAGCGGCGCACGGCGCGTCCGTGCAGTGCATGCAGGCCATCGATACCGAGCGTTCGCCCGGCTTGCCGTCGTTGATAGTCACGACGCGTCGGCGGTTGATGCCCCACGGAACGTCGTGCTCGTTTTTACAAGCCGTGACGCAAGCGTTGCATTCGATGCAGCGATCTGCGTCGCACAGGAATTTCATGCGTGCCATGTAGGTCTCCTTACGCCGCAGCGATTTGGCAAAGGGTGACTTTGCCTTCGTGCATCGCGGTCACGGGGTCGAACCCGTAAGTCGTGATGATGTTTACAGATTCGCCAAGCACGACCGGGTCGGTGCCCGCCGGGTAGTTCTTGCGTTGATCTTCGCCCTGGTACCAGCCGCCGAAGTGGAATGGCATGAAGGCGACGCCCTTGCCGACGCGTTCGGTGATGAGCGCCTTGACGCGGACCTTCGAGTTAGACTCTGGACCCGAGACCCAGACGAACTGGCCTTCGGCGATGCCGCGCGCCTGAGCATCTGTCGGGTTGATCTCGACGAACATGTCTTGCTGCAACTCGGCAAGCCACTTGTTCGAGCGGGTCTCTTCGCCACCACCTTCGTATTCGACGAGGCGGCCCGACGTCAGGATGATCGGGAACTTCTTGGCGACTTCGTTCTTGATCGCGGCCTGCTGAACCGTGAAGCCGATGTTGGGCACACGGAAGCTCTTGAAGTCCGGACGCGTTGGATACTTTGCGACGAGGTCGACGCGCGGCGTGTAGAGCGGCTCGCGGTGAGTTGGCACGGGGTCTGGAAGGTTCCAGGCCACGGCGCGGGCTTTGGAGTTACCGAACGGCGAGCAACCGTGCGCAATAGCCACGCGCTGGATGCCGCCCGACAAGTCGATCGCCCACGATACCGTTCCCGGCGTTGCGCCACCAATTTTGGTGATGGTGGCGAGTTCGGCTTCGGACAGGTCCTTATCCCAGCCGAGCTTCTGCAGCACGGCGTACGTGAACTCTGGATAACCGTCCTTGATTTCGGAGTTTTTGGAGTACGAGCCTTCGGCAAGCATGTTCTGCTTTGTCTCGGTCTCGACCTCTTTGCCCTCCGCGTCCTTCTCCTTTTTCTTGATGACGCGCTCGACGCCGAAGCGGGCACGGAACGTACCGCCGCCGTCCTTCACTTCTTGATTGGTGTTGTAAAGGATCGGTGTGCCCGGATGTTTCTGCTCCGGCGTGCCCCAGCACGGCCACGGCAGGCCGTAGTGATCGCCTGCGATCTCAGCCGGTGCGTTCGGCAGTGCCCGCAGCGTCACGATGTCGAACTTGTCCTGGTGCTGCATATGCGCTTTGAGGCGCTCGGGCGACTGTCCGCAGTAACCGGTCGAGAAACCGCCACGGTTGATTTCGCGCAACACCGACTCGGGCTCCGGCTCGTCGCCCAGCCGACCCTTCATCATTTTGATGTTTTTAAACATCTTGTCGGCGAAGCCGAGCCGCTTGGCCAACTCGAGCATGACCCAGTTGTCAGTCGCGCATTCAAACAGCGGCTCGACGATTTTCTCGCCCCACTGGATCGAGCGGTTGGACGCCGTGCGCGATCCGGCCTGCTCCAATGATGTTGCGATCGGCAGCAGGTACGTACCGTTCTTGCGGCCGCCGAGCGAGACGAAGTTCGTTGGATGCGGATCGGCGATGACGAGAAGGTCCAGCGCCGCGAGGCCTTTGATCATCTCGGGCATGCGCGGAACGGTATTTCCGCCGTGACCGAAGATGATTGCAGCCTTCAGGGTGTCGCGTTGATCGACCTGATCTTTCGGCAGCGTAACAGCGTCAAACCAACGGGTCGATGGGATGCCTGGCTGATTGCGGAAGTTGATCTTCTTGCCGTCGGCGGCGTCCTTCTTATCGAAGCGGCTGTCGAGCCACTCGTATTCGACTTCCCAGACACGGGACCAGTGCTTCCAGGCGCCATCTTCCAGCCCGTAGTAAAGCGGCAGCGTGATGACGTCGAGGCCGAGGTCGGTCGCGCCCTGCACGTTGGTGTGGCCGCGGAAGATGTTGGCGCCGGTGCCCGGTGCGCCGACGTTGCCGGTTGCCAGTAGGAGAATACACGAGGCGCGAACGTTTGCCGTGCCAACGGTATGCTGGGTCTGGCCCATGCACCAAATCAGTGTCGATGGCTTCTGCTTGGCGAAGAGTTCCGCGACGCGCTTCAATTGCTCGCCGGGAACGCCGGAGATGTCTTCGACCGTCTTGGGGTCGTATTTCTTCACCTCGGCGCGGATTTCATCCATGCCGTTGACGCGGGCCTTGATGAAGTCCTTGTCTTCCCAGCCATTCTCGAAGATGTGCCACAACATACCCCACAGCACGGCGATGTCCGTGCCGGAGCGAATGCGAACGTATTCGGTGGCGTGGGCGGCCGTGCGCGTGAGGCGCGGGTCGATCACAATCAGGTTGGCGCGCTGCGTTTCTTTGCCGATCAGCACGTGCTGGAGCGAGACGGGATGCGCCTCGGCCGGGTTACCACCCATGATGATGGCGGTCTTGGAATTACGGATGTCGTTGTAAGAGTTGGTCTGTGCGCCGTAGCCCCAGGTGTTGGCGACGCCAGCGACCGTCGTCGAATGGCAAATTCGGGCTTGGTGGTCGACCGAGTTGGTGCCCCAGAATGCCGCGAACTTGCGGAACAGGTAGGCGCTCTCGTTGGTGAACTTGGCCGAGCCAAGGTACCACACCGACTCAGGACCTGATTTCTCGCGAATGGCCGTCATCTTAGCGGTGACTTCGTCGAGTGCGGTTTGCCACGACAACTTCTGCCACTGGCCGTCGACGAGCTTCATCGGATATTTGAGGCGGCGGTCGCCGTGCACGATTTCGCGGATGGCTGCACCCTTCGCGCAGTTTGTGCCGCGGTTGATCGGGCTGTCGTAGGCGGCTTCCTGGCCGACCCACACGCCGTTTTGAACCTCGGCCAAGATGGTGCAGCCGACCGAACAGTGGGTGCACATGTTCTTTTTGATCGAAATCGCACCCGTCGCGGCGGCGCCAGCTGGAGCCGCTTCCGCCTTGCGGATCGTCGTTGCACCGAGGGCTGCGACACCGGCAAGCGCGCCGGCAGCCAATCCGGATCGGGCTAGGAACGAGCGGCGGTCGAGCGTTGCGCCGTGGGCCGTGGCGCTATGAGCGTTGGGCGCAGCCCCATATTCAGCCAGCCTGGAGCGACCGCTACCGGGGGTCGAGGCGTGGTGCGCTTGCGCGTCTTTGCGTTTGATCAGCACGTTTGGATCTCCGAGGAAAGGATCAATACCGGTTGGTGCGGTAGAAAGTCTTCACGTGGTCGGACTCCTGATAGCGCTTTTTCTTCTTCTCCTCGGCGCTCTCACCGGCCGACGCTGCGGTCGGAACCGTGGCCGCAAGTGCAGCCGCTGACCCGGCGGTTCCCGCGCCGAGCGCTTTCAGGAAGCCGCGGCGGTCGACCTGGCCTTTGTTCAAATCGTTTTGGCTCATCGTCGTCTCCTTGAGAAAAGCGTCATGTCAGGCAGCCTCCGTCGCGTTACCGCGACAGGTCGAGAACCGCCGTTTCGATATCGATCCACGTCCGGCCGAGTTCGGCGACCGACCGGTAGAAGTCCGAACCTTCGGCGGCGCCCAGGTCGGTGAAAAAGCGCCGGGCCCACGGCGCCAGATGCCGTCTGAAGAAGGCGTCGGCTTCCGCATCGCCGCCTGGGATGCGACCGGCGACCAGAGCTGCCATCACCTCGAACTCGGTCGCGATGTGGTCTTCGGGCTCAAACACGCCCTCGGCGCGCGCGATGCCGAGCCGGGCGAGATCCTGGCGCAGGCGCACGAGCGGACGCTCATTCAAGAAACCCGACAGATAATACGATCCATAGGGAAGCAGCTCGCCCCGTCCGACGCCAACGAACAACCGGAAGTATTCAGCGCCTGCGGAGGCTTCGCTGGTCTTGGCTGCAGCGTCCGCCAACGCAATATGCGCCATGCCCAACGTGGACACATCGCCTTTGATGGTGGCCAATTGATCCAAAAGCGTTTGCTTGGGTGGCGCAACCAACAGCGCGGACAGTAGCAGGTACTCTTGAGCGCGCGCTTCTAACATTGGGTCGCACACGGCAGTATCCGTCGCAACGCTTCTCGCATCGTCGGGGAACAAATCCGGTCGCAAACGCGTACGTGAGACGCCCGTTACCGCTTCGACTGCCGAAACACGTGCGGCGGGAATTCGAGACCAGCCCGACACCGATGGTTGGGAAATGCCTAGTTTTCGAGCGAGCGGACCAACGCCACCTGCCGCCTCGATTGCCAGCGCAACCCCCCGTTCTCGCGTTTCGTCCCGATCTCGCGGTCCGTTTGTTGTCGAAAAGTTCATCTCAGTCGCAGTGCCCGGTGAGTAACTCTCGAGCACACGCTAACAGCCCGCCGTCACATAGGACAGTCCTATGCCTCTTCCTTATACTTTCGTAGGGTAGATGCTCCGCCGGCGCCTCTTGCAGTGCAAAAATGCGTTATTCCTTGATTTGTATAGCGAATAAAACCGTCGGCCGGTCATGCCGGTAATGCCCCGCCGTGGCGGCGCACCGATTGCCACGCGTGCTGAGCGTCTGCTTCAATTGCTGCACTGCTCTCGATTTCCGCGCTGTCATCACAAATTTGTGATGACGTTGACAGTGCTTCTGGACGCGCGCTCGGTGCCTCGCTGAGGCGAACAGAGTCGGGTGGCGCGTCTGCAATTGCCACGCCCTCGGCCATAGCATCGTCCGCGCCGTTTTCCGTGTCATCGGCCTCAGCGGCGGGCGCCGTCGGGCCTGATCCGATCGCCTGTGCGAGTAGCGCTTCGAGGTCGGTTCCGGGGTTGAGGTCGCCGTATCCAGGCACGCCGCCCGGCGTGTTCCAGTCGTATTGGTTCTCGGCCATTTCTACGAAGTCGCGGATTTGCGGGTCGAGCGACCACATCTTGCGCATGGCGAGGCGGCGCAATTCCTCCGGTACGCGCTTTTCGAGGAATGCCTTCACATCGCCCTCGACGGTCAGATCGTCGAGAGACGGCAGCGGCAGCTCCGGCTCGGCGATGCCGTCGGCGGCTTCTCCTCGACCGATGGAGTCGGCGGAGACGTCTTGGTCTGCAATTTCTGGCGTCGTCGGGCGGTCGAGGCCCGGTGCGCCCGTCTGCTGGCGTTTGCGGCGCGACCAACGTTCGATGAATGTCGAACCCGTTTCGGCCGCGTCGCTGCCATCGCCGTCATCGGATACCGGCGTCATGATTGGCCCTCTGGATTTCGACGACGCTGTGCGTCCGGACTTTGCTGCGCGATTTCACCCGGACTTCCTTGCGGGCCTTCGCCCGGACTTCCTTGCGGGCCTTCGCCCGGACTTCCTTGCGGGCCTTCGCCCGG
>JAWXCP010000084.1:0-25838 GCA_034408685.1 Hyphomicrobium aestuarii | reverse complement strand
CGGACCGAGAGGGTTCTCAGCTCGCCCTCGTAGCGGCCGTCGTCGCGTTTGGTGACTGATCCGATGGTAGCCATGGAAGTGCTCCGTGTTGGTCCGGCGGAAGACCATCCCCCGCCGGTGTGCGCACGACGCGGGCAAAGCGGCGACTGAAGCACCTGCAAGGCCGCAACGCAGTGGAGGACCCGGCGCCTTCGCCGGGTTGCTTCGAAGGCGACGTTTGCCGCACAGTCGCACACCCGTCAGCGGGGCGTGGTCTGACGGAGCAAGGAGGCACGCGCTATGGATCAGCTCGGGCATCCGTGGCGTGGCTGCGAGACACGAGCGATCCCGATCGGGTTGGCAGAGGATGCGTGGCCCGGCGTCAGCACAGTCGCTGCGATCGCCCGGGTCGTGTTGAGGCGATGCGCCTTAGGGCGACGAGATCGGTTTGGCCAAAGCGGCGGGCAACCTGGCATGCGACGTGTTCGATTGACCGGGCCAATCGGGGCAAGACCGCAAGGCGTCAATCGCTGCTCGGCGTTGCGATCGTGATGTGATTGTACCGCCATGCGGACGCGAGATGACGGTGCCCGGACTGCGCTTTTCGTCGGTGTCAGGGCACAGGCTTTGCAACAGCGCTAGCGGCAGGGATCGCAACCCGAATGGGCCAAGACGCCAGTGGTAACGGCGGCTTGGTCGCGCGGCCGACATCCTACTTGACCAGCGCACGACGTTTGATCCGCGCGATAGAGCCCGACCGCCCGAGGGCTTGACCGAGGCGGGCCGCCAAGATCGTATTCGTAATGACGTCAATTAGCGTGATGGGGTTCCATTGTGTTTGCCGTCTGCGTTGGCAACTCTTTATCTTGTTCAATGGGATACTGCGCGTAGATCAGCGCGGCGGCGGGCCAGCAAAGCTGGCGTCAGCGCCGGTTCATGGCAGACTGTACGCTATTTAAAGATCAAGACTGGACGCGCGCGCCCGACGACGTGATCACCTGCGATGGGGCCGAAATATCGGCTGTCAAAGCTGTCGCGCGTGGCGCCGAGTATAAATACGTCGGTCACGGAAAGCTGCTGGCAGCCGTGCCATGTTGGCAATAACCGACCGTGGGTGTCCTGGACGTCTGCCGAAGCGGACAGTCGACCACGGACAAAGATGGCGGACCCAAACCGGCAGACGCGATCGCCGCCGACGGCGGCAACAGGCTTCAAAAGATAAGCCGAACGCGCAAGGTATCCGCGCTCGTTCGCCACGTTCGCGATCGTCATCGGGAGCCTCAAGAGCGCCAGCTCACCCCGCAGTGGTGCGGAGCCGTCGGTGCGATAGAGACCGATTGGGACGCTGGTTGAGGCGTTCCAGACCAGCCACGGTGAGCGCTGAGCTGCCGTCATCGCTAGGGCACCAATGCCAGCAATGGCCGTTATAACAATGTTCCTCAAGCCTTTGGCCCCGAGGACGTTTGGCGTCGGCTATTGTCAGACCAAATTTGAAGGTCTCGGCGATGGTAATAAACGCGGCCACCGTGCTTACGGAACTTGGGGCCGGTGCCCTGCCAGCGCATGTTTTCAAGCGTGTGCGGTTTGAGCCGTAACAGTGCTGCCGCTTCACCGGTGTTCATCAGCGGAAACGGTGGCGGTTGCTTCATGGCAAGGTGTCCTCGTCTTTGGACACCTTGGAGAAGCCCTGGTTGTTGCGGGAGTGTCGAATTGAAGAATGCGAGTTCGACACCCTCAACCGAGCAGCCGGATATGGCCGCCGCCAGCGAGCTCAATGCCCCGATCGTGGGCTCTGAACATTTGGTCCTTCATGGCGCGACTGGGCGAGGTCCAGGCGACTGCGGTCTTCGTGCGCCCGAAGGCCACGGCTGCCATTTCCCGATAACTGGCCCCGGCGCGCCGACCATCGAGCGCGATCAGAGCGTTGCGCAACAGGTTGCGGCGGACTGATTTCACGGCCTGGCGCGGAGGCCCGGTCAGGACGCGCGGTAACGCCATCAAGACCGCACCTGCAGAGTGTGCTCGCGCTAAGCCGTCGATGTGGAACACCACGTCGACAGGCGTTTTGATAATCCGGTCGCCGCGCAGAATGACGGCAATGGCGGCGTCCGTCGTATGGATAAGCAGCCGTTCAACATCACCGCGTTCGAAGACGATATGCCGGATGCACGTCAGCGTAGACAAATTGAGATCGGCACTTGAGGCGACGGCGGCGCGCGTTGCGATCGCAGACAGTGTGGCGATACCGGTATCGGTGACCCAGGCCACGGGAGCGTCTAGCGCCGAGAGCGATGGATCGACGAAAAAAGCATAGCTTCCAATGCGGGGCCTTGGACGCCGATTTGTTTTGGGTCCAGACGAGCTGTCCGGTTGGTAATCGTCGCTGCGCGATTGATGGAAGTTGCGCCGCAATATACGCTTGTCGATAGTCTGGATTGCGTCGAAGAAATTCCCAGGCGAGTTCGACGTTGTTGAGGGTCGCTACATAATCATAGGCCCCGTCTGCCGGAGGCCAAGCCGGATCGATTATTTCAAGCGATTCTGCCACGGGTGTGCTCCGTTTATCGCAGGTTGCCTGCTTCGTTTGGTCTCCGTAAAACTTGCACTCGCACAGAGGTGAAACTTTGCGATGCCAGTACTTGATTTCGGTAAAGTCGACTAAGAAATAGGCCTGCTCAATCCTCGCTATCGCCCCGAACGATAAGCTGTCAGAAATTTTTGACACAATCATCAAACATCGACGCGGACGGTTAATTGCGACGATTTTGTTCGGTCGTTTAAGTGGTGGGCGCAAACAACGCTGCCGATTTGGCAAAAATCAAGTCTCAGTTTTTAACAGCAGTGCGTAGCCAACCTGTGTCATCCATTTCGCCCGCGCGAGAAACCGATCAAAAACACGTTTGGCGTGATCGTCATTATCGGTGGGATCGAGGTGCAGGATTTGGCGTGACGCCGTTTTCCACTCCACACCAGCTGCGTCCGCGTCGAGCAAGCGGAGGTAGAGCGTTGCGTATAACCGGTCGACGTCCGTTAGCGTCGCTGCATCCGGTGGCGGCTCAAGCGGGCTTACATTCGGTGGGTTAGGAGCGTCGGTGGTCATAGACAAGCTTATCCGTCATCGCGTTGGTGATTGATTACATACTATAGATGATAAACGCAGCCGATTACATCCTGCAATCCGGTCTGCATGGACATGCGGCGGATCGTGGGAGGCAACGTACGACGGATCAGGCTTGAAAAAGGCCTGACCCAAGAGCAGTTCGCCGACGTTTCGGGCTTCAGTCAGCAATACATCAGCGGTCTCGAAAGCGGCAAACGAAACCCGACTGTGGTGTCCTTGCATGATTTGGCGCAGGCGCTCGACGTCAGTCCAGCCGATTTGATCCAACCCATAAAGCCGTCGTGACGTCGCTTCGAACCAATTGGTCGTGTCGAGGCCACGTTAGTCGTGGCCGACTGTTTCGGTGAGAAGTCGCTTAAATCTGCCGTGGTCGGTGCGATAACATCGACAATCGATGTTCGACACCAATCGCCGTGACAAGTGCTCCGTGCTTTTGTTGTGCACGTTAAGGTTGCCGAATGTTTATGCTCAAGCAAGCTGTCACACGACTGTGCCTTGCCGCGGTCGCGGTAACATGCCAACTTGCCCGAATGTTCAACGGCAAACGCCCATATTTGATTGCAGCGCTCGGCATCGTTGCGATGCTGGGAGCATTGGTGTCGGTTGCTGTTGTCGCGCGGCCGGTGATGGCTAATGGGCTGGGCGTTGCCCAGAAGGTTGACGTCAGACCTGCCGATATGGAAGCGATGGCCATGCCGTGCCTCGACTCGGCGGAGTTATGTCCCTCGTGTCTAAAAACATCGTGCGCTGATTTTTCCGTCTGCATGGCGAAATGCCTGCAGAAGGTTACGGGAGCGGCGCCGAGCGCTTTAATGCCCGTTTTCCTAGAAGCAACAACGTTGTGGCCGCAAACCACTCGGGTGTTGCCTGGATCACTTATTCCACCCCTGCTTCGACCTCCAATCTGCTGAACCACGCCCATTCTCGTGATGACTGCTGCAGCGCGACTGCGGCAAGTTTGGCGTCGGCCAGTGCGGCCAGCGCCACGTTCAAACATCTTGGAGTCTGCCCCATGACACGCCAATTTCTCCGCTCGCTGGCGCTTGGCACAGCGTTGACTATCGGCCATTCGCCCTTGGCATTTGCCGACATAAAAGATTACGAATTCCAACTGATCGACAAAGAAGTCAAAGAAGGGCAAGCGGTCGTGACCGTGAAGCTCATTCAAAAATCGACTGGCAAGGCGATCCCCGACGCCGTGATCTTTGCTAAGCGCATCGACATGGGGCCCGATCAGATGGAGGCGATGACCGCGCCACTCGATCTGCTGCCAAACAGCGAGCCGGGCACATACCGCTTCAAGACTGACTTGACGATGGCTGGCCAGTGGGCGCTGACGCTTGGCGCCAAGGTGCAAGGCGAGAGCGGGACGGTCGAGAGCCGGTTGATCGTCAAGGCCACCAAATGAAACAGATAGAGTTGGCTTTGAAGGCCGCCACGATCTTCGGGATCGCAGCGGTTGCGGGAGTGTGGGCCGGGCAAACTGGGCGACTGCAATTGCCAGGGCTAGCCGCTCCAACCGCTGCAATCGTCGGGATGGGGGCCAAGCCCGCGCCAAGCGGACCGGTCGTCTATTACCGCGATCCCGACGGACGTATGACGTACTCACAAACGCCCAAATCGACACCGGACGGGCGCCCCTACATTGGTGTGCGGGCGAGTGAAGATATCAACTTCGACAAACCCTTAGCCGGCGCCGAGTCTGCAACCGGCAGCGGCACCAAGGTCAAGTTCTATCGTAATCCGATGGGGCTGCCTGACACGTCGCCGAGCCCTAAAAAAGATTCGATGGGAATGGACTATATCCCCGTGTTCGAGGGGGAAACGGAAGACGGCAACACGATCAAGGTCTCGCCCGGGAAGGTACAGCGTGCCGGTGTCGAAACGACGCTCGTTGGACGCCTTCCCTCCACCCGCACGATCAAAGCCCCTGGCGTTGTGCAGTACGACGAGCGGCGGATTTCCGTGATCGCGCCTCGTTTCGATGGGTTTGTTGAACGCCTGGAGATGGTGACCACTGGTCAATACATAAAAAAAGGTGATCCTCTTGCCACTGTTTTTGGCCAGGAACTGCTGAACCAGGGCTCACGCCTCATCATCGAGCAGGTGCCCAGTTCAAAGGGCGCGGAAACGTTTAACCTTTCACTGTTCAAGGGCGAAAGCGGAACGGTTATCGGCGCATCCCGTCGGCTGCGTAATCTGGGCGTCCCAAATGAGTACATTGAGCAGATCAAGCGCGAGCGCCGAGTGCCCGACACACTGACCGTCCGCGCACAGAGCGACGGCATCATCATTGAACGCAATGTCGTACACGGTCAGGCTTTCAAAGCTGGCGATGTGGCGTTTCGCATCGCCGACCATTCGGTAATGTGGGTCAACGCTGATGTGCCCGAAGGCGATTTGAGTGCGCTGCGGCAAGGCCAGAAGGTTCGCGTTTCAACGCGCGCTTATCCTGGTTACACATTCTTAGGCGAAGTGGCGCTCATTCTGCCGCACCTCATGAAAGAGACACGTACGGCGCGGGTGCGGATCGAGTTGCCTAATCCCGACCTGAAGCTGTTGCCGGACATGTACGCGGACGTTGAGATCATGACAGGCGATGGCGAGCCCGTACTCGTCGTGCCGACGAGTGCTCTGATCGATAGTGGCAACCGACAGGTCGTGCTGTTGAGCCTCGGAGAGGGGCGTTATGAGCCGCGCGACGTGAAGGCCGGTCGCACTGGCGACGGGATGGTCGAGATCATGTCGGGCCTGGCCGAAGGTGATCGCGTGGTCGCGAATGGACTTTTTCTGATCGATTCCGAGAGCAACCTTCAGGCAGCTCTTAAGGGCTTCACATCACCCTCAACCTCGGACGGCAAGCCATGATTGCAAAGCTCATCGGTTGGTCCGCCCGCAACCTCATGCTGGTGTTCATCGCCACGGCGTTTGCTGTGGTTGCGGGTGTGTACGCGCTGCGCACTCTGCCACTCGATGCCATCCCCGATCTCTCCGACACGCAAGTGATCGTCTACACGGAGGTGCCGGGTCTGGCCCCACAAGTCATCGAAGATCAGGTGACTTATCCGCTGACAACCGCAATGCTGACGGTTCCCCGATCCAAAGTCGTTCGTGGGTTCTCGTTCTTCGGTGTGTCGTTTGTTTACGTGATTTTTGAAGACGGCGTCGATATTTATTGGGCGCGCTCGCGCGTGCTTGAATACCTCAGCGCGGCGGGAAAGCGGCTGCCTGTCGGCGTTACCCCCTCACTGGGCCCAGATGCCAGCGGCGTCGGCTGGGTCTATCAATATGCCGTTCTCGGCAAGGACAAGTCGCTGGCCGCTCTGCGGTCGCTGCAGGATTGGGAAATCCGCTTCGGGCTGTCGAAGGCCGAAGGCGTCGCCGAAGTTGCCAGCGTGGGCGGTTTTATAAAGCAATACAACGTTGTAATCGATCCCGGCCGCTTGAGAGCGCTCGGCATCCCGCTCGCCAAAATCCGCGATGTAATCCGTGGCAGCAACATGGATGTCGGTGGGCGTACGCTTGAACTCAGCGAGCACGAGTTCATGGTTCGCGGGCGGGGCTATCTGAAGGGCATCCCAGATCTTGAACGCATTGTCGTGAAGGCTGATGGCGGCACAGCGGTTCTGCTAAAAGATGTGGCGCGGATTGAACTCGGTGGCGATGAACGGCGCGGCGTAACTGAACTCAACGGCGACGGCGAAGTGGTGAGTGGCATCGCGTTGCAACGCTCGGGTGCCAACGCTTTAAGCGTCATCGACAACGTGAAGGCGCGACTGGCCGAGATCGCGCCGTCTTTGCCAGAGGGCACACAGATCGTGCCGGTTTACGACCGCTCCGAATTGATCAATCGGGCCATTGCTACACTCCAGACAACCCTGATCGAAGAAAGCCTCATCGTTGCCCTGGTCTGTATCGTCTTCCTGCTGCATGTCAGGAGCGCGCTGGTCGCCATTTTGATGTTGCCAGTCGGCATACTGATGGCGTTTGCTGCCATGAAGGTGTTTGGCATTGGCTCAAATATCATGAGCTTGGGTGGTATCGCGATCGCGATCGGGGTTATGATCGATGCGGCGATCGTGATGATTGAGAACGCACACAAACATTTGGAACGTGCGCCGCCCGATAAGCCTCGACTAGAGATCATCATCGAGGCTGCCTCTGAAGTCGGGCCCGCACTGTTTTTCTCCCTCCTGATTATCACCGTGTCGTTTCTGCCGATTTTTGCGCTCGAATCGCAAGAGGGCCGACTGTTTGGGCCGCTGGCTGCCACCAAGACTTTCGCGATGGCGGCCGCAGCGATTCTTTCAGTTACGTTGGTGCCCGCGCTGATGGTCGTATTCGTGCGCGGCAACATCATCCCCGAACACAAAAACCCGCTTAACCGTGCGCTGATGGCAATCTATCGACCAGTGATCTCGGTGGTCCTGCGCGCCAAGGGCGCGACCATCGGCGCCGCCGTCCTCGTCCTTGCTGTATCGGTATGGCCTGCGACCCGGCTAGGCAGCGAATTTATGCCAAGTCTGAACGAAGGCACAATCATGTATATGCCGACAACGCTACCTGGATTGTCGGTCACAAAATCTGCCGAGCTTCTTCAGACGCAGGATCGGATCATCAGAACGTTTCCGGAGGTGGCGTCCGTTTTTGGAAAGGCTGGCCGTGCATTGACGGCCACTGACCCTGCACCCACTGAAATGTTCGAGACGGTCATCAACCTCAAGCCTAAGGAACAGTGGCGACCCGGCGTAACACTCGACAGCCTCACGCAAGAGATGGATAAATCGCTCCAGTTTCCCGGGGTTTCGAATGCGTGGACGCAGCCAATCAAGGCCCGCATCGACATGTTGTCGACTGGCATCCGCACGCCTGTCGGTGTCAAGGTCATTGGCACTGACCTGACCGTAATGGAAAAGGTCGCTCGCGAGGTCGAGACCGCGATTAAGACCGTGGCTGGAACGTCAAGCGCTTACGCCGAACGTGTCGTTGGCGGCTACTACCTTGAGATCATCCCCAATCGTGATCGGCTCGCGCGTTACGGATTGATGGTGTCGGATGCTCAAGATGTTGTGGCCATGGCGCTCGGGGCGGAGCCGATCACAACCACCGTCGAGGGCCGTGAGCGCTATTCGGTCGCCATCCGCTATCCGCGCAACTTGAGATCAGACCCTCAGGCGATTGCCAAGGATGTGCTGGTCTCGTTGCCTGGCGGGGGCACAGTTCCGTTAGGCGAAGTTGCCGACATTAAGTTGACCCAGGGTGCCACCAGCATCCGCACCGAGAACGCCAAACTCGCGACCTATATTTTTGTCGATATTCGCGATCGAGATCTGGGCGGGTACGTAGCCGATGCCAAGCAGGTTGTGGCTGAAAAGGTCAAGCTGCCAGTCGGCACCTATCTCGTCTGGAGCGGGCAATACGAATATCTGGAGCGAGCAGAAGCTCGCCTCAAACTCGTTGTGCCACTGACGCTGATGATCATCTTCTTGTTGCTGTACTTGAATTTCAAGCGTCTTACGGAGACTCTGATCGTAATGCTCTCATTGCCGTTTTCGCTCGTTGGCGGGTTCTGGTTGATGTGGGCGTTAGGCTTCAATATGAGTGTGGCTGTCGCAGTTGGGTTCATTGCCCTCGCAGGCGTCGCAGCCGAGACCGGCGTCATCATGCTGATCTATCTCGATCACGCTCTGATCGATGCCAAGGCCGTGGCCACGCGCGAAGGCCGGGCATTCAACCGCACCGACCTTGACCGCGCTATCATGGTTGGTGCTGTCGAACGCGTTCGCCCCAAGATGATGACCGTCGTTGCGATCATGGCAGGCCTACTGCCGATCTTGTGGAGCACGGGCGCTGGCAGCGAGGTCATGCAGCGGATCGCCGTACCGATGATCGGCGGCATGATTTCGTCGACTTTGCTGACACTTATTGTTATTCCTGCGATATATGGAATCGTGAAAGGCATAGGACTTTCAACGAACCACAATGCAATTCAATTTGCAGACTAAATTCGCGACCTAAAATGCAGTCCCGGGACTATACCCGGGACTGCTGATTTGCGTCTCGTTGCCACTATCAAAGGCTTTGCGATCAACTGCTGACGTTAGCTTCCGCTTTGAGCCAAGTCCGTCCAGAACGTATCAGGATTAAATGGTTCAGTCGGCGCTGTTGGCAAAGGATGCGCTATGGCGATGCCAGCAACCAAGAGGGATGTCGCAGCAGCCAAGGCAACTTTGATTGTTCGGGCACTCATGTTGTTTCTCCGAGTTATAGGTTATAATGATCAAGAGAGCAGCATTCCCTGTCTCCCTCTGAACAGTTTATAGCTGGGAGGTTGTTGCTTAGAATTTCTGTAGTACTACAAATCATTACGCCAACCGTGACGCTTTTCAAGTTTGTGCAAGCGGCAATGTCACGACAACCCGCAACCCGCGCGGGGAATTGTTTGAAAGTACAATCGTGCCTTCGTGCGTTGTAATGACCCTGTGAGCGACTGTAAGGCCGAGGCCGACGCCACCGGTCTGTCTGGATCGCGAAGTTTCTACACGGTAGAACGGCGTAAACACGGCAGCTAAATGGTCAGAAGGTATTCCTGGGCCATCGTCTTCAATGCAAACAGTGACAGACGCTGCAGTATCTGTAATTAGAACACGTGCAACGTCGCCGTACCTCAGTGCGTTTTGAATAAGATTAGAAAATGCCCGCTTTAACTCTGAAGATCGGCCAAAAATAATACCTCGACCACTGCCCGAAAACGTCACGGAGTGGCCGCGATCCGAATGATCAAAACAGATGTTTTCCAGAACAGCCCTCAATTCGAATGTACGAGGTTGTTCCGGTGAAGCCTCGCCGCGCAGAAATGCAATTGTACCGTTGATCATCTCCTCCATTTCTTCGATGTCGTCGGTAATCGATTGCTTCAATCCTTCATCACTCAGATCATCGATTCGAAAGCGCAGTCTCGCAAGCGGCGTTTTTAAGTCGTGCGAAATCGCGGCAAGACTTAGCGTGCGGTCCTGGATGAGCGAGCGGATGCGCTGTTGCATCCCGTTAAAGGCGGTAGCGGCTTCGCGGACCTCATGTGGGCCAGTGTCGCTTAATGGTGGTGAGAGTGCCGACCCCGAAAACTGCTGAGCGGCGTCCGCTAGCGCTCTTAGTGGTCGCGTGCTCCAGCGCACCAATAGCCATGTTGCGACGATCACGCCGATGGCCATCAAGGTCGTCGACATCGCGATGCTGGTTGAGGAACCGTGAAGATGGCCACTGTTAACCACCGAGACATTAGCCCAAGTGCCATCCCCCAAACCGACGGACACCATAGTCAAGTGCGTGTCGATTGCACCATCTGGCAAGGGAGGGCTCGTCCCGACGCGCAGCGTGTCGCGCGTGAGCTCTGGCACTAATGACGTCATAAGTTTCTTGAGCGGGGCTCTCGCCGAGGGATCAGCAGGCGTTTCAACCGCCAGGGCCCGCTGACCCCAGTGGGCGTCCACTGGTCCACCAGACATTTGATGGGCAAGCGTTTCACGTTCAATGGAGGGGGCTGCTTTCAACGCATTGCGGATAGCGACCAGTCGCTCGGCTAGCCTTACGTTGTCCTGGGCTGACAGCTCGCTGTTGAGACTGATCGTGTAGGTCAGCAGGCTCGCTGTGTGGAACAAACCCAAGCCCAGCACGAGCACAAGCATTATGCGTCCAGCCATGCTGTCAAAAAGCCGCTTCACGTTTTGATGACTTCCGGCATGAACATATATCCCTGTCCCCGGATCGTTTTGATTTTGGATGTTGTGTCATCGGTACCGTCACCGTCGCCGTCGATTTTACGCCGGAGTCGGCTGACTTGCACATCAATGCTGCGGTCGAAGCCGGTCGCAATGCGATTGCGCGCGGCGTCAAGAAGTTGGTCGCGTGTCAACACCCGCTGCGGCGCATTGAGGAACGCCTGCAACAGGTCATATTCCGATGTGCTGAGGTCGATACTCACGCCATCGGGATTGCTGAGCTCCCGGCGAAGCGTGTCCACTCGCCAGCCCTCGAATGTCACGTGGCGCGCACCGCCAGACTTTGCACTCGTTCCGGACGCGCTTGTCCGCCGAAGTACGGATCTGATGCGTGCGAGTAACTCGCGCGGATTAAATGGTTTGGATAAATAGTCGTCGGCCCCTAATTCGAGGCCGAGAATGCGATCGGTCTCATGGCCTTGCGCTGTCAACATAACGATCGGGACTGCTGAATTCTTGCGCAGCTCTCTCAGCAACTCGATGCCACTTGTGCCGGGAAGCATGACGTCCATCACGATCAAGTCCACCCGGGCACGGCGCAGATATTCATGCATCTCGCGGCCATCCTGCGCGGTCAGCACCTGATAACCGTTCGAACGCAGAAACTTCGCCACCAGCTGCTGCAGCGAGCGGTCATCGTCCACCACCAGCACTTGCGTGGCACCAGTATCAACTGGCACCACGCTATCGTTTTGCTGCGGTTTTTGCATCATGGCACTTCGGTGTCCCAGCCGTTCAATCGAGTGGCGTGAAACGAACCTGTTCAGGCTTGGGACCGACGTTATCCAGAGCCACAATCACTTTCATGCCTTTGGCTGCGACGAAATCGCCCTTGCCCTTGAGCAGATTCGGCTCGGCTGGCGTCAGGTCGACCTTAACCGTTTTACCGCCGACCAGGACAGTCGCTGTCCCTTTAGCTGCTTTGGTAGGGACCGGCTTCACAGCTTTGTCGGTCACGTAGACTGTGAGTTCACCGCCCTTGGCGACGAGTTCCCAATGGCCGTTTGCCGTGTCGATGATCTGGCCGCCGTTGGTTTCCTTGGCCGAATGTTTGTGCCCATCGCCAGCTGCGAGTGGGCCCGTCGCAAATGCTGCGGACAAGGCAAGTGCGGAAAGGGTGTATTTGTGTTTCATGGTTGTCTCCTGTGGGTCTGTTTCTTCGAGTATCAATAGGCCTCAGCTGTCTTAGCTTCGGCCTGGAGATCCTGCAGATGAAGAAGCGGTTTTTCGCCATACCGCAGGAAAAGGATTGGCGTGATGAAGGTATCGAGCAGTGTTGAGCTGATCAGCCCGCCAAAGATCGCAATTGCGACAGGATGGAGGATCTCCTTACCCGGCGCGTCTGAACCTATGATGAGCGGCATCAAAGCAAAGCCCGCCGACAGTGCGGTCATGAGGACGGGCGATAGCCGTTCAAGGCTGCCACGCATCACCATCTCGCGGCCGAATGTTTCGCCCTCGAATAGCACTAAGTTAATGTAGTGGCTGATTTTGAGAATACCGTTTCGGGTCGCGATGCCGGTCAGCGTGATGAAGCCGATCATCGTGGCCACCGACAACGGTTGACCCGACAGCCAGATCGCGATCACGCTGCCGATGAGGGCGAGTGGCACGTTGCCCATGATGATCAGCGCAAGAACCACGGATTTATAGCGGCTATAGAGCACGATGAAAATCGCGCTGAGCGACAGCAGCGCTAGCAGAAAAATGGTTTGTGCCGCCTCTTCCTGGGCCTGGAAGGTACCTTCGAGGCTGGTGAAATAGCCCTGGGGCAACTTTGCGGCGGCGATCGATTTACGCACTTCGGCGATGATGCTCGCCATATCGGAGCCATCCGAATTTGCCAATACGACGATACGGCGGCGGCTGTTGTCGCGCAGGACTTGGTTGGGACCATCGGTCTCCTCGACGTTGGCGAACGTCGCCAACGGCACCTGTCCGTCAGCGACTTTAACGAACAGGTTACGCAGTCCTTCGGTTGTGCGGTCGCTGTCCTTGACGCGCAGCACCACATCATACCGGCGGCTCTCCTCGATGACCTGGGACGCCACGCGTCCGTTGATCAGTGTTTCCAGAGATTCCGTCACACTGCTCGGCGTCACGCCGTAGAGGGCCGCTTTGTCATAATCGACGGCCACTTGAACCTGGGGTATACGCACCTGCTTTTCGATCTGCAGGTCGGCGATGCCCTTGATGGTCGAGAGCCGTTGGCGCATCTGCTCGGCCAACCCACGCAAGGTGTCGAGGTCATCGCCATAGATCTTGAGCGCGATCTGCGCGCGCACGCCCGATTGAAGGTGGTCGAGCCGATGAGAAATCGGCTGCCCGACGTTCGTGTTCATCGGCAACGGCGTCAGCACGCGGCGAATGTCGGCGATGACCGCTTCCCGGGAGCGATCCGAGCGCTTTAAGTCGACGTCGATTTCGCTCGAATGGACGCCTTCCGCGTGCTCGTCGAGTTCGGCCCGACCAGTCCGGCGGCCGACCTTAACGACTTCGGGTACCGTCAGGATGAGCTTTTCAGACAGCAGCCCGATGCGGTGCGATTCAGCCAGAGAAATACCTGGGATGAAGTTCGTGGAGATCGTGAGCGTACCTTCGTTGAACGGCGGCAGGAACGCGCGCGCCATGAAAGGTACGGTCGACGCGGCGCTGATCACACCGAACACGGCGGCGGCCATCACGAAACCGGGCCGGTCGAACGACCACCTTAAGCCCGCTTCGTTCCAACGTTTGAGCATGCGCACGAGCCAGCTGTCGTGCTCATCGAGCCGCTTTAGGTTGCCGAGCAGATAGTAGCAAAGTACGGGCGTAACCGTGATCGAGGTGACGAGGCTTGCCAGCACCGACACGATATAGGCAACCCCGAGCGGGGCAAATAACCGGCCCTCGATGCCGCTCAAGGCGAACAGTGGGATAAACACGAGGATGATGATCGCGGTGGCATAAATAATGCCAGAGCGGACTTCCTGCGAAGCCTCTGCGATGACGGTCAGCACAGGTCGCGGGTGGGCCAGTTCGCGGTTCTGCCGCAATCGGCGGAATACGTTCTCGACGTCGACCACGGCGTCATCCACGAGTTCGCCGATGGCGATCGCCAAGCCACCTAGCGTCATTGTGTTGATGGTCAACCCGAAGATCTGAAACACAATGATGGTGATCACGATCGAGATCGGGATCGCGGTTAGACTGATGAAAGTGGTTCGCCAGTTCAGCAGGAACATGAACAGCACGATCGCAACGACGATCAGCGCCTCCACCAGTACCGTCGTCACGTTGTCGATCGAAGCCTTGATGAAATCGGCCTGGCGGAACAGCGTTTGGCCTGCTTTGACGCCGGCCGGTAATACGCGCTGCAACTCTGCCATCGCGGCCTCGATTTCGCGCGTTAGCTTGACCGTGTCGGCGCCGGGTTGCTTTTGAATCGATAACACAACAGCAGGTTTACCCATGTACCCGGCATCGCCGCGCTTGATGCGGGCGCCGAACTGAACTTCGGCGATCTGGCTCAGTTTGACGGACACGCCCTGGCGCTTGGCAATGACGAGATTTTGCAGGTCGGACAACCTCGTGGTGCGACCGATGTTACGAATCAAAAACTCTCTGCCATGCTGATCGACAAATCCTCCAGCCGTGTTGCCGCCGAACTCTTTCAACGCTGCTTGCACCTCATCGGGCGTCACTTTGAGTGCTGCCATCTGCACGAGATCGAGCGTCACCCGATACTGGCGCACTTCGCCGCCGATCGGGATCACCTGCGACACACCGGGGATCGTCAGCAGACGAGGCCGCACGACCCAATCGGCAAGTTCACGGACCTCCATCGCAGGCACCGTCTCGCTCGACATGGCGAGCAGCATAATCTCCCCCATGATCGAAGAGATTGGGGCCATCTGCGGCACGACACGGGTCGGCAATTGCGCCATCACTGATCCGAGGCGCTCGGACACCTGCTGGCGGTTACGGAAGATTTCCGTGCCCCAGTCGAATTCGATATATATGATCGACAAACCAACGCCTGAAACCGAGCGAACGCGCGTGACGCCCGGAAGACCGTTCATGGCCGTTTCGAGTGGAAACGTGACGAGCTGTTCGACCTCTTCAGGTGCCAATCCATCGGCTTCCGTCAGCAAAGTGACGGTCGGCTTGTTGAGATCGGGGAAAACATCGACGGGAAGGCGGCCCACCGTCAGGCTGCCGTATATAACGAGGCCAAGTGCGACCGCGAGGACGAACAAGCGGTTACGCAGGCTGCCGGAGACGAGGATATTGAACATGGCTGCCCCGTCAGCGGATCTGGTTCAAGAGCGTCGCGCCTTCGATGACGGCGCGCTCGTTGGGTTTAAGCCCGCCCTCGATGACAACGCGCTCACCATCCAACGGTTGCAGCTTGACGACGTTCGGCTTGAAACGTTCAGCTGCCACGTGCGTCCAGATGATCGACACGCCGTTTGCACCGCGCACAACGGCTGCCTGTGGAAGAATCATTCCATCCCGCTTCGAGGCTGTCTTCAAGATGACCGTCACCGGGCGACCAATCGCGAGTGTCTCGTTGGGCGCTTCGACACTGAAATTGACCGGCGTGCCTTGCTGACGCAGCGTAAGCGAGCGACCTACGAAATTGAGCTTGAACGTTTCGCCAGTCGTGGTGACGGCGCTGGCCTCGACGATGTCGCTGACGATGCGCGGATCGAAGGCAATGGCCTCGACCCACAGCCGAGTTGGATCGACGATTTCAAAGATAACGTCACGCGCGCTCGCCAACTGTCCGGGAACGGCCGCCGACATGGCGATGACGCCGGTGATGGGGGCTGTCAGCGGCTGCGGCTCGCCTTGAGACGAACGGACACTCGCGCGGCGTTTGCGCAGACCATCGACGGTCGTTTTGGTGTCGTCGATGTCCTTTTGCGGGATCGTGCCGGGAATACGCGAAATACGGGCAAGTTTCTGCTCCGCCAATAGGATTTGCGTATCGAGATCGCCGATGGTGCCAGCGTAGGAGTTCTGATCTTCGGTCGGGATAATCGGCAAAACTAATACCAGCGTCTGTCCTTTCATAACACGCTGCCCGACGTATGGTAGCCCCGATTCAAGCGCCTCAATTCTACCGTTCACTGGAGCCTGAACGCGACCAAATCCGTTTGGGTCGGCGACGATTTGGCCCGACAGTTGGGCGGTTCTGGCTGCACTCGACTCGCCCGCGATCACGGTACGTATGATCAAAAGGTGCTGGGTTTCTTTGGGCACAAACAATGACCCATCAGGGAGACGCTGCGGGAGATCAGCGGTAATGGTCAGTTGGGGCTTGGTTGGCGCTTTGACTTCGTCGGCAGTTCCGCCCGTTGGATTTGAAACGGCGAAAATAAATGCAAGCACCAGAGCAGACCCAACGCGCCTGATTTTTGCCAGCGGCTTAACGCCGACCGTTGCTAGTTCTGTCTGATCGGCCAACATTCCCACAGCCAATCTAGTATCGTTTTTTGCGCCGCCTCGTCCCGTACGGAATACTAATATGCTCAAAACTCCGAGCATGAAGCCTGCTAAACCGGCGATCGTCGCCGAACGATTTTGCGTGAAGGACTCGCCCCATGTTTGGGTGCTGACAGACGCCGCTTTCGGCCCGGTGGCTTCGAGGCTTCCAGCCAAAAGATCCGTCAAGTCACCATCGATGATCGTGAACTGGAAATCGTTTTTGCCCGGGCTAGCTAACAGTGGCGTCCTGATACGGTAAGATTTGTCATCCAGCGGCTCGACGGGGACGGGCTCGCCGTTTGCCGTGGCCGTGATTTTGGCTGCCGGAATCTGTTCGTTGGTTCGAAATCTGTCGAGGTAAATGATCAAATCCTTACCCTTAACGACGCCGACCAGCTCGAAGTCATCCGAGACCGCGTCGAAGCGCGGGGCAACTGCGGTCATGATCTCGATCTTAGGCCCGCCATGATCGTGGCCCTCATGGGCCGAGACGCCACTGGAAACAAGGCACGACATTAGCGCAAGGCTCAAACTCCAGCGGAGCCGCCGCAGTGTCGTCCGCGACTGTCGTGCGTTCATGCAGAGGTCTCCTGTCCGGCTTGCCCCAGCCTTGTGTAGCTGAACCTTCGTTACCGAACGTGTCGGCCGTGTTACAAAGTGTTTCCAGCAAACATTCGCCATCGTCTTTGATCGATATTCATGCAAGCTCTTATTCGCTGATCTCCCGCAGTTGGGCTCGACACCTTAAGGATATCCAATGCAATTCAAAACCCTCGCATTTTTTGCCTTTATCCTGGCAACAGCCATCGCCGGTGGAACCGCCGTCGCACAAGACAAGCCCGCCATGGATCATTCCAAAATGGACCATGGAACTATGCCGATGGGTGCGCTCGACAGCCCAGCCGCCAAGGCTTTCATTGCAGCCAACGCTAAGATGCACAAAGACATGACCATGACGTTTTCAGGCGACGCCGATGTCGACTTCATCAAGGGAATGTTGCCCCACCATGTGGGTGCCGTTGATATGGCCAAGATCGTTTTGCAGTACGGCAAGGACCCGGAAGTCAAGAAGCTCGCCGAAGAGATTATCAAGGCCCAAAATACTGAAATCGATTTCATGAAAACTTGGCTGGCAAAAAAGGCGAAATAAATATTTCGAACTGCGATTGAAATTATCTACGGTTGGCAAAGTGGTAGGGCTGGAACTTTTGTAGCGCTCAAGCATTATCTGGTGACAACCCAACCGGAGTAAACCCCATGCCAGTTGCAAGCCATGCTAAAGCTGCTGCCGACCACGATGCAGCGTGCAAGTGCCACACGGCTGCAGCTGAGCTGCACGCAAAGGCCGATCATGTTGCGGCTGCCGCCAAAGCAACTGAAGCTTCCGGCTGTTGCGCTTCAGCCGTGAAACCTACTGCCAACGCACAGTCCAAAAGCGTAAAAGCCGCAACATCTTAAACGGTCATCATGTTCGGCGAGGCGCACACCTCGCCGATCCCGCTTTCCAGGCACGCAACAGAGAGGTCAAACGATGAACCGCTTCATTGCAACAACTACGGTAAGTTTTCTGCTGATTAGCGCCGCAATGGCTCAGCAGCCAGCACCCCTTCCCGGCAAAGATATGGGCCCAGCCATGAATATGGGCATGGACATGAAGATGATGCCTGACGCCAAAGACACGCCGTCGACGGCCGCTTATAAAGCGATGATGATGAAACAGATGAAATCAATGCCTGCATTTACTGGCAACGGGGATGTAGATTATATGACCCATATGCGCCATCACCACCAAGCCGCCGTTGAAATGTCGAAGCTTGTTATTGCAGGCACCAAAGATGCTGACATCATAAAACTTGCCCGAGAGATAATTACGGCTCAGGAGAAAGAGATCACCGTTATCGATGCATGGCTGAAGAAAAAGCCCAGCTGATCAGTTGGCGTTGCGGCCAACCGCGCATGCACGCTTTCCTGCAATTGAGTTCTGCTTGTTTGCGGTTGCCGACAGCCGATGTTCACTGCGACAATAGGAGAACGACCATGAACGGACCAGCAGTAGACGGCCCGATGATGTGGGGTATGGGGTCCGGCGGACTGCTGATGATGCTGCTGGTGGCGTTAGCGATTGCCGCGTTGGCCAAATATCTTTTCTTTAGTGGCCGATCATGAAAGTGCCATCGTTAGATCGGCGGAGCTTTATCAGAACATCGGCTGGCTTGGGCGCGGTGCTGCTTGTTACACCCCCGTGCCATCGCGCTTGGGCAGCCCAACCAGTTCTGACCGTTGGTACACGCACGATCGAGGTCAACAAAAAGGCGGCAACGGTTTTCAGCGTTTTGGGACCGAACGGTAAGCCTGGATTGATTGCGAATGAGGGCGATCAGTTCTCGCTCAGCCTACAGAACAATTCCACTGAACCATTGCCGATGCATTGGCACGGGCAGGTTCACGCGCCAGCCGATCAGGATCGGTCGCGGCCAGGCGGCGGCGCGCTCGCGATCGGGGCGTCAGATAACCACGATTTCGAACTGACGCGTGGCACCCATTGGATGCATGCGCATGCCTTGAGCGAACAGCAATTGCTCGCAGCACCCATGATCGCCTTGGAACGCGACGCTGGCGATGTCCAGGAAGTCGTCATGATGCTGCACGATTTCACATTCCGAACTCCGCAGGAAATACTAGCCGAGCTCACGAAGAGCGAAGCGCATGGCGGGCATGGAAATGCATCCAAAAAGCCAATGGCTGGGACGCACGCAAATGATGTCGCATACGACGCTTTCCTTGCGAACGACAGAACACTCGATGACCCTGACGTCATCCGAGTTGAGAAAAACGGCCGCGTCCGGCTGCGCATCATTAATGGGGCGACTGCGACGACGTTTTTTATCTCGACGCCAGGGCTAGCGTCGCAATGTCTTTCGGTGGATGGCTCGTCGTGTCAACAGGTGACACAGGCGGCGTATCCGTTGGCCCCGGGCCAGCGGATCGATCTCTTGGTTGCGATTCCCAAAGCGGGTGGCGTTTACCCTATTGTTGCTCAGGTTGAAGCCGAACGATTTCTGACAGGAATTGTCCTTGCAACAGCGGGCGCTCTGGTTGCGAAGCTGCCAACAACGGCGGAGACCATTCAAGGCCTCGCTAGTCTCGCCTTTGAAAGCCGCTTGCAAGCGCTGACGCCAATTGTGTCAAAGCCACCGGACAAAACATTTGGCGTAAAGTTGGGCGAAGGTCCGGGCTACCGCTGGATGATCAACGGCGAGATCCACGGTGAGCATCAACCATTCGACGTGCGCATCGGCGACCGAGTCGAGATGACATTTGCCAACCCGACCACGATGATGCACCCCATGCACCTGCACGGACACCATTTTCAGGTCGTCGCCATTGGCGGTGAGAGACTTGTCGGAGCAATGCGCGATACGGTGATTGTTCCGCCCCAGATGACGGTCACGATTGCTTTCGACGCGGCCAAGGTTGGTTCCTGGTATCTTCACTGCCACCACCTCTACCATATGGCCTCAGGCATGATGACCGAGGTCAGGGTCAGTTAACTTGGAGGCGAGCCGTGGCCTCAAACAAGTCCAAGGACGACGATCAAACCAAAGCGTCTGAGAAGGCGGAACTTCGAGCCGTACAGATCGAGCTGGTGAAATTGCAACGTCATGTCATCGCGTCGGGTCAGAAAATTATAGTCGTCTTTGAGGGTAGAGATGCGGCTGGCAAAGACGGGGTGATCAAGCGCATCACCCAGCATTTGTCGCCCCGCGACGTCCGTGTTGTCGCCCTGGGTGCGCCATCTGACAGAGAAAAAAGCGCATGGTATTTTGAGCGGTTTGTTGCGCACTTTCCCGTTAATGGCGAAATCGTACTGTTTAATCGAAGTTGGTATAATCGCGCGGGCGTCGAGCATGTGATGGGTTTTTGTACACAAGCTGAATACGACATGTTCTTTAAAGCCAACCCCTTATTTGAGGAGCTGTTGCTCCATTGTGGCGTTACTCTCGTCAAGTATTATCTCGACATATCCAAGGCTCAGCAGAAGAAGCGTCTGAAAGACCGCCGTGATGATCCTTTGAGCCAATGGAAATCGAGCCCGATCGATGCGGTCGCTATCAAGCATTGGGACGATTATAGTGCCGCCCGTGATACGATGCTGACGCGGACACATTCAGCGGCGTCTCCGTGGAGCATTGTGCGGGCAGACCACAAGCCCTCAGCGCGGATCAACGTCATCAAAGACTTGCTTACGCGCCTCGACTTCCCGGGCAAAGATAGCAAGGGCGATCTGCCCGATCCCGACATCGTTTTCACGTTTCAAGAGGCCGTTCTGACGAACGGACAGTTGGCAAAATGACCATCGTCCCCATGCGCGCTACGCCTGAAAATACGAAAATGGCACCGGGTCTCGTCATCGACCCCGTCTGTGGCATGACGGTCGATCCCCATACCGCAAAGCATCGCGCGGATCATGCTGGGCATCCCTACTACTTCTGCTCGCAGGGCTGCCACACCAAGTTTGTGGCTGATCCGCTTAAATATCTGAGGCCCAAGGCGGCAACCCAACACGATGCCGTGCCGGTTTCAGATGGCGCGATCTACACCTGCCCGATGCACGCTCAAATTCGCCAGGTCGGGCCGGGTTCTTGCCCTATTTGCGGCATGGCGCTGGAACCGGAACTGGTCACGGCAGATGCCGCCCCAAATTCAGAACTGGCCGACATGACGCGGCGCTTCTGGATCGGGCTCACTTTCACCGTGCCGGTGTTCCTGCTCGAGATGGGTGGGCATGTCACGGGGCTGCACCAGTGGCTCGGTCAGCAGAACGGCAACTGGTTGCAACTTGTGCTCGCAACGCCTGTTGTACTCTGGGCCGGATCGCCATTCTTCGAGCGGGGATGGGCTTCGGTTGTTTCCCGCAATCTGAATATGTTCACGCTGATCGCCATGGGCACGGGCGTCGCATGGATTTATTCCATCGTTGGAACGCTTGCGCCGGGTTTATTCCCTGCAGCCATGCGGGCGAGTGACGGGGCTGTCCCGGTCTACTTTGAAGCAGCTGCCGTGATTACGGTCCTGGTTTTGTTGGGGCAGGTGCTCGAGTTGAAGGCGCGTGAGGAAACCAGCGGCGCGATCCGCGCGCTGCTCGATCTGTCACCAAAGACCGCACGGCGGATCAAAAGTGATGGAACCGATGAAGACGTCAGCCTCGCTTCTGTTGTTGTTGGCGATAAGCTGCGCGTCCGACCCGGCGAACGCATCCCCGTGGACGGGGCAATCTTAGAAGGCCGCAGCGCGATCGACGAGTCCATGGTGACCGGCGAGTCCATGCCTGTGAGCAAAGCCGTCGGGGAGAAAGTCATCGGCGCAACGATGAATCAGTCGGGCGGGTTCGTCATGCGGGCCGACAAGGTCGGCAGCGATTCGATGCTTGCCCAGATCGTGCAGATGGTCAGTCAGGCGCAGCGCTCGCGCGCGCCCATCCAGCGGTTGGCGGACCAAGTGTCGGGCTGGTTCGTGCCGGCCGTGATCGTCTCAGCCCTACTCGCATTCGCGGCTTGGGGTCTATGGGGGCCGGAACCTCGTTTTGCCTACGCGCTGATTGCCGCCGTTTCTGTTCTCATTATAGCGTGCCCTTGCGCGCTTGGTCTGGCGACGCCCATGTCGATCATGGTTGGCGTAGGTCGCGGCGCGCAATCGGGCGTGCTGGTTAAAAGCGCTGAAAGCCTGGAGCGTTTGGAGAAGGTCGACACTATTGTCATCGACAAGACCGGGACGCTGACACAGGGCAAGCCGAGCGTCGTTGGGATCCGCGCAGTTGGCATCGACGAAATCGAATTGCTGCGACTGACCGCGAGCCTTGAACGCAGCAGTGAACATCCGCTCGCCGCCGCCATCGTGCGCAACGCCACCGAACAGAAGCTGAGCTTCGCCACCGTCGAAGATTTCGAATCACCTGTCGGCAAGGGCGTCACCGGCACCGTCAACGGGCGACACCTCATCATCGGCAACCGCGCAATTATGGCCGATGCTAAGATCAACACAACCGCGCTCGATGCCGACGCCGAGGCCTTCCGCACGGACGGCGCGACGGCGATCTTCGTTGCCATCGACGGCAAGGCCGCTGGCATCATTGCGATTGCCGATCCCATCAAAGCGACATCTCAGGCAGCGGTGACTGCGTTGAAAGCAGCCGGCATCCGCGTCGTGATGCTGACCGGCGACAACGCCACGACAGCAAAAGCCGTGGCGGCCAAGCTCGGCATCACCGATGTCGAAGCCGACGTTCTACCCGCCGACAAGAGCAAGGTTGTGGAAAAGCTGCGCGCTGAGGGTCGCGTCGTCGCCATGGCTGGTGACGGCGTCAACGACGCGCCGGCATTAGCTGCCGCCGACGTTGGCATTGCCATGGGCACCGGGACAGACGTCGCGATGCAAAGCGCTGGCGTCACGCTGCTATCGGGCGACCTCAACGGGATCGTCCGGGCGCGCGCGCTGTCGGCGGCCACCATGAGCAACATCCGCCAGAACCTGTTTTTTGCCTTCATCTACAATGCGGCAGGCGTGCCCATTGCGGCGGGCATCCTGTACCCCTGGCTCGGCATCACGCTGTCGCCGATGATTGCCGCCGCCGCCATGGCACTGTCATCCGTGAGCGTGATTGCAAATGCACTGCGGCTCAGAACCGCTGCGATATGACCGCACCGCACCGCGAGATCAGTTGGCGCAAGGCCCTTGCCGTTTACCTCGCCGGTTCGGCCGGTCTGCACTTGATTTGGGAAACGCTGCAACTTCCACTCTATACGATCTGGCGAACGGGGACCAACTTCGAGATCGCATTTGCAGTCATTCACTGCACAGCAGGAGATGTGATGATCGCTATGGTATCGCTCGTCGCCGCGGTGCTCTTGTTCCAACATCGGACGTGGCCGCCACAAAACTGGGTTCCAATGGTCGTTGCAACGCTCGTATTCGGTATTGCGATAACGATCTATAGCGAATGGCTTAACACGGTCATCCACAAAACCTGGGCCTACTCGGACCTGATGCCGATTTTGCCGTTGTTGGGGACCGGTTTATCGCCTTTATTGCAGTGGGTCGTGGTGCCTTTCTTCGCACTGGTCCTGGCCGGGCGATATTTGAGCGTGAAACCCGTCAAAATCATGAGTTGATGCTATGCATGTGTGTTTGGTTCAGAGACGGGACATCCTGATCGGCTGCGGTGCACTCGCGACCGAAGGTCGAGTCCGACCTATTTTCGGTTGCAAATTTTCGGCTCGATGAACGACTAAAACGCCGTCCGAGGTTCGCTTCGTGCCGCGTTCAAATACCCGACGGCGATACAAGACCTCATCCGCATGCCTATCCCCTTAGTTCAGGCACAATTGTAAGTCATTGAAAGCTCAACAGGAGTTGAGCCATGTCGCAGCAAACGCCGGACGACCTGTGGCGGGATTTCCCCAAGACGGCGACGGAGTTCGAGCGCCGGTTCGCGACGGAAGCGGACTGCCGGGCGTACTGGATCGAGGCCCGTTGGGGCGGCAAGCCGGCGTGCGCCAAGTGTCGGAGCGAGCGAGTCTGGGCGATCCGCGGCGGCATCACATTCGAGTGCGCGGAGTGCGGCCATTAGACGAGCCTGACGTCCGGCACGGTGCTGGAGAAGACACGCAAGCCGTTCAAGGTCTGGTTTCGCGCGATCTTCGAGATCAGTACGCGGCGCACCGGCATTTCGGCCAAGGATCTGCAGCGGATCATGGGCTTCGGCTGCTATGAAACGGCGTGGACGTGGCTGCATAAATTGCGCGCGGCGATGGTGCGTTCAGATAGCGAGCCGCTCGGCCCTTTCGTCCAAGCCGACGAAGCACTCGTCGGGGGAAAGGGCGGTCCGAACAAGGAGTTGGTGCTGGTGGCGGCGGAGGCAAACGGAAGAATGCGCCTCGCCCACGCCGAAAAGCCTCGGTGAGCGGCCCCACGATTCAGTCGTTCAGACCAAGGCGGAACGGCGCGAAGCCGACGCGGTCCAGGGTTGCCACTGGACGATCTCGCTGCTCAAGCGCTGGCTGCTCGGCACGCACGCAACTGCGGTCAGCGACAAACATTTGCAAGCTTGTCTCGACGAGTTCGTCTTCCGCCATAACCGCCGCAAGACCAAGGGCGTCGCCCGCATCGCCGTCCGCGTCATCGAGAGCCTCGTCGCGACCCCGCCGCGAACGATGCGAGTGATCGTCAAGTCAACGCACCGCTGCCGCTGCTTCGCCGCAATTCAGCCAGCCGCGACCTAAGGTAAAGGGATAGGCATGTGCTCAACATCTATTGCCTGCAGCAGTGGTAGGCGTTGTCCGATCTCGGCGCTAAAACGTCGATCAGGTCACGCGCCGATACTGCACAAAATCGACTTTTTTCGCGAATTTGTCGTAAAGCTCACGTGCGGCCGCGTTCCCGTCTTGCGTGACCCAATATGTCCGGGTTGCGCCTTGTGCATCCGCCTCCGCGTAGGCCGCCCGGATCAGTTTTTCACCCAGCCCACGTCGGCGAAAGGATGGATCAACGAACAAGTCTTCCAGGTAGCAATACTGCGTCGGTGACCAGGTTGAACGGTGGAACAACAGGTTAGCAAACCCAGCTATCTCCCCATCGACGGTGGCGATGACCCCGTAAAAATACGGCTCGGCCTGGTCGAGCAGCCTGCTCCATGTTAAGGCGATTTGCGCATCCGTGACCTCGCACTGGTAGAAGGTGACGTAACCGCGAAACAATTTGCACCAACGTTCACGATCCTCGGCTATCATAGTCCGGACGAAAATTCCCATTTCAGCCCTCGCAATTACCCATCCGTCTCGATGCCCCTTATTATAGATCACTATCGGCGGCAGGTCTTGTGATCGCCGTTGGCGACCAACATAAAAGGGCCGCCGTGCGTTCTCCCGTCCTGATCGCGTTGACGGCGACGCAGCGCGATCAAAACCGCAAGCACAGCGCGGTGCGGGCCAAGGTCGAACACGTGTTTCGCGTGATGAAATGCCAATTCGGCTATCGTAAAGTCCGCTATCGCGGCATCGCCAAGAACGGCGCGCAGGTCTTCACGCTGCTGGCACTCGCCAACCTGTATCTGGCAAGGGGAAAACTGCGCCTAGCATGAGGCCGACGCGGGGCAAAAGCCCCGCTCGCGCGACGAAAACTGATCAATCAGGCGTGCGAAACAGAAAAATCAGCTCGGCTGTTTGCATAACCTGCCAAAACCGATGTTGGTCAGAGGTTCCTTCCTTAAGGAAACCCTGCGAAGCTCGACTTCCCGGCTTTTCCCGCGTTTCCCCATTGTAGAAATATTTGATCTCGCATCACCATTGCGCACTGATCCAGTGCCTTTGGGTGACATGTGCAAACCGGCCCTTCCGAACGAAATGGAAAGCCAACTGAAAAGCGGTGTCCAACCGTAATCATGACCGAACTTGCGTGCGCACTTGCACGGCAGGCCGCACGGGAGGATGCTG
>JAWXCP010000083.1:0-3275 GCA_034408685.1 Hyphomicrobium aestuarii | reverse complement strand
GGCCACGCCGGCCACCCGGAGAATGAGCGCGCCGACGAACTGGCGCGAACCGGAATGGCGCCCTACAAATAGTTTGGCGGGTTTGTTAAAATGCCGTCTCGCCAGAAAATTGGAGCGCCATTTTGGCCCACGACCTGACCAGATGCCTGCTCTGCGCTGCGGCCTCCGTCGCGGTGGCGATCGGGGGTGGTCCTGTTCAGGCGCAATCGACCCGGACCGGACCATCCGCCCAATCCAAGTTACCATCTGAATTCCCGACCCAGGCGCCGGCCGCCGCCGATATTCGAGGCGGCACCGCGGTTGGTGGCGACAGCGCCCGGCGCGTCGTCTTGCGCTTCGTCACCGAGGGCGAGTTCCCGCCGTTCAACTATCTCGATGCCGATGGCGCGCTGGCTGGCTTCAACATCGACCTCGCGCGTGCCATCTGCCTCGAGGCGAACGCCGCCTGCGATATCAAGGTGCGCCCCTGGGAGGAACAATTCACGGCGTTGGCCTCCGGTGAAGCCGACGCCGCGATCTCGTCCCACCGCGTCACATGGCGCAGTGTGGCCAAGGTCGAATTCTCCGCCCGATATTTGCACACCCCAGGCCATTTTGCCGGTAAGCGCGACGGCATCGGCGTCGAGACGACCCCCGAAGGGCTCGAAGGTAAAGCGCTCGGTGTCGCCAAGGGAACCACGCATGAGGCATTCCTCAAGGAGTTCTTCAATTCGAGCGGCATCAGGACATTCGATTCGATCGACCTCGCGCGTGAGGCTCTTGCCGACGGCAAAATCGCCTACCTTTTCGACGATGCGATCGGACTGTCCCTGTGGGTTAACGGCACGAACTCGCGCCAATGCTGCGAGTTGAAGGGCGGGCCGTTCATGGAGCCGAAATACTTCGGCGACGGGATCGCGATCGCCCTGCCCAAAGGCGACCCTGGTCTGAAGACGCTGGTTGACCAGTCCCTCGCCCGCGTCCGCGAAAGCGGTCGTTTTGACGAAATCGTTCAGCGCTATTTCCCGGCTCGGATCAACTGAGGCAACCGGAGCCAGCCGGAACAGCCCCGATTCGGCCCCGCCATCGCGAGGCGCTCACCGGCCGACGGTCGCAAATCGCCCGCCAAACGGCCCGCCAGTGTTGCGTTTGCGCGGCGTCACACAGATGCAATGTTAAGGCCGTCTTGCTGAAGTGTGACAAACGCTGCCGGAGCGTTTATTGGTGATCCTCGAGACGGAGCGCAGCCTTCCCGATGAAGACATACCGCACACTGTTCATATCCGATATTCATCTTGGCACGCGCGCGTGCCAAGCCGAAATGCTGCTTGATTTC
Source organism: Hyphomicrobium aestuarii (assembly GCA_034408685.1). Taxonomy (GTDB): domain Bacteria; phylum Pseudomonadota; class Alphaproteobacteria; order Rhizobiales; family Hyphomicrobiaceae; genus JANXVY01. The sequence goes on along the minus strand of JAWXCP010000083.1, from coordinate 1,960 downwards.
CTGCGCGAGCACGACGCCGATACGATCTACCTAGTTGGCGATGTCGTCGACTTCTGGCGCATCCGGCGCGGCGCAGTGTGGCTGCAGTCGCACAATGACGTCATCCAAAAGATTTTGCGTAAAGTCCGCAAGGGCACCCGCATCATCTACATTCCCGGCAATCACGACGAAGGCATCCGCGACTATTGCGGCCAGAAATTCGGCGGCATCGAGATCGAGCGGCAGGCCATCTTCGAAACGGGTGCCGGCAAGAAGTATCTCATAATCCATGGCGACGAGTTCGACGTCGTCGTGCGCTACGCCAAGTGGCTCGCCTTCCTGGGTGACCGCGGCTACACGCTGGCGCTCTGGTTCAACTGGCCGCTGAACTTCATCCGCCGTCAGTTCGGTCTCGGCTATTGGTCGCTGTCTGGTTACCTCAAGCACCGGGTCAAGTCGGCGGTCAACTTCATAGGCGACTTCGAAAAGAGCCTGTCGGCCGAAGCGGGACGCCAGGGCGTCGACGGCGTCATCTGCGGCCACATCCACCACGCCGCATCGCGCCAGTTCGACACCGTGCACTATCTCAACACCGGAGACTGGGTCGAAAGCTGCACCGCCATCGGAGAGAACCCCGACGGCACCTTCGAAATGATCCGCTGGCTTGATGTCGTCCGCGCGCGCGAGCGTTCGGAGGCCGCACCTCAGCCTGTCGCGTTGAAGGCGGCGTGATGCGCATCTTGGTCGCAACAGACGCGTGGCGGCCACAAGTGAACGGCGTCGTTCGCACCTACGAACGGCTGGGCGAAGAAGCAACCAAACTCGGCGCCGAAATCAACTTCATCACGCCAGCCGAGTTCTACACCGTCCCGGCGCCGACCTACCCCGAAATCCGGCTTGCCATGCCCGGCTTTTCCTGGGTCCGTCGGCGGTTTGCCGACGTGCTTCCCGACGCCGTCCATATCGCAACCGAGGGTCCCGTCGGCTGGATGGCGCGCTCCCACTGCCTATCGAAGCGCATCCCGTTCACGACGAGCTTTCACACCCGCTTTCCGGAATACCTGAAGCCGCGTTTCGGCGTGCCGGCATCGTGGACCTATTCCATGATGCGGTCGTTCCACAACGCCGGTTGCGGTGTGATGGTAGCGACCCCCTCGCTCGCTGCCGAACTATCCGGCCGTGGTTTTGACCGCATCCTGCCTTGGACCCGTGGCGTTGACACCACGATGTTCCGTCCCCGCCCCGTCCGCCGCTTCGGCGATGACCCCGTGTTCATCACGGTCGGACGGGTCGCGGTCGAAAAGAACATCAGCGCGTTCCTCGATCTGCCGCTGCCCGGCCGTAAGGTCGTCGTCGGCGACGGTCCTCAGCGGGCCGAGCTGGAGGCGCGCCACAAGGACGTGCTGTTCACCGGTAAAATGACCGGCGAAGACCTCGCGGAATGCTACGCCTCGGCCGATGTGTTCGTGATGCCGAGCCTGACCGAAACGTTCGGCATCGTGCAGCTGGAGGCGATGGCCTCAGGCCTGCCGGTCGCCGCGTTCCCGGTTACCGGCCCGATCGACCTCGTCCAACCGGGCGTCACGGGCGTCCTATCGAACGACCTTGGCGAAGCTGCGCGTCAGGCGCTGACGCTCGACCGTGACATCATCCGCGACAAAGCTCTGGACTACTCCTGGGAAAGCGCGACCCGGTTGTTTTTGAACAACATCGAGAGCGCGCTGTTTGCCAAGCTGGGCCGGCGTGTCCCCGCCCGCCGCGGCGTGATCCGCCGCGCTGCCAGCGCTTGAACCGGCTTCGGCCCCCAACTCGGCTCCGCCTCGACTGCCGTCTGCGCGATTGCCACTTTGCCCCCGACGCAAGAATCGCGCGAAACAGGGGGATAGCGAGCGACGGCTGGCCGGAGATGCCGCGATGCAAATCACACGCCTGCGCCTTGTCGGCTTCAAATCGTTCGTCGAGCCGACCGAACTGCTGATCG
>JAWXCP010000082.1:0-14915 GCA_034408685.1 Hyphomicrobium aestuarii | reverse complement strand
GACGACCAGATCCGGCTGATGAAGCAGGTGATCGAGGCCGAAGGCATCGACAAGGAGCGCTGGCCGGCCCGCAAGTTGGCGGGCCGGCCAGCGCTCCTTGTCGATGCCTTCGGCCTCGATCACCTGCTTCATCAGCCGGATCTGGTCGTCGGTGTCGAGGATCGTGAAGCCGCTTTTCAGGCCGACGAGTTCGGCATGGCGGCGCAGGATCTTGACGCCGATCGCGTGGAACGTACCGAGCCAGGCCATGCCCTCGGACGCGCCGCCGGTCAGGTGGCCAATGCGCTCTTTCATTTCGCGAGCGGCCTTGTTGGTGAACGTCACCGCCAAGATCTGGTGGCCCGACGCGCGCCCAAGCGCCAAAATGTGCGCAATCCGCGTCGTCAGCACGCGCGTCTTGCCGGTGCCTGCGCCAGCCAGCACCAGCACCGGGCCGTCGATGGCTTCCACGGCGGCCCGCTGTTCTGGATTGAGACCATCGAAGTAGGAGGAGGGTGCAGCGGTTATCCCGCGCGCCCGTTGCGAGATCGACAATTTGCGCGGTTCGCCGTCGCCGGTCGCGCGCTGGCCCGGATCAACGCCGTGGCGCTGATCTGTGGGGCTCGATGCTGCGGGGCTCGATGTGGCGGAACGCGGGGGCGCGGAGCCAGCTTGTGGCAGGTCAAACGGCATGTCGTCGTCATCGCTAGCGGCCGGGTCACCGGGTTGCGCCCCATTGGCGCGGGCCGGGACGTGGCTATGCAAGATGTCGCGATCCGGGATGTCGCGATCCGGTGTGCTGCGGTCTGGAGCGTTCTGCTTCAGCGTGTTCCGATTCTGGGCCATGCTTTCGGGTATCGCAGCTGAGCCGGGTCTGCAATGTGGCGGCCAGAACGCTCACATGAAAATCCGGACACAACCAGGGCTGCGCGCTTCGCCACAGCATGAAACCGGCGTATACGTCGGAGCAGGACACGTAAGCGCCGTCAGGTGAGGTGCGGCGTCCCTATCAACCTCCGCCGACGTGCCGCGGACATACGAACTTGAAAGGCGGCGATGAACAACGTCCTGCTCACGATCGGGGCTCTGCTCGTCGGAATATTGGCCGCATTGGCCGCCGTTCCCATGCTGGTCGATTGGAACAGCTACCGCGGCGTGTTCGAGGAAGAGGCGTCTCGGATCCTTGGGCGCGACGTTCGGGTCGGCGGCTCGGTCGCCGTGCGGTTGCTGCCCGCGCCCTTTGTGCGCTTCGAAAAACTCCGCGTCGCCGATACGGCGTCAACCAGTGGTGACCCGCTGTTTCGCGCCGATAGCCTGACCATGCGCCTGTCGGTCGGTGCATTGCTGCGTGGTGCACTGCAGGCCGACAACGTCGAACTTAAGAAGCCTGCGTTGCGGCTTTCTGCCGACAAGGACGGCAACGGCAATTGGCGCACGCTACAGATTGCGCCCGGATCGCTCCCGTTTCTACCAGCCGACGTTGCGTTGCGGTCGGTCGGCGTCTTGGACGGCAGCCTAACGATCGTTGGACCGTCGGGTAAAGACGCTGCCATGTTCGAGACGATCAACGGCGAATTCGCCGCCGAATCCGCCAACGGTCCATTCCGGTTCAAGGGAACGGCAAACCAGCACGGGGGCGGTGCGGAACCCGCGACCGCACGGGAAATCCGTGTTTCGGCGGGAGCGTTCGAGCCCGACGGTAGCCTCAAGCTTCGCGCCAGTGTGCGCGCACCGACATCGGGCAACAGCTATGCGTTCGATGGCCGCCTGACCGATATCCGGGATGACTTCAAGATCGAAGGCGACCTGACCGCAAAACTGCCGATCATGGCCGCTACGCTCAAAGACCGCAAATCTGCCGACGGTCGGCTGGAAGATGGCGCCGAGGCCTACGAACTCAAAGGCAAGCTTGCTGGCGACATCAACGGCGCCCGGTTGACCGATCTCTCGCTTGCCCTCGATAGCCCGACCGACCCTCAGCTGATCACAGGCGAAATTTCGACCGTGTGGGGCCTTGCCCCGCGCTTCGACATGGCACTGTCGTCGAAGTCGCTCAATCTCGACCGCTTTGCAGCCGCCGGTCCCGATAGCGATCCGCTCGACACAGCGCGCGCGGCACTCAACATTGTACTCGGTGCCTTGCCAGCTGACGCAGATGCCAACGCGCGGCTCAAGGCCGACCGGGTGGTGATCGCTGGCGAAGCGGTGACCGGCGTCGCGGTGGCCATGGCGCGAAACGGGCCAGTGCTGGAATTGAAGAGCCTGCGTGCCGAACTGCCGGGGTCAACGCGGTTAGAGGCCAACGGCGTTGTCAGCCGCGATACGCGCACACTCGCCTTTTCCGGGCCAGTACGGGCCAAAGGCGCCAACCTTGCCCGCTTTCTCGCCTGGGCACGCGGGAAAGACCGCACCCTTGCGGCTTTGACCGATCCGGCCCGCGCGACAAACGCTACGTCTAGCCCACGCCGCTACGAAGGCCCGTTCTCGCTCGACGGCCAGCTTGCAATGGCTGGCGGTTCGATGGACCTCACCTCCGTGACGGCTGATTTCAACGGCATGGCCGTCACCGGCGAGTTCAAGGTCCAGACCGAAGGCCGCCGCAAAATCGCGCTGACGATCGATGCGCCGCGTCTCGACATGGTTCAGTTGTGGCCAGGCGGTTTCGACGTCCGGGCGCTCCGAAAAGCGTTAACCGGCAGCGCACGCACGGCCTCGTTTGTCGACGGCGACCCACCGACGGCCGATGTCCAACCAGGCGACGCCGGGTTCTTTTTCTACGATCCGGCTGCGGCAGACCTGACACTCGACGTAAAAGCTGGCGAACTGCGCTTAGGATCAACAGGTAAACCGCCAGTTGAGCTTCGAAACATCGATATTGCGCTCGCGATCGACCGGGGCACACTGACCGTCGAGCGCATGAGGATGACGGCGCCAACCGGTCTCGAAGCCGACATCGAGGGGCGAATCAGCGGCCTGCCGGGTTCGCCCTCTACTTCTGGGCCGTCGGGCAGCCCGCTGCCTGTAGCCAGCACCGCGCGTAGTGGCACGCTTCGCTTCGTGATCCACGCTCCGACGGCGGGCGCTATAACCGAGGCCTTCGACGCGGCCGACGTTCCAGCAGCGCTTCGGCCGGGAGACGCGTTCCTCACGACACTCGGCCGGACCCGGATTGCCGGCACGGTCGTGCTTGGTTCCGGCGGGCTGGGTGCGAGAGGGCTGGGTGCGAGTGGGCTGGGTGCGAGTGGGCCCGGCGGGGGTGCCAATGGTGGGGCGGCCAGCGCAAAAGTCCCCACACGGCCCGCCACGTCCGTCGATATTACCTTCGACGGCAGCATCGACCAAGGGCGCGTGTCGGGGTCGGTGTTGTTCGAGCGTGGGCTGCACGACTGGCGCAGCGCGACGCTCGTGGCCACGCTTAATGTCGACAGCCCACGCGTCGAACGCTGGCTCGAGTTGCCGGGACTCACGGCGGCCCAAACCGACGGTGCCAAGATCGCTGGCCGAGGCACCCTCTTCTTGCGCGCGGAGGGCACGCCTGAAACCGCGATGACCGTCTACACGACGTTGGCCTCACCAGACCTGTCCGCCGCCTACCAGGGCGTCGTGGTGTTACCGAAGGAGCAACCGGCGCGCGTCGATGGCTTGGTGGCGTTGACGGCGCGAGATGCTGCTGACGTCCTCGCGTTGGCCGGTATTTCGCCGACGATAGGAGCATCCGGCGCTCCAGTTGCTGGCCAGGTTCGCATCACCAATGTTACTGACGGCATGCGGTTCGAGACCTCTGGCCTCGCCGTCGGCGGCAGCACGCTGACCGGCGTTGCGACCGTGTCGAAGGTTGTACCGGCTGGCGGTGGGGGGACCAGCGGTGGCGCTTCTGCGGCCGGGCGCATGATCTCGGCACGGCTGGCGGTCGACACATTATCGGTGCCCGGCGTGCTGGCTGCGCTGTCGGATCGGCGGGCGGCTAAAACCGATGGCGACGAAGCGCTTTGGCCAGCTGACCCACTCACGCTATCCACGCTCGATGGCGTGACCGGTTCGATCGAAATCAATTCTGCACGGGCCGTGATCGATGGCGCCGTCGGCCTGTCGGACGTCCGAGCCACCGTTACCCTCAGCGCTGGCTCGTTTGTGCTCGACGCGATCGAGGGGACGGCGCTCGGCGGCACGTTCCAGGGTAAAGCCGCGCTGTCGCGTGTCGGGGGCGGCAGCCAGTTTACGGCCGACGGCACGTTTGCCCGGCTGGATAGTGCCAGGTTCAGCAGCGGCACCAAAATCCCACTGTCCGTATCAGCCAACGTTTCTGGAAAGGGCATTAGCGCCCGAGGGATCGTTGCCTCTTTGGCTGGAACCGGCGAAGCCACACTCGGCGCTGGAAAGATCGCGGGCGTGGCGCCCGCCGCCGTAACAGAGGTCGCCAATCGCGTGCTCGACAGCCGCGAGTTGCCGTCGATGGAACAGGCGTCAGCCGAAATCATCCGCCTACTCGAGACCTCCGTGCTCGACGTGCGTGCGCGCAAGCTGGCGATCACCATTGGCGATGGGTCAGCGCGTCTGGCGTCGCCGCCTTTCGAGACAGACGCCGGGCAGGCGCGCCTAAACATGACGATCGACTTGCTTGCGCTACGCCATGCCCACGACTGGCGTATCGAAGCCAAAACGAAGCGGGGCCCGTCCGGTCGCGTCAAACCCCTCATGCCACCCGTCGTGATCGCCACGTCGGGAAATCTGGCGGCGTCCGATAATTGGACAACGGCTGTGAACCTGTCTGCGTTCGAGCAGGAATTGTCACTGCGCAAGCTTGAGCGCGATGGCGAAGAACTGGAGCGCGCGCGCAAGCTCGCGGAGGAGGCCCGGCTCAAGGCAGAGGCAGAGGCAGAAGATGCCGAACGCCGGGCAGCCGTAAAGGCGGCCGAAGATGCTGCCGCGCAGGCAGCAAAGCTGTCGTCCGACAGCGACCGGGGGACTGGATCGCAACCCGCGCCGGTCCAGCCGTTGGCCCAACCCGCAGCACCCGGAGCAACATCTGGGGCAGCGCCCGGAGCAACATCTGGGGCAGCAACCGCGGCGCCGCAGGCCAAACCGGGACCCGCCAGCACCACTGCGACAGTGCCGATCTCTGCGCCACCGCCGCCGCGACTTGTCCGCCCGAGCCCTCGTCCGCCAGACGATAGCTACCTCCGCCCATTCCAGAATCCATGACGGGTAAAGACCACCGCCGATGACCGCAGAAATCGTAAACCTCAAACGCTTCCGCAAACAAAAGCTGCGCGCCGACAAAACAGCGGCATCCGACGTCAACCGTGCTCGCACGGGCCGCACCAAGGCCGAACGCGCCAAATCATCCCGCGAGCGGGAAACCCTCGACCGGACGCTCGACAACGCTGAGCTCCAAAGCATCCCTGTACCGGTGGCCGCGAATGCTGCTGGTTTCCCGACGGTCGCTGGCCACGACGACGAGGATCTCGATCCAGGCAACGTATCGTGAGCGCCATCCGCGAGACGACGAACTTACCAGGCCTCGCGACATCACGGGAACCGGCATCGACCATCGAACTGGCAGCTATCGACAACGCGATCCCCAAAGACAACGCCGGGCCGTTTGCGATAACGCTGCCCGAATCCGCTGGCCGCCCGGTCAAGCGCTCGTTTTCAATTCGCGGACATCGCACGTCGATCTCGCTTGAAACGCCGTTCTGGGACGCGCTCGTCGCGCTCGCTGCCGATCGCGCGATGCCGGTTGCAGGCGTCGTCGCGGCCATCGATGCGGTGCGCGGCAAATCTGGCCTGTCGAGTGCGATCCGCATAGTGGTGCTCGAGCACTACCGGAGCGCGAGCCGGGACCGTTCCCAGGGCTGACGCGGTGTGACTGACAGCTCGCCAAAGTCCGTGGACGTGCTTTGATGGCACTGGTGACCGTAAATGTAGCGCGGGTCGACAGTTAGCGGTTCGCATGAACGCGAGAGGCTGACACATAGAAGCAACGGCAGCCGTGTTAGGGCTGGAACGTGACGACGGTTGGGGACGGGCGCATGCGCAATCGAATTTCTGCATCAAAACGCCATGCCTTGCGCGCGGCGACGCTGAGCGCAATCGCCGTCGCACTGGCGGCCATAACGACCAACCCGGTCCATGCCGGCCCGGCTCTGGTGTTCGAGGTCGAGACCTCGCGAATTCTCCATGCCGACAATCCAGACACCGCTTGGTATCCAGCGTCGCTGACGAAGCTGATGACGGCCTACATGGTGTTCGACGCGCTGAAGCGGGAGTCGCTGACGGGCCGTGCGGAATTCATCGTATCGCCGCACGCCAACGCCCAACCCAAGATGCGCGTCGGGCTTGGTGCCGGCAAACTCATCACCGTCAACGAAGCTCTGGCTGGCCTTATCATCCATTCCGCCAATGATCTCGCCGTGGCGCTCGCCGAAGCCGTCTCAGGCAGCGAGGACGAGTTCGTTGCCGATATGAACGAGATGGCCGTCAAGCTCGGCATGGTCAGGACACGCTTTGCCAATGCCAACGGTCTGCCCAAAGACGGGCAGGTGACGACGGCACGCGACATGGCGATCCTGGCGCGCGCGCTCCTGCGCGACTTCCCGCAATGGAATTACCTCTATGCCGAGGAAAGCGCGCAGGTTGGCCGCAAGACCGTGACGACGCACAACGAGGTGCTGAGAAACTTCGACGGTGCCGATGGCATGAAGACCGGCTTCACCTGCGGTGCTGGCTATAATTTGGTCGCCAGCGCGACGCGGGATGGCCGCAGGATCATTGCTGTGGTCCTCGGCGAAACCAGCGGCCGCGCCCGCACGACCCGGGCCCAAGACCTGTTGGAAAAAGCCTTTGCAGCGCCGCGAGCGGCGGCCGACAGCGCGTTGATCGACCCGGCGCCGCTCAACGGCGAAATGCTGGTCGATATGCCGCTCATCGTCACGCCAGGACGGGCTGCGAACTTTATCAAGGTGCGCAATTGCTGGCCAGAGCCGTCGGTCGGCGCCGTGACCGTTGCAGATGGTGCTAACGGATCAGCCGAGGCGGTTGCCGCGCAACCATCAGATCCGGGATCGACATCGCGCGTTGCCGAGGTCGTGCCACCAGCTCCGCCCGTCCGGCCGCAAACGCCACCTGCCCCCAGCGCCGAAAAGGCGAAGGGCGACATCACGTCGACCAAGCGTAAAGCCGACGCCAAGATCAAGACGGATGGGGTCAAAACAGACGGAAACAAGCCTGCCGTGGCGAAGGCGAAGGCCGATGGCCCAAAGCCGAAGGCGGACGCCAGCAAGCCTGAGAACCGCTGACAAAGCCAAGTTGTGCTTGTTGCTGCGGCTTGGCGTTCAGTTTGCCGAGCCGGTTTGCAACGGCTCGAGTTGTAGCTCGGCCTCGATCGAGATGCGGATCTCGTCCGATACCAGCGGGATCGTCCGCGCGATCCCCCACTCGCTGCGCAGTATTTGCGTTCGCGCCGAGAAGCCCGCGACCGTGACGTCTTTCAACGTCGGGTTGACGGTACCGAGGGGATGCGGGCCGAGATAATTCCAGACGACGCCGAGCGTCACCGGCTTGGTGATGCCATTGATCGTCAACGCGCCAGACATTTCGGCGGACTTGTCGCCAGTCAACCTGACACCTTCTGAGCGGAACGTAATCATTGGATGCGCGCTCGCGTCGAAATAGTCCTTGGTGCGGGTCAGATGGTTGTCGAGCGCAGCGACACCGGTCGAAACGCTTGCAACCTTAATTGTGACTTCGGCGCGGGCGGCTTCGGGATTTTCAGGATCGAAATCCAAGCGGCCCGAGACGTCGTTGAATCGCGCCGACTGTCGCGACAAACCGAGATGGTCCCAGGATGCGCGGACCTCGGTGTGCGATTTGTCGAACGTGAACGTCCCGGCAGCGGCGTCGGTTGCGGCAAGCGCTGCGGCCAGAATGAGCCCCGTCGATACGCCGGTCATCCGCGAGATTACAGATCGTTGCATGGGCAGGTAGACCTCATAAACCGTTCTCCGCCTGTAACGGCTGACGGCGGCAGGTTTCACTAGTGTTCCGTCTCAGACATTTGCCTCCCCTAGCGGCGAAGTTGAGAGCAAATGTCTGAGACATCAGGAACACTAGCAAGCTCTTGTTTCTAGTGTTGCTTTTGTATCTGACGTTTGGTTGAGACATCAGATGCACGCGGGGACCAAACGTCAGATACGCAACACTAGAGCGCGGCTCCCATCCCGCCATCGACAGCAAGCTCTGCGCCGGTGACATAGGAAGCATCATCGCTGGCTAAGAACAGCACGGCCCGCGCCATCTCTTCCGGCAATCCGAACCGCCCCATCGGCGTTTTGTCGATCAGTGCCTGCCGCATGGCGGGGAACCGAAGCGCACGCTCGGTCAGCTTAGTCTCGACATAACCGGGCGCGAGTGTGTTCACGCGGATATTGTAGGGGGCATATTCGACGGCAAGCCCGCGTGTTAGCGCCGCAACGGCTCCTTTGGTCGCCGAATACGCGGCGAGCGGCCGCAACCCACGATTGCCCATGATCGACGCGACGTTGATCAACGAGCCGCGTCCGGAGGCTTTGAGCAGCTCGAAACCGTCGCGCGCAACGCGGATCACGCCGTCGAGGTTGACCTCGCGAAGGCGGACCCAATCGGCATCGGTCATCAGGCGGAAGTCCGTCAGGACGTTGAGCCCGGCGTTGTTGACGAGCACGTCGAGGCGGCCATGGGTGGTCGCGATGGTTCGCATCAACGCGCCGACGTCCTGCCCGCGCGTGACGTCGACCTCGACGGCATGGGCTTTGGCCCCACCATCGCGCAATGCCGTGGCGACGATTTCAGCGGCAGCGCCGTCTCGGTCGGTGACGTAGACCTCGGCACCCTCGGCGGCAAAGACCTGTGCCGTGGCACGGCCTATGCCATTGCCCGAGCCGGTCACGACAGCAATGCGTCCAGACAATCTCACGGCGGTAGCCCTCGAACCGATGATCACAGTACTGAATGCGGCGGCTTATCGATAGGGGTGGTGATGCCCCTCGATCAACGTTCGCTTTGCCGCAGGAGCCGGCCGCGGGCTTCTGGCAGCGTCATCTCACGCGGGGCAAGCACGCGCGTTTCCAGGAAGTAGCCGGTCAGCCGCAGCCCCGCTGCGATATCCACGGGCAGCACCCGCGCATTGGCGCCGGTCGGCCGGATCGCCTGCAGGAACGGCGGTAGCGCCAACAGCCGTTCGCTGTACGGGCTGCCGGCCTCGCGCGACACCGCCCGGCCCGACTTTGGCGAGACGTAAATCAGGTCGTCCGTTCGAGCTGTTGCTGCACACGATGCGAGGTCGAGCCCCGCGCCGAGTTCATCGAGCAGCGCCAACTCCCACCGCACATAGAGCGTTGGCCACAGCGCGGCGTCGTCGAGGTAGGACAAGACGAACAGCGTGATCTCGAACAGGTCGGGGTGGGGGTCGCGTTCGGGTAGCAGTCGCGTCAAGGTGCACATGGATGACAGCGCCGCGAGCGCATCGGGATCGTCCATCGCAGCGGCCGCGTATCCGCGGTTGAGTTCAACCGCGATGTGGCCGAGTTGTTCGGAAAGCCGCGCCTTCCACGTCGCGGTGACGTGGTTGCCAATCTGCAGAATGGGGCGCGCCTTGCGCGACCGTCCGCCGTGCACGAGCCCGTTGTGGCGTCCATGCGAGCGCGTAAATAGCTCGACGACCGCCGCAGTCTCGCCATGCGGCCGGACGCCGATGACGATCCCTTCGTCAGACCATTCCATGGGTCAGAACTGAGGGGCTAGGAGGATCACGTTTCGATCGCCTCGCCGGGATTGAGGCGGCGGCGGTTCGGCGGCCGTCGCCCTGGCACTTGCTCGATTTTGCATGGCGCGGCGTAGGCGACGCACTGGAACGCAGCGCTACCATCGGTTGCCGGGCGGCAGCCGAGAACTTTCTTGGTTGCGACCCGCCAGCTGGTAAACGGCGTGCCGTGCTGGCGCCGTGCCTTGTCGCTCCACGACCGCAGTGCCATTTGGCGGCCAAGCCGATCGTTCGGCGCGGGTATGATCTCGCTGGTAATTGGCTGCATGCACTGGCGGACGGCGGCCTCAGCCGGAGCGGGGCTGAGAGCCACCATCACCAGCAGAGCGGCGGCAGTGAGACATTGGTGAGCGGTACGTTTCATGGATATCTCTCGACGGGTCGGATCCGGGTTTGATCCTCGGGCTATTCCTTGGGGTAATCGAGCCCCATCTCGCGATAGCGTTCAGGATCGGTTTCCCAACTCTCGCGCACTTTGACGAACAGGAACAAGTGGACTGGTTTTTCGACGATCGCCGACAGCTCCTCGCGGGCTTCCATCGACAACGTTTTGATCATTTGACCACCTTTGCCGAGCACGATCGATCGCTGACCTTCGCGCATCACGAAGATCGTCTGCTCGATCCGCACCGAGCCGTCCTTGCGGTCGGTGTAGCTCGTGGTCTCGACCGTCGTCTCGTAAGGCAGTTCCTGGTGCAGCCAATGGTAGATCCGTTCGCGCGTGATCTCGGAGGCCAAGAACCGGAGCGGGGCATCCGACACATCTTCTTCGGGATAGTGCCAAGGCCCGACCGGAACCGTCTGCGCCAAATAGCTCGAGACGTCCGCGATCCCGCTGCCATCAAGTGCCGAGACCATGAACAGCCGCTCGACCGTCAGCCGCTTCGATAGCTCGCTGGCCAGGATCAACAGCCGCTCGTGTTCGGCAAACGGCAGGGCGTCGACCTTGTTCAGCACCACGATCACCGGCCGTCGGCTCTGTGCCAGTTTGTCGACGATGCCGTCGACGTCATCGCTAAGGCCGCGCTTGGCATCGACCAGGAACAGCACCCGATCGACATCCTGAGCGCTACCCCACGCGGCATCGACCATTGCGCGGTCGAGTCGGCGGCGGGGGGCGAAGATGCCGGGTGTATCGATCAGCACGAGCTGGCTCTGGCCGACCATCGCAATGCCACGAATTTGCGTCCGCGTGGTCTGGACCTTGTGCGAGACGATGGTCACCTTGGTGCCGACGAGCGCGTTCACGAGTGTCGACTTGCCAGCGTTGGTCGCGCCGATCACTGCGATAAAGCCACAGCGCTGTGGCGGCGTCGGGCTGGCAGGTGTCTCAGACGGTGGCGGGGCCATCGATGTGGGTAGGCCGTTCGTAATGTCTTCAGGCATGTCTGCGGTCCTGGTTGGCGACCGCACTGGCCGGTTTGGCCATCAGCGCGACGGCTTCGAGTAGGGCGCTTGCAGCCGCCTGTTCGGCGGCCCGTTTCGACGGACCTGTGCCGCTCGCGGGATCGTGTCCGGGAACAACGACCTCGCAGGTAAACATCGGTGCGTGGTCAGGTCCCGTACGTGCGAGCGAAATATATCGAGGTAACGCGAGACCACGACCTTGCGCCCACTCCTGGAGTGCCGACTTGGGGTCGATATGTCCACTGGCGGCTTCCGGTTTGGCGCCGCCGCCCTCGCCGATCCAGATCCGGCGGACCACGTCGCGTGCTTTGCCAAACCCACCGTCGAGAAACACCGCGCCAAGCACGGCCTCCATGGCATCGGCCAAGATCCCATCCTTCTCGCGACCGCCGCTGTCGGCCTCGCTCGGCGACAACCGCAATTCAGCGCCTAGGTCGACGGCCCTGGCCACGGCGGCGCAGGCTTCTGCCCGCACAAGCGTGTTGTAGCGCCGCGCGACCTCGCCCTCCTTGGCTTTGGGATGCGTCTCGTGCAGCCGCTCGACGATGCATAGGCCGAGAACGCGGTCGCCGAGAAACTCGAGCCGCTCGTTGTCCAAGCGTTTGGCGTCGGCGCCGCGCACGCTCGAATGGGTCAGCGCCTGTTCGAGCAAAGCCTCCGACTTGAACCGATAGCCGAGCGCCGTTTCGAGGGCGCGGAATTTCCGCTTCCGCAGGATCATCGCACGATGTTGAACAGGCGGCCCCAGCGCACATAATTGGGCCACGTCCACGGCATGAACAATGACGTCGCCTCGGGCTCGTCGACAGTCGCCGAAAAGAAGATGATGTCGGCGCGGCCAATGAAGTTTTCCAGCGGCACGGGACCGACACCGCCGAGACCTGCGGGGACGCGGCTGTCGGTGGAGTTATCGCGATTGTCGCCCATCACGAAATAGTGGCCGCTCGGGACCTTGTAGGGGCCCACGTTGTCCCATGGTCCGTTCACCTCCCGATCGAGGACCTTGTACTTGACGCCGTTCGGCAAGGTTTCAACGTAAACCGGGATCTTGACCGCCGAACCATAATCTTCGCGCGTCGTGAACAGTCCAGAACGGACCCGCGGGACTTCTTTTCCATTGATGTAGACGACCCCGCCGCGCACGGCGATCTCGTCGCCTGGCATGCCGATCACGCGTTTGATGTAGTCGGTCGAATTATCCTTGGGCAACTTGAACACCGCCACGTCGCCGCGCTTGGGTTCAGCCGATAGCACCCGGCCCTGGAACAAGTTGAAGCTACCGGGGAACGAATACTTGCTGTAGCCGTACGACAACTTGGACACGAACAGGTAATCGCCGACCAGCAGCGTTTCCTTCATCGAACCGGACGGGATATTAAACGGCTGATACAGGAAAACGCGCACGACCATCGCGATCGCAAGCGCCTGCACGGCGACGATCAGCGTCTCGACGATGCCGCTACGCGCGGGCTTACCAGACTTATTGGCCATCATTGCAGTTGCGACTGTTGTCGCCTTTCGATCTGAGGCCTTGTCGGCGCCCGGAAGTTTCGCATCCGGCCGTTTAGACGCTGTCATGGTTACCCCGAGCTGCGCTGCCGGCTTCGTCCACGGACTAGAGCCGGAGGGACCAAAAGGGACCCACCATTGCCGCCATGGCCGAACGGCGGCCTGAGAGGTTCGATATATCGGGTTTACGACAGGCGCGCAAACGGCCACTCGGCCGCGCCACCGCGCCCGGTTTGTTCAAGTTGCGACCGGCAAGCGGGCTTCGTCCATCACTGCCCGCATGCGCCGTATGGCTGAGTCGAGCCCCGAAAAGATCGCTTCACCGACCAGAAAGTGGCCGATGTTGAGTTCGACGATCTCCGGGATGACCGCAATTGCTGGCACGGTGGCGAATGCCAGCCCGTGGCCGGCGTGAACCTCGAGACCGAGTTGCTCTGCGATCCGCGCCGCCTCACGGATGCGAACCAGTTCGCGTGCAACGCCGCTATTGTCTTTTTCGAGTGACAGGTCGCAATAGCGACCGGTGTGCAATTCGACGATATCGGCCCCTCGTTTCACTGCCGCTTCGAGCGCGGCCGGATCGGGCTCGACGAACAGCGAGACGCGAATGCCAGCTGCCTTCAATTGCGCAATGCGCTCATCCAGAGCAGCGCTGGCTCCGATGACATCGAGGCCGCCTTCCGTGGTGCGCTCCTCGCGCCGCTCGGGGACGAGGCAGCACGCATTCGGGCGCACCCCCAATGCAATCGCAACCATCTCGTCGGTTGCTGCCATCTCGAAGTTGAGCGGTCGTGAGATCGCGGCCTTCAGCGCCGCCATGTCGGCGTCGCGAATGTGCCGCCGATCTTCGCGCAAATGGGCGGTGATGCCGTCCGCTCCAGCCGCGATCGCCAGCAGGGCTGCGCGAACCGGATCGGGGTGAGGGCCGCCACGCGCATTGCGCACGGTCGCGACGTGGTCGATGTTGACGCCGAGCCGAAGGGCGGCGGGACGTTGGAGATGTTGTGTCACCACAGCCGCCATGATGGTTCGGCCCGAAACTCTTGGCGGATGCGGTCAAGGGCGCGCTGTCCTTGTCGCGCAGCGGAACCGAAGCGCGACTTGGCTGCACCTAGAGCCTTACGCCCGTCGAAACCGAGCCCGGCAACCGAGATTGCGCTGCCACCGCGGACAGCTTCGACCGCGCGCGCTGCCAGTCCGTAGGACACGAAAGCGGCGATCAAGCCAACCGGTATCGAGCCGATCAGCATGGTGTAGATCACCGGCCAGACCGCCTGGGCGCCATTGGCCAAGGGGGCTGCCTCGGCAGCACCTGGGCTGCCGAGTAGGAACGCTCCCACCGCGTAGGTCGCGCCCCAGATGAATGGCCAGCTCAACGGGTTGCCGACGAATGTCGCCAGCATAGCCGCCGCAAGGCTGCCGCGCAGAACGATGGCGATCAGGCCAGCCATCAGCATTTGGACGCCGATGAGAGGCGTGATCGAGGCAAACACGCCCGCGGCGCAGCCGACCGCGATCCTGTGCGGCGTCGCTTTCAGCCGGAACAACCGTTTCCACACGTAGCGAGCGCTGCGTGCAAAACTGGTTCTGGGCCACAGCAACAATCGGATCCGCCGCAGCAGCGTTGGTTTTTCACGGGCTTTGAATAGCATGGTCTTAGAGCCCCCCGGCCCGCGAGACATCGTGGCGCAAATCACGCACCGGCGTACCATAGGTGGGGCTAGGCTGCCACACGATCAAGAGACCGATCGCCGCATTTTGCGGCAACGTGTGCGCCCTGGCGGGCACATCGCCACCACCGTCGTCGTGCGGTATTGGCTATTCGAAGACCCGCTCGACCCCGTTGACGACGGCGTGAGAGCGCAGCCCGGCGATGATATGGGTCAGGTGTGCGAGGTCATAAACGCCCAGCAGAATGCGCATGGTCGTGAAATCGCTGGCACGGTCGACCATGTTCAGCTTGTCGATGTTTCCGCCAGCCTGGCCGATGATCTGGGCAATCTGGGCGAGAATGCCGGGCTGATTGGGGGCCACCACGTCGATCGTCGCCGGAAACCTCTCGAGCTTGCGCTGATCGACGTCCCAAGTCACGTCGATCCACCGCTCGTGCTCGTAGGCTTGGAGGCGCGGCGAATGGATCTGGAAGACCAGAATGCCGTCGGGTGTCAGCACGCCGATGACGCGGTCGCCCGGTAGCGCACCGCCCGGCTCGAACGCAACG
>JAWXCP010000081.1:0-4336 GCA_034408685.1 Hyphomicrobium aestuarii | reverse complement strand
ACGCCACAGATCGTCCGGCAGCAACTGCGTCATGGGCTATCTCCTTGTTGGAGATCACATACCCGCTGACTGCGCCGGAACTAAGGGGAGAGGCATGCTGCTTATGTACCTGTTGGCGAGGCCTCTCGTCCGCAGGGTGGAGCAGAAGTCGGCAGCTGAAGCACAACTGCGCTACGAGCTTACACGCGTGAAGGACAATGCCGACAATATTGCGCTGGTGGGTGGAGACAAAGACGAGCAAACGCGGTTGGACGCAACGAATTCAGAGCTTGTTGAGCGCTGGTTTGGAGTCGTTGTTTGGCAGCGGCGCATGATGTGGGTTAACGGCGCCAACCTTGTTTTGGCGCCCGTTGTTCCTCTTATACTGGGAGCGCCGAAATATCTCTCCGGCGACATGACGCTCGGATCACTCATCCAAGCCGCGACCGCATTCGCCCAGGTTCAGCTCGCACTCAACTGGGTCGCCGACAATGCGATTAGGATGGCGGATTGGTTGGCGGCACAAAATCGGGTTATGCAGCTGTCTGATGCGATGGACCAGCTTGATGAACGCCGAGGTCCCGTTGGCCGGGGGTCGACCATCCGGCTTGGTGCAAGTCCAGATTCTTGCGTCATCCTGCGCGACCTCAACATCACACTGCACGATGGAGACGTGCGGCTCGAAAGCTGCGAGATTGTCATCGCTCCGGGTGAAAAAGTTCTCGTCAAGGGCGAACCAGGATCCGGCAAGAGCACGTTGGTGCGAGCCATAGCTGGCTTATGGCCCTGGGGGAGTGGTGAGATCCTTCTGCCGACACAACAAGAAACCGTCTTTGTGCCGCAGCGTCCCTATTTTCCGATAGGAAACCTTCGTGCCACGCTGCTTTATCCCCACCAGGATCAGCACGTCTCGGAAGATGCGATCTTTGAAGTTATGCTTCGCTGTGGATTGGAGCACCTTATACCCAGCCTTGATAAAACAGAGCAATGGAACTCGTTCCTGTCGAACGGAGAACAGCAGCGTCTTTCGTTTGCGCGCGTTCTCCTCCGCCCGCCCGACATCCTGATCATGGATGAGCCCACATCGTCGCTCGATGAGCTTAGTCAGTTCAAATTGATGGAATATATGCGCGATATGCTGCCGCGAACTACCGTGATCCATGCCGGGCACCGCGCCGGCCTCGACCACTTCCATGATCGGCAGATCGAGTTGGTGCGGAACACTAATGGTCACAAAAGACTATATTCCAACAGATGATCCAACGGCGTTGGATTCTCCTGCGGGTCAGCTTCGCCAGCGCCCTGATCGACAGTCTCATCGATCGGTTACCTCCGGGCGATGGTTGCGCGAGATCAATCGTCGAGACGGATCCGGCTGATATGAGCAGCTAGGCTCTGGACGCATTCGGGCGTGCCAGCGCTAACAGGACTAAGGAGACCCTAATGATCAAGATTTTCGCGACATCGGCAATTGCATTCTGTCTTGCATTGGCGGCCGTTGGCTCGAGTTTTGCTCAACAGCAGGGCAAAGAAGCCGGTCGAGGCCCCGTCGTTACGCAATGTAGGGATGACATTGCCAAGTACTGCGCTGGAAAGTCTCACGATGGCGAGGTTCGTGCCTGCCTTGAGGCGAAAAAGGCTGAGGTGACGGCAGCCTGCAAGACCGCCCTCGATACCACTGGCGGCGGCCAAGGCCGTAAACAGTAAGGGCAACCTCCGTAGGAGCGCGGCACCGCGAGGTGCGGTGTCGTCCACCGACGTCGCGCGGCGCAATTTTCAGAGGTTCGCAGTTGGCGGAAGAGTGGGATTCCTTTAAGATTGAATTTGTTAAATATTTTGACCTCATGCTGCGTCAACCCACCAACTAACCCACCATTTTGGTCTGACCGACCAACCCAAATTTCCGGCGCAGATGAGCGCCACGTCAGTGGGATGACAGCTTGAGACCAATGTTCTTGATGCCGTCGCGCGTGCCGATATTTCACCAACGATTGTTGTTCGGCCTACCGACCGTCACCCGGATGGGCCGAGGTCGGCGAGACGCCGGGCTCGGTCGCGCGGCCCTACTGCCGCGCGATAGGGCGGGACGGCGGCCGCAGGACGGCGGAGGCCCCATAGGCGATCTGAACGGCGGAGCTATCGCGACAGCCCACGATCCCGACCGGTTGCGATCGTCAGCGTGATGGCGCGATTGTCGAAGCGAACGACGAGGTCCTTGCCTTGCATTTTCGCCAAGTCCTTGCGCCACGGGATGAGCGTGAAATCCTCGCGGCCTTTAATGACGGCGAGACGCTGACTGGGCAGATTGACGTTGCGCGCGTGATAACCGTCGAAGCGTTGGCCCTCGGTCATTGAAATATGCCCCATGCGGAGCTCAGCCGATAGTTTGTCGACAGCGCGGACCATGCCGCGTTGGTTTAAGTCTCGCAGCATGTTGGGCTTCGGCGTGATCATGCCGGGCTGTTCGGCAATAGCGTAGCCCTTGGCGATCAACCAGTCCTCGCGAGCGACCAGGGTCTTCGATACTTCGGCCCCGAACCCCTTGTCGTGGATCGCGGGTTTCTTTACCGCCACGATCGTCTGGTCGAGCCAGGTCGCGGCTTCAACTGACGGCAGCTGTTCCAGAGGCACATAAGACACGATCTCGACCTGGGCGTTGCGCATCTTGCCCGTTCCGCCTCCGCCGGACAGCGCGACGATCATGCCGCGCTGTGGGATATTGTCGGCGGCCAGCTTGCTCGTCTCGGCGTAGTGGATGCGGCCGTCGATGCCATCGACGACGAGGAACTTGCGGTCCGTCATCTCGTCGGCGATGCCGATTTCTAGCACCTTGCCGATGACGGGCTCGCCTTTTCGGGCGCCATTGAAGATCGCGAAGTCGCCAGCCGGGCGGTCGATGCCATGGTGGCGCATCACCTTGTTCATGGTGACCATGATGTCGCCGCGCTCACCCATCGACCGGAGTTTGGTTTCGAGTTGCGGATCGATGGACCACACGCCGGGCCTCTTTTCTTCTGCCAGCCCCATTTGCTCCAGATGCCGAAGTCGGCCGATGCGCAATGTTTGGCGACCACGGTTCTCATCAATTGCCGCTGAGAGGACCAGCACATTGTCCTTGGCATCGTTGACGATGCCCCAGTCAAGCGATGTCATGCGCTCGGCCTTCATCTCGCTGGCAAGCTTGATCGTTCTTTCGAACTCCAGCTCGGGGCCAAGTTCCAGCGTCACCAGATCGCGCGCCCGGGTCCGGATGCCGTGGCTGATGTAGTGACGCGCCATGACGAGGTCCTGGCCACGATCGTCATGGCCTGCGATGATGATGTGGGTATGGGGATGGCCGGTGTTGAAATGATCGGCCGCGACCCAGTCGAGCTTGGTGTGCAGGTCGCCTTCCATGCGGGCCATCAGATCGCGCACGAACGGCTTGAGGTCGGGCATCCGGCTGGCGTCCTCTGGCGCGACGATGACGCGGAACTGATAGGTGTCGCCGGTCTGCCGATTCAAGAAGTCACCCCCGTCGGCGATATCTCGCTCGTGGTCGTAAAGTTGCCCGGGACCTCCATATGGGGTGACGCCATCGCGCATAATGTAGTGCTGATGTGAGCGCGCGGCGGCGAGGTCGGACGTGCCGTGCCGGGCGATGCGCGCCTTGACGATCACGCGGCGCCACCCTTGCGGCGGCGGGGTCAGGCCGTAGAGGGCACCCTTGCCGCGCCCGAGTTCGGCGATGGGCCGTTTCGTGAGCGCGTTGGCCCATGGCGATTTGGGTGATCGTTGTCGCGCGGTCGCCTTGACGACCAAGCGCGTAACGCGGCTTGATTTGATCCCGCGATCGGATCGCGGCTTTCCAAGTTTTGGTTTGAATTCGGCATCTGACATGGCACAAACTCTCGCTCATTTTCTTATTCCAGTATCGCGCTATTTGTGATCAATTGAAGGCTGTTCGCGGGCTAAACTCTGGCTCATAGTTCCTTATCCTCGGAGCACCAGAAAATAATTTATGCGCACTACCATGCTATTGATTTTAATAGATTTTAGTCGAGCCTAGTGCTGGCTATCTATCTTGCCCTATACACCAAGACCATTCTCCCCGCCCTGCCCTCTCGACAAATGTCGTAAACCTGCTCACATTCCATTCAATGAGGCGCTTTATATGGATAGAACTAATCCGGCAAAGCGCGCTCGAAACTCAATCAATGTGAGTGCGCGTGATGACCAATCTGGATCAATACGGATCGTATTGGACGACCGATTATATCAAGGGAACCTCTGAACAACCCGACCGGATGATGGCACATTGGGTCCATTGATTCGAGGGGATCGCCATGGACCAGCTGAGCTTTGCGTCGCTTGATTT
>JAWXCP010000080.1:0-3058 GCA_034408685.1 Hyphomicrobium aestuarii | reverse complement strand
GCCTCCCACGCAGCGGGGTTTTTGTAGAGCTTGCTGAGGTCCCACGTATCGACAGTTTTCACTTTGCTGCGCGGCGGCAGCGTGATGGCGAATTTGGTTTTGGTCATGTCTTTTGAGAAAATAACCGGGCGGCCCATGAAAATCATCCCTCTGCCGACTGCAGGCACGGGTGACGATGAAACTCACCAGCGATCGCGATAAGAATAAAAACGCACCGTCGCGATAGCCGCAGCGGGCATCGGCAACGCGAAGCATCTTTGCTCTCCGCTATCAGCTCTCAACTCTTCGCGCGCCACTGCCCATTTTGTGCCACGTGGCACAATAGTCGGCAGCGCTCCGTCTTTGCTCTCCGCTATCGGCTCCGCATTGTGCCACGTGGCACAATCGCGCAAAACAGTCGTAAGTGCTTATTGAAAAATAATTTATGACGATTTAGAAAAACGACCGACCCTAACATCGTGTTAAGACCAAGATCGCCCCATCCCGCCGCCGTCGCCGCGTCCGCCGCCGTTTACGACGCCGCGGGTTGGCCCAACGAGCCGCGCGCGTGAGCGAGCGGCGCTGCGCCGGGAATCGGGCCGCTGACGCTCGCCACTCGTTTGGAATTTTTCCTGCGCGCCAACCGCCCGCCACGACATACTCCGCGCCTTCGCAGCCGGGCCAACCGGCAAACTCTCGAGTGACAGGCCATGACGATCGCAACGAGCCAATTAAAAACGCCCCCCAACGCCGTCCCCCCGCGCACTCCCAGCCCATCCACCCCAACCCGCTGACGATCCCGTGTCGTGTGGGGCGCCTGGTCCGCCCGCCGGATCCGTCTTGCTTGCGGCATGATTTTAGGGTGATAGGCTTTCACGCCAAGCGGCCTGATTGTGGGGAGTTCTTGCTTCCATTTCTTAGCGATCCCGCGTGCAATGAACAGGTTATGATATTAACATCGATTGGTTAGTTCTGACAGTGAGAAGCAGATTTTTACCGGAGCATCATCTTCCCCGACAGAAATACCAAATACTCCATCGAAGAAATCAAACTCGCTCGGCTATTGTTGGACGAGTGCATCTTGCCGCGCGATGCCTTGCCCTACACAGAACAGTTTGAGGGGATGAAGAAGGCATTTGAGGAGCGACAGAAGACGACTCTCGCTGACGATCGTTTCTGGCGCATGTTGTCCCGAGCGGGTAAGGCCGGAGGACTCGGCAAAGCAAAGGAAAAGAAAAAGGCACCGCGCACGCAACCGCTCAGTGAGGAAGAGCAGCTTGAGATACTTCGCTTGTGTCCTGACGGTATCGGCAACCGAGACCATCTTCCCTACACCGCGAAGTTCGACGAACTGCACAAACAGTTTAATAAGCTGACGGGTAAGAAACTTTCCAAGCATGAGTTTTGGCGCAGCGTTTCGCGGGTAGCGAAACTTTCGCGCAAGCCCAAGCCATTGTTCGAGACCCTGCCAGCAGGTGGACTCGACCAAGAACTCCTCGACTTCATCGACCGGCAAAACCCGTGGTGGAAAGCGCAGCCGGCGCGTCGAGCAGAGCGTTTCAGACGATGGGCTTTTGACGAAGTTGTCGCCCGACTTCAATCAGGCATGGCCAAGATCGTCGTGATTCGTGGATCACGACGAGTCGGTAAAAGCGTTATCCAAAATCAGTTGGTCGAGCAGCTACTGCTCCTGCAAAGAGTCGATCCCGCTCGAATCTTCTATGTACAGTTCGACGAAATCCCCAAGCTTGGTTCCATGACACAGCCCATTCTCACTTTGGTGAAATGGTATGAAGAGAACATTCTGAAAAGCACATTGAATGCGGCGGCCAAACGAGGCGAACCTGCGTATCTCCTTTTTGACGAAGTTCAAAATCTGGCTGACTGGTCCGTGCAACTGAAGACGCTGGTAGATCATACTGACGTGAACATGTTAGTGACCGGAAGTTCGGCCATGCGACTTGGCGAAGGAACGGACAATCTTGCGGGCCGAATGACGACGATTGAGCTCGGGCCCCTTCGGCTCACGGAAGTTGCTGGCATTCGTGCCTTGCGTGAACTCCCAGCATTCGATCTGACCTCAGACCGCGAACCCTGGAAGGATAAACGATTCTGGTTGGACCTTGTCGCGCACGGCAAGAAGCACGCCAAGGTGCGCGACGAGGCCTATCGATGGATGTCCGAACGTGGGGGCTACCCGCTTTGCCACACCGCGACCGAGCCAGATGTAAACAAGATTCGGCAGCAGATCATCGATGAAGTGGTTACCAAGACGATCAATTTCGATCCGCCGCACCGGGCGCGTTCGACGACGCTCGATGTACAACTGGTTACTGAGACGTTCAGGCTTGCATGTCGATATGCCGGCGAGTCGCCTCGCACGCGGGTGTTGGCCGACGAGATTCGCGCGAAACTTCAATCAGGAGTGACGGAAGACAAAGTGTCTGCCGCGATGAATTTCCTGGCCGACTCATTGCTGCTTCATCTCGTTCCGCCGTTCGAAGGACTAGGAAAGAAGCAGTCGAATCCGCCGAAAATATGCATATGCGATCACTTCGTGCGAAACGGCATTCTGCAGGAAACGTTGCCGATCGATCCAGAGGCATTGAAAGGTTGTACCGAGGCTGTATCCACGCGTGTCGGACACTTGATAGAAAGCGTGATCGGGTATTACCTCAAAGGGATTCCCGGCGTCGAGTTATCGTGGTTTCCCGCCCGCACCGATGAACCCGAAGTCGACTATGTGCTAACCATCGGCACCAATCGTATTCCAATGGAGATTAAGTATCGACGCGACAACCCGACCGTCGCTAACCGGAGTGGAATAGAGGCTTTCTGCAAGAAGCCAGCTTACGCCGCATCGTTCGGCTTAATGATTACTCAAGGCACAGAGGGCGAGTTGACCGATCACATCGTGGCAGTTCCGGCATCCACGCTCCTTCTCTTGCGGTAATACAATCTGCTTGGGGAATCCAGACAGAAGCCGCGGGACAGTCACCATTTTTTCGTTGTGAGAAGCCGTGGGGCGCACGGGACAACCACCAATTTTGACGCTCTGCCCTCCTGACCGCACCAATGC
>JAWXCP010000001.1:0-5360 GCA_034408685.1 Hyphomicrobium aestuarii | reverse complement strand
GTGGAGCTATCGCAACCTGCAAACTCGCTCTCAAACCATGAAATCAGCCCAATACCCCCAAGACCCGCTCAAAACTGACGCTGATCAGAGGTTCCCAAGATCGTGGGTATGCCGTGAATCTTCAAGCAAGGAACCTAGTGTGGCAATGGAAGGCAAGTGGAATTCCTTGGCAAGTGTTTTAACCAATAGCTCAAGTGCTTCCAGTTCGTCGTTTATATCACCAGAGCGACTGAGCACACTCGCAAGCATGTTTCGACTGTTTGCCCTTGGCATCAGATCGACAGTTTCCCGAGCAAGCGCAACAGCTTCTGAGAGGCGCTCGGATTTTCGCGATAGAAGCTTACAAAGTTGAAATCTAAGCCGGGTTGCGGTGGGAATGACCCGAACCGCCTCCCAGAGCAACAATTCAGCTGATCCCAAAGCATCACTCGCAGCCAGTGCGCGGGCCCACATCTCCCAAATAAGCTCGTTTTCTCCGTTCATTCGAGCGGCCCTTTGGGCTACGGCATGGGCTATCGGCACTGCTGCCTTGCGGCTGGGGTTTCGCAACAATGACTTCCCAATCTCATGCAGTTTGTTTACAAATCCCGCCGAATCGCCCGAGTGCGCGGCAGCGTGTTCAAACGCTGCGACAGCCTCCTCGATGTCGATCCGTATTTTAGTAACATCTTCAGATTCTATCTTTGCAAGCAAGCTTTCGAATTCTGTGTCGGTAAGACTTACCCTTGGTTTTGAGAATTTAATTTTGTTACCATAGCTGAAGCCCTCGCGAAATGGCACAAAAACAGGCTCAGGAACTTGACCACTGAGCTTGGTTAATAAGTGTTCGCGATTTTCTAAAGGCCGGACCGCATCAAGCTGTACTCCCAGAATGAACAAACGCTCTCCGTCTGGTCTGCCGGACGATGCTTCAGCCTGAAGGAACTTCAGCAACTTTGTTTCGATGGCGTCCCTATCCGACAAATTCTTTGCAGCGTGGCGTAGACATAACATGTCACTCCGCAAGAGATGCGGGACGCTCACGCCGGCCAAAGTTTTGTCCATCTTTTGTCCCTAGGTGGCTTGAGGCCGATAGTGGCAATCGTTGACTTCTAGATCTATTCCAAATGACCGGATACGAGCAGCTGCATTTCGGAGGTGTTCAGCTTTTCGAGTGTAGTGAACTCCATACCGTCCTGAATACGGATCGATGACCCAACTGGGAGGGTCAAAATTTATTGCCTCCTCGCTATCCCGAGTGGGTGCTTGAGCGGTCGGATGGCAGCTTGATCCTGATGGCAGAGCGTAGGCCGACGTGACGGGCGGCGGTCAAGGCCGGCCACTTCGGCCGCCCGCGAGGGCTTGGCCTTGAGGGCCGACCGGCGCGGCGGCACACTGGGCGCCAGGATCGAACTCCAGCCCTGGCTCCGACATGCGCGACAACGACCTCTTCCAGCTTGCCCTCGGCATCACCTCGCCCTGGTTCGTGGCATCGTCCGTCTTCGACGGCGGCAAGAAGCGCCTCGATATCGGCGTCGACTTCAAAGCCGGCTCGCGCTTCGCCTGCCCAGACTGCAACGCCGACGGTTGCCCCGTGCACGACACCACCAAGAAGACGTGGCGGCACCTCGATTTCTTCCAGCATCAAGCGTTCCTCACCGCGCGTGTGCCGCGCATCACGTGCACCACGTGCGGTGTGAAGCAGATCAACGTTCCATGGGCGCGCAAAGGCTCGGTTGGACTTCCCCCGCAAAAGTGGAGGGCTTTTTCTGATAAGTGTTTAGAATCAGAGGAGCCAGCATGGGCAAGACAAAGAGCGACAAGGGCCGCGAGATCGATGATGCGTTCCGGCGGGAGGCCGTTCGGATTTTGACGACGAGTGGACGAACGATCCGGCAAGTTGCCGATGATCTCGGTATCGGCATGTCGTCGCTGAGCACGTGGAAACGGAAGCTCGATCGTGCCGAGCTGATGGCCGGTCCGCATGAGGATGTCGAAAAGGAGTTGGCCCGGTTGCGCCGGGAAAATGAGCTGCTTCGTGCCGAGAGGGACCTGTTAAAAAAAGCGACCGCCTTCTTTGCCAAGGAAACAAGTCGATGAGTTTTGCGTTGATCGATGCAAAGAAGGCCGAGATTCCGATCGAAACAGCGTGTGCTGCATTGGGCGTCAGCGTCAGTGGTTTCTATGCGTGGAAATCGCGACCAGCGAGCGGTCGGCAAACCGACGACATGATGATGCTGGCGCACATTCGCGCGGAGTTCTCGACCTCGAACGAAACCTATGGCTCACGTCGTGCCGGAGGCGCGCGGGGCGCGACGCATGCATGTCGAGTTGAACGAGAGCGGCTTGTCGATTGGGCGACACCGCGTGGCCCGGCTGATGAGCGAGAACGGCCTGAAAGCACGACAGAAAACGCGTTTCAAGAAGACCACCGACAGCGATCATCATGCCGGAGGCATGTCTTCGACATGATGCGGCCCCGTTGCGACGAACGTCCTCGATCAGGACTTCACGGCAACGGCGCCGGATCAGAAATGGGGTGTCGACATCTCGTATGTCTGGACGACGGAAGGGTGGCTGTATCTCGCGATCGTCCTGGACTTGTTCTCGCGCAGGATCGTCGGTTGGCAATTGAGTGATCGGATGAAAAGAGGCTTGGCAATAGATGCCCTGCGGCGCGCGATCAATCTGCGGCAACCACCGCCTGGGCTGATCCATCATTCCGATCGGGGCAGCCAATACTGCTCAGACGATTATCGCCGCCTGCTGCGCGACAACGGTTTCGTCGCCTCGATGAGCGGACGCGGCAACTGTTACGACAACGCCATGGTTGAGACCGTGTTCAAGACCATCAAATCCGAGCTGATCTGGCGAACGGCCTTCACCACCCGCGACCAAGCCAGCAAGGCTATTGGCCGGTACATCGAAGGGTTCTACAATCCACGCCGACGGCACTCGAGCCTCGGCTACGTCAGTCCGCTCGCGTTCGAAGCAACGTTCCAGACCAACCGAAACGAAGAGCGAATGGCTCTCCACTGAATCGGGGGAGGTCCATCCACGCTCTGACATCGGACGCGAGCCACGCAATGCGCCTCACGCCGAGGCGTCGCTGCTTCGGGAACAGCCCGGTCGAGACGTAGGCGTAGAGCGTCGAGCGCGATAGGCCCGTCTTCGCGACCACGGTCTTCAGTCCCCGCAACTGCTCGTCTTCACGTTCGGTTGTTGTTTTGAAAGCCACATCTGTCGTCGGCATTGTCTGTACTCATGAACGGTCGGGTGGTGTCGCTTCGCGGGCTGCTGATTGTTCGGGGTCACCAAATGGTCCCGCGCATCGGTATTTATTGGAGAGCTTGGCATGGCGATGGCTGTCGTCGAAGAGGGAATCGCGGGAAAAACCGGGAAGATCCAGGATGCAGCGGGAAAGGCGGGGAATATCGATCGAGCAGTAAACCCCACGCGCTAAACGCCTCGCGCTTTTCTTTGTCGTAACTGTAGTGAATGTAAACCTTGGCCGTGACCGTAATCGTCGCGGCGCTGGTGGGGTTCAAGATCAAGGGTAACGTGTGCGCCCAGGCGTCACACATCCGATGTTGAACGCGCTGAAGCTGATGCTATCGTATCATCCCGCTCGGCATTATTGCTGCCGCTTGAGTCACTTGGCGAAGTCTAACCGTGCGATGGTGTCATTGTCGCACTCGATACGCCCGCTCACGATTGAGCTGACATGATTTTCCCATTTGGCCAGCGCTTCAAGCTTCGCATTGTCGTACCCGTGGCGATCATAAACCCTTGTCGTCTCGGAAGTTGACCGGCCCCGCGTGTGGTTCAAGACCAGCGACCGAATATCTGGAGGCACGCCGAGTTTGGCGAGGCCTGTCCCGACGGTTCGCCGCAAGTCGTGCGGCCCGGCGCGATCGATGCCAATGCGTTTGCAGAGCCGGTGCATCGCCTTCGTGACGGCAGCCGGACCCACCGGCTCCCGCCAATTGTTAGGCGACGGGAATACCAATAACGCCCCGGTGCTGTTGGCAGGCACAGCCGCATTGGCATCGGCAATGGCGCGCCGAAATTCGAACGCGGCCAATGTAGCGAGCGGGACGCGATGGGGCACGTCAGTCTTGACGCGTTGCGAAGCTATCGTCCAAACGGGCTGCCTATCCCACAAGGCTAATTCGCCAATCGGCGCCTCGACTACTTCGGCGCGGCGCTGTCCGGTTAGCAGCAAAACCCGAATTGCACGGACAATCGGAAGTGACAGCGGCCGACCCATTGCACCGCTTCCTGCGGCCGCCGTCCAGCTTTCGGCGTCAGCAAGCGCCCGCCACAACTTCGCGATCTCGTTGTCGCTCAAAACACGCTCGCGCGGCTTCTCCTTGCCAGCCTTGCGCATGCGCGCAGCTGGATTGGCCTCGATCAGATCTTCCTCAAGGGCGAAGTTCAGGACGCGATTGACGAGCGCGAGGCAGCGGTTCGACTGAACCGGACCAGAGTGGTCAAATACATAGTCGCGCATTGACGCCACATCCTGTCGGCGCAAATCGGCCATCGGAAAGCTGCCAAGATGTGGATATATGTGCTAAGCGTAACGCGTTTTTTCTTGCTCGGCGCTGTCGAGCTTTCGCTTGGCGTGGCGCTCGTACCAATAGTCCCATAGGTCCGAGAATTTCTTTCCGTGGCGCAGGGCCGCCCGGTCTGCAGCCGGGTCTTCACCATCCGCTATGATGTTCAGCGCCGTCCGAGCCCGTTTCCGCGCTTCCTGCAGGGACATCGCTGGATACTCTCTTATTCTAACCCGTCGCTGGCTTCGCGATCCGGTGCGATAGCGCAAGGTCCATACTTTGCGCCCGTCCTTCGATACCCGCAGCGAGAAGCCCGGCACCCCCGACACCGGGAAATCTTCCCGGTCCCCCGTTGTGCGAGCGTTTGCACACGCTCGATCACTCGAAATTTCCATCACTTGGTCCTCAGGATGCACTGTGACCAGCTGCTTCACGGGTCACACATGGGGCACACAAAAGCGTGGCTAGCTCCGTACTCTGCTGGATGATTTCGGACAAGACTCAAGCGTACCATGCTGTTTTTGTTACATAGTATTTCGTCCAAAGCGAAGCAGCAAGAAACGACCAAATCCAGCTAGAAATGAATGGCATGCAAGAGGTCAGCGGTTCGATCCCGCTTAGCTCCACCATCGTTTTTCTCAATGAAGCGTTGACCGTCGGCGGGTGTGCCGTGAGCAGAGTGCGCCTTCAGCAGATCGCAGCAACGTCCCTCGCGTCGGCGCCCTAGGTCACCGACTCATAAACCGCATCCATATTCTGGTCGCGGCCAGTTTGACGAGTGCAAGGTAGTTTCCGTCGCACTTTTCGTATCGGGTCGCGATG
>JAWXCP010000079.1:0-9569 GCA_034408685.1 Hyphomicrobium aestuarii | reverse complement strand
CTCAGCGCCGGAACCGAAACGTGACACCAGAACGAATGGCGAATAGTGTCAGGTATCAACCCGGTTCGATCTGTCAGGCATCAGCCCGGTCGAACAGGGCTGCAACCCTTTGGGACCAATTAGTTCAGGTGCTGACGAGGGTTGGGGCGTAGCAGACAGACCCGTCATTAACGTCTCATGGCAAGATGCTAACCAATACGCCGCTTGGCTCTCCAAGCTAACCGGAAAAAACTATCGTCTCCTGTCGGAAGCTGAATGGGAATATTCCGCGCGCGCTGGCAATCCTGGGGAGTGGTCGTTTGGCGACGAAGAGGCGAAGCTGAAAGAGTACGCATGGTACGCTGAGGACTCTGACTATCGAATCGATAGGACCCAGCCGGTGATGAAGAAAAAGCCCAACGCGTTTGGGCTGTACGATATGCACGGTAACGTTTGGGAGTGGGTCGAGGATTGCAAATCAATTAATTATAATGTCCCTTCAAGGGATGGAACGCCAAACAAAATTGCCTGCAAGACACAATTGTCTCCTCGCGTACTGAGAGGCGGTTCATGGAGCAACGTTTCTAGCTACGTTCGCTCGTCCAACCGCAGTAACGGCCTACCTGATCGCCGGAGTAATGGCATCGGGTTCCGTGTTGCCAGAACGCTCTTACCTCCTACGCCTTAACCTCCTTACGTCCTGGGTAATGCTGTTGCCACGTGCTCCGCAGCACTTATCGAAGCCGCCGTCCAACCGAAGCTTGGCTCCGCCAAGATGGCGGGCCGGGTGGCTCGCTGGTCACCCGTTCACGGAGAGTTTTGGGAGAAACCGTCTGGTTATGGCCCTGACCGTCGTTG
The DNA here is from genome assembly GCA_034408685.1 of Hyphomicrobium aestuarii. GTDB lineage: Bacteria > Pseudomonadota > Alphaproteobacteria > Rhizobiales > Hyphomicrobiaceae > JANXVY01. Next base: position 8,732 of record JAWXCP010000079.1, on the reverse strand, counting down.
CGCCGCAGCGCAGCAAGTCGGCAGCTATAAGGTGTATCGCGACGGCGTTCTCCTTCCGTGCCATGAGCGGTCGGTCTGGAATAGGAAGTGGAAGTGTGGCAAGATGTCGCGATGGCCGCCCCTGACCCTGAACAGACATCGGGTGTCGAGCCCGTTTCATATCCAAGCTTCGTGACAAACGCTTAGGGCATTCGATGCAAAGTGTTGATTTTGAGAAAGAGTTCGATCGGTTGGTTGGAATTTCAACCAAAGAAAGTTCCGACGCGCTATTGAACGAGTTGTATTTGTTAAAGGACTGGCCGACGCAAAAACTAAGCGAGCTGCTTCAGCAGTTGACCTGGCTCGGAGGAAATCGCTGGCCATCGGCTCTTGCAGAACTTGGCGCCGATTTGAATTTCGTGGACGATGAAGGTCAGACAGCTCTAAGCATTTGCGTGCATGCCGCTTGTCGTTTTGGTGGACAAGCACCGGTTGATACGTTTACGACCGCATGTGAATTACTAAAGTTAGGTGCCAGCCCTAATTCAAGGTATTTATCAATGTTCAGCGTCACAAGGTTGGCATTTCTTCATGATTTGCGCGATCTAACGACACTGTTTCTATTGGCAGGCGCCGACCTTGATCTCGAAGAACCGGATTCGCAGTACGACATGACTTTGCGAGACGAGATGTTGGCATCCGACAAAGAGTGGGTTCGGCGCTTGGTTTTGACCGCAAGTGGATCGAGCCAAGACTGATCCACTCACTTCCGATCCTGGCCCTTACCGACGCCACGAGGATGTCCGCATTGACGGTGGCTATCAAGTCGTAAGCCGGACACAAAGGCAACGGGCGACAGGCGACTTGTCAGACGCTACGCCGCCTCTCCCCGTCGCGTCGGCCGAATGAGGACCTCGGCCGGGATACCGAGCTTGTCATGCAAGCGGCGGATCATGCCGATCGACAGCGCTCGCTTGCCAGATAGCACCTCGGAAATCCGCGTCCGCGTGCCGATCATCGTCTCCAGGTCCTTGCGCGTCAGCCCCTGCTGCTCCATGCGGAACTTGATCGCCGCGATGGGGTCGGGCGGGTCTATTGGATAGTGCCGCTCCTCGTATGCCTCGATCAATGTCGCGAGCACGTCGAGACGGTCGCCCTTCGGCGTGCCAGCCTTCGCGCCCCACAGCCGTTCGACCTCGACGAGTGCCGCCTCGTAGTCGGCAACGGACCGAATAGGTTTGATATCACTGGCCATATTGCACCGTCCTAACATCGATTTTGTCGTAGTCCGCGTGGGTGCCGATCCACGTGATGAAGGCGATACCCTTCTCGAAATCGATCGCCGCCACCAACCTGTAGCTGTTGCCCTGGATATTGAACACGACGCGATCGGCCGAGATGATACTTGCAGTCGCGTAGAGCCGTTTCACGTCCGCCATGCTCGACCATTCGGCTTTCTTCACTTCGTCGTGCCACGCATCGATGGCCGCTTTTAGCGCCGGCCAGTCCCGGGACCCTGAACGCGTGTCGACGAATGTCTTGCGCGACCGCCGGGCAATGATCCGCATCGACGAAGACTATCCTGAGCCCATTTTGGGTGCAGCGTGATGTTCGAACGGCTTTGATCTGGCATGCCGATGATCGCCATTGCCTCGCGCCACCCTAGCACGGTGCTCGGCCGGTCAAGGCCAAGCCCTGCGGGCGACCACAAAGAGGTGGTCGTCCTTGACTCGCCCTTGCGCTCCGTGCTGGCGGGAACCGCACGGCCGGGGCGGAGGAACGCGTTCCCGGCCGAACATAGGAACTGACTTGACCTGCGTGTTGAACCATCGCAGCCCACTTGGTTATTCGCATTTCGTTGAGGGCAAGTGAGGAAGGCAACTTTCACACCCTATGCACCACCGGTGCTGACGCCTGCGGCGAAGGGGCGGTGCAAGTCTATGACATGGCGCGATATTCCGGACGCTGTCGGCGAATTCAGATGTGCTGACAGTCGAGGCGGAAATGTCAAAAAAACGCTTGTAGATCAGATAAGTGAGCGCCAGTGGTTCGGAATACTGTGTTGGTTACAAGGCCGCGACGCTGATCCCGCAGAAGCAGCCGAATTCCGAAAAAGAACATGCCGTCGCGAACGACCACACAATCTGCCAAGCCCCACCACATGAATCCGCAGCGGCGTTCGTCCGCACGGCCTGGGCGTTGAGCGCGACGAGATCGCCAGAGCCTTGCGCCCGCGCGGGCAGGCTGGCGATGCTGAACAACACCGCCGCGCACATGATCGAACCGAGCTGATGCCGCATACCGCGCCCCGCCATGTCCCGCCTCCAACCCGATGCAAAGCCCGACGACACCATGCAGACACTTCAAGTTCGTGACAAGCTGGCCGTGTCCGCTCGCGGCCGCTGAAGCTCTACCAGGCCGACCTCTTGGAGCGCCTTCAACCGGCTGGGGATCAGGGCCGGGAACACCGGGCTGATGGAGATATCGCCGCATCCGCGCGCTTCGGCCCAGAAGCAAGACGTGGCTCGCGGGTCGGTATCTATGATGGCGGCGGCAAGCCCTGCAGACTTGGCGGCCATCGCCATTTCAGTGGCGGTCGTTGTCTTGGCGCCGCCGCCTTTCTGGGACGCAATAATGAGTGTTTTCATGAAGTCTCCGGCGCTTGAACGTGTCGACGTGTTGATCCGTCCACAGACTGCCGAACCGCTCCGAGCCAGGCAAGCGGAATGTTTCGATTCGGGCAGAAAAGCACGGCTGCGGGAACTGGCGTAGACACGTCGACAGGCCGCTATGGTCGCCTAATCGAACATGCTCGGGCGTAGATTTTGGGAGACGTGGAAAATGTCGCGAATGAAAATGTGGTCGGCTTCTTCGGTATAGAAAATGTAGTGGGATTGGTATCGGTGACGGCGCAGGCCTACGCGGAATTCGTCGGCGTGCACGCCGATGCGCGGAAAGTCCGCCAGCAAATTGAAGATGTGATTGAAGCCTTCGAGGTAGGCTTCGGCCTGATAGTTGCCCATCCGAGCATCTGTGAACTCGTAGATGGCTTCGGGCTGCGCGCTTGCACTGCGCGATACGACGAACTTAGCCATTGCCACGTTGGGCAACGCGCTTCCGGGCGTTCGCTTTGATCTCTTCCATCGTCAGTCCGCAGTAGACGCTGCTGTCGGGGTGGTTGAGGGCTTCCCTCAGGCGTGCGAGCTGCTCGTCGCGGGGCAGGGCCTGCCAAGCTTTGATTTCGGCGTCTGTCGGCGCTGCCGATGGCATAACGCGGGTGAGGGTGTCCCTCATCTCGGAACGATAGCACATCTGCCGTGCAAAAATCCAGCGCGAGGGTTGCCTTTCATTGCCTTTCACCACCGGGCAAGAGCCCTCAAGCCCCAACTTCCCCACCCAAATTTTCAAAATCGGGGAGTTAAAACTGTTAAGAATGGTTAGATGAGTTACGGGGTGTGGATAACCGGACCAAGCCATTGAAAGCCCTGGACATTGCCTCTGCCAGCCGTCGCCAAAGGTACGAAGGAGGGTCGGCAAAGGTACGAACCTTGGTCGCTGGATGTACGAAGCGGTCGGCCAAAGTACGAATCGTTTGAGCCAGCCGCGAACCAAAGCTACCCTGTGCTGGTGACTGGTCTGCTCCTCCCTGAACGCCACCCCGTTCGCGACTTCTTCGTGCTCGACGCCCTCGACGTGGCGCCGCGCTCCGACATGGCGACGTCCAGGATAGGGGTCGGGAAGGCTTTCACCGACCCCTCCCTCCGAACCGTACGGACGGTTTTCCCGCATACGGCTCTCCAGTCGGTGGTTGCTTCATCGAGACTGTCTCGCGACCGTCCAAGCTGTGTGAAGTGCGAACAACCCAAGACGTGCGAAGAAGGCATTTGGCCATCTTCGATGGTCATCGTGGCCGAACCCAATACATGAGCGCTTTTCCTGCTTGTGCAGGATCGAACGCAATCGTCGTCGGATAAAGCCGTCGAGGTCTTTGAATGTTACCGGATGGGCTTGCTTGAAGTACCCAAACCAGCCGCGCAGCACCGGGTTAAGCTCGGCGATGATGCACTCGAGGCTGACACCCCGCGTGCGTCGCGTCTTATCCCGGATACTGTCCTTGAGCTTCGTCAGGCTCTTCTTTCGCACGTAGCGCTTGCCAGCTTCAAACCGGTATCCCAGGAACTCAAATCCTTGACCCGGTATCCGACAGTCGCCGACATGCGTCTTCATGGGATGGAGTGTCAGGCCGTTGGCTGTCACCCATGCGCGGACATCGTCAAGTGCGGCGTCGGCATCTTCGCGGGTCCTACACAGGATTACGAAGTCATCCGCATACCGCACCATTCTGAAGCCACGCGCGGCCATCAACCTATCCAGCGGGTCGAGGTAGATGTTCGCGAGCAGAGGGCTGATCACCGCACCTTGCGGAGAACCCTGCACCGGAGTCCAACTCTCTGTTCCTTTCAGGATATCGGCCTTCAGACATTTGCGGAGCAGATCGAGAACCCGACCATCGCTGATCTTTTCCTCAATCCGCGCCATCAGACGGTCGTGCGGGATCGTATCAAAATACGCCTGCAAGTCAGCGTCCACGATATGCGTGAAACCATCCTTGATCAGACCATCGACCACGCGCAACGCATCATGGCATCCCCGTCCCGGACGGAAGCCGAAGCTTCTGTCCGCGAACCCATGCTCGAAGATCGGTTCGATCACGAGCCGGACAGCCTGTTGAACGATGCGATCCTTGACCGTTGGAATGCCCAGCGGTCTCGTCTTGCCATCACCCTTCGGAATGTCGACTCGTTTGACCGCCTGCGGACGATAAGTTCCGTCCTTCAATGCGGCCGACAGCTCTGACAGATACAGCTCTGCCGACGCCGCGAACCTTGCGATGCTTTGCCCATCCACACCGGCTGCGCCTTTGTTGTCGCGGACTTTCCTCCACGCCAACGCCAACGTCTTCGGTGCAAACACCTTGTCCATCAAACTGAACCACTTGCCGCCTTTGACACCGTTGCCCAGTGCCGACAGCATACGTTCCGTCCACACCACAGCTTCATCCCGGTTGATCGAACGCTCTCGCGCGCGGGATTCTGCGCCTTGCATAGCCTTGTCGGCACTTCCGGCGCTCTGTTGCTTTGGCCCAGACTTCACGTCTCCACCTTCCTACCCACCTTCCCTCAGCGCGGCTTTGCTTCACGCGCCTCTCGTGGCCCACATCCCGGCCACTTCAGTACTATGCGGGCTCTGACTCCGGCCCGACTCGCACACGCCGGACAGGTCTCTCCGCTTCCTTTGCACTGCCGTCCGAATATCCCACCCCCAACCACATCGTGTGCCTCGAAGTCGCTTTGACAGTCACATCAACGCATCGAGATAGGCCAGATGGCCCAGGCTTCGCCGTGCTCCGGCAAGCTCGCCACATCACGCCGCCGAAACGGGTTCGTTATCCTGCAGGCTATTCGTTCGCCTCCGGTTGCTCCCCACCCCGCATCGCTGCGACGCAGTCACCTTCGGCTACATAGGTCGTGACCTCCCATGGGCTGGACTTGCACCAACCAGACACTACAACATCACGGACGCACCGAAGCATGGCTCCGCCATGATGGCGCATCCGATCTTCTGGCTGTCGACGCGGCCAGAGATGCGCGTGTTGCGCTACCAGCAAGGCGAGACAATTGTCGAGATCCATCCGTCGTCGAAGGGGCCCGCAAGTGACCGCCGCATCCTGGTTTCGTCGCGCGCGGTCGAACGGCTCTACGAGGTCGCCCCACGATGGGACAAGCATCTGCTGGAAAGCCTCTACGTCGAGTGGGCCAAATCCAAGGACCCCGCCCGTGACGAGGACGCCCGCTTCATTGGCTGGGTTCGCAGCTACACGAAGGGGAAAAAAACACCGTAGAGCCATAACCGTTCAAGTAATCACCTTGACTGTGGGTCGCCATCTGCCAGTACGTCACAGCTGTAAATGTCGAGAATTAAGCCGCTCGTCTATCCTGTTCAACCGTACTTTCAATAGCTTCATGCAGTGCTAGAATAATACTATGCGATTCACGTCTTACAGCGGACAAGAAGCTTGCGTTGTCATTTGCAGATAGGAATGGCCCGAGAAAACCTTTTAGAATACGTTCAGCAGAATGCAGTTCCCGAGGTGGCTTTGCCAATATTTTGCGAACGTTATTTCCTGCCTCGTCATCGCCAAACATCGCGCGGGCCAGCATGATCAACGCGTCTAGCCCGGATCATGCACTACGGCCATCGCCTCGGGGCTTGAGTTGATGATCGCGCGGCATCATCCGGCCGATTGGCCGTTGATCAGCAACTCACGGTACAACGCGTTTTGGGTTGATGTGCCTTCCTCGGCGGCTCGTTGGGGGCACGCATGCCCCGTGCCTCACCCGGACGGCGAAAGGCCGAGGGCAAGGCTACGGAACAGGGTTCTCTCGACGCAGCTCGACGGCAGATGCACGCGGATGCGGCTGCCGTATTCGACGACGCGGGCGGCAATCTTCAACAGGCGCAGACGGAGCGTATTGAACTCGGCTTTCGCGAGTGCATGGCCTTCGGGGATCGCGGCGCGCATTGTGTGCATCAGCCAGAACGCCGCCGTGTGCAGCGTCAGGCGCACTTGATTGGCGGTTGCCGAATGGCAGGATGTGCGATCCGACGCGAGCTGGGCTTTGTGCAGTTTGATCAGGTTTTCCATCTGCCCGCGCTGGCAGTAGACGCCTTCGTAGAGGCGTTCGGGATCGCCATCGAGCGAGGTCACGACATAGCGGATGTCGATCTCCTGGCGCATGGCTTTCGGGTCGGCCGGCGTGGGGTCTGGGTGCATCGAGGCTTCGATGCGGGCGATGACGCGGCGGGGTGCCGACCAGCTGCCGGCCTTGTACCAGAGTGTTTTGTAGCAGCGCGACTTCGGCGCGTCCGACAGCGCATGCCAGAAGCGCAAATGGTCAGCGGCTTCAGCCACTTCCTTCGCCAGAATGCTGTTGCCGGGGAAGCCGAAGATATAGCCGACGCCGTTGCTGTCGCACCAGTCCATGGCCTCCGCGCGGCCATAGTGGCTGTCGCCGCGCCAGACGATATTGGCCTTTTTCCACGCCTTGCGGATCTGCTTCGTGAGGTGCTTGATCACGGTCCGTACTTCCCGTCCAGCGGGTGTCTTGGCAGGCCGCAGGATGGTGGCAACCGGCAGGCCGGTCTTCGCGTGATAGACATGGATGGGCGCGAAGCCGCGCTCGTCGTTATGGGCGTTCCAGAACGCCATCTGCTGTCCACCGTGAGCGGCGTCGAACGTGTCGTCGATGTCGAAGATATCGCGATATGCAGGCGTCACGTGTGCGGTGAACTGATCAACGAGCGCGCGGGCGAGGCGGCCCGCATCCCACTTCGATGGTGCATTCTCGAAGCGGCTGATCGTCGACTGCGAGGCGAGCGGGGCACCCGTCTGCGGGCAGCGCCCGACCGCCATCTTCAACGCCGGATCGTCGCGCAGCCGGTTATGGTCGATGCCGTCCTCCCAGCCACAGCAGATGCCGAACACGCGTGCGCCGATGATCTCGGTGAACCGGTGCAGGATGCGGGCTTGATCACGCCGGTCGGGCAGTGCGGCCGCCAACCGCGCGATGACGCCGATCTTCTGCTCGGCGGCCCGCAGCAGCAGCACGCCCGCGTCGGATGACTGGTTGCCGCCGTCGAAATCAACTGTGAGCTTCTTGCGGTGAACCGCTGGCAGATCGAAGGGCAGGAGTGGTATGTCGGTCATGGTGGCTGTGGCATTCCGTTTGCTGAGCCTGCACGCTTGTCTCGCAACAGTTTGCTACGCGCTTTCAACGCCCTACGCCACGGCCGCCACCGAAATCATCAAGCCTGATGAATATTCCGGGCTAGTCTGGGGAAATATATGCTCAGCCTCTCGAGGCGCGCCATGTCTCTGGTGCTAAGAGCAAATTCAAACGCAGAGGCAAAGTCAGTCAGCTCTTCTCCGTCGCCGTCCCAAATTCCATATCGAATAGAGAGCATTCTTGCGTACTCAGGAGCGAAATCGCTAGCTAGCAATTCTCGAAGCCGAATCAGCGATTGATCCGTTCGTGAGGCAATATTATTGTCCAAGACAAAACGAATGCGCTTAAGTTCGCCTGATGAGCTAATGTCTTGAGGCAGCAAAACCAGCCCATCCACTATGAGCGGGTCAATTGATTCAGATGATTCAGAAACGTCGTCATCATCCTCAGAGATGCTTTTAGGCTTTGCATCTGGGGGTGACAGAACCCAACCAGCCTTCAACCTTTCATGTAAAATTTCCGTGTGATGATTTGTAAGCCCAGCAGAAATAGCACTTTCGATAATTCCGATTGCTTCATCGACTCGATCATCGCTGGCGATAACCTCTACTAGATGGTTTATCGTCCAGGTATGAATGCTTTCTGAAGCAAAAAAAGCACGCAACACGCCTTCAGCACTCTTTTTATCACCGAGGTTTTGGTAGATGTCCGCTAAAAAATTCCATGCATAGTTATCACTTGGATTCAATCTGATTTTGCGCTCAAAGATTTTAATCGCTAAAGGGGACACAGGGTTTCGCTTAACGATTTCCCTACCTATAGATAGCATCATCTTCGGATCGCGGGAAGGCCCGGCTTCGAGACTAACAAGGGAACCTCTGAACAACCCGACCGGATGATGGCACATTGGGTCCATTGATTCGAGGGGATCGCCATGGACCAGCTGAGCTTTGCGTCGCTTGATTT
>JAWXCP010000078.1:0-13239 GCA_034408685.1 Hyphomicrobium aestuarii | reverse complement strand
GCCCGCACCATGCGCCAGATCATCGATGGCGCCCGCCGCTGCCGCCGCTTCGGCTCAGTTCACGCAGCGTTGGCCTGAGCTAAAGGGAGAGGCATGCATCAGCGCTATACTTGTTGGAGAAAACGGTCGGTGGAAGGCTTGCACCAAGTTGCTCGACGATCGCCTTTATCTGGGCCTCTAGAACATTCGCATAATTAGCGGACTGTTGAGGCTTCATAAACCAACCCCGCGTGACAACAACACTGACATTCGCGCGTGCATTAGGATTGTCCCCCAATTGAGGCACCAAGGCCGCCCTGCCTTCCAGGCAACAGAAGTCTGGTCATCGGCCCAGATCAGGTGCGGGTGGACTTTTTCTTGCTACCCCCGGACTTCAGCTAAGCTATCAAAGATCGGACGATGAGCAAGCCCGTCGTCGGCGAGAGGCCGACGTCTCAAAGTGGCCCATAGCGTCCAACGCTGGATGTCCGCCCCGGATGCCTTGAGCGAGCCCAGCCCCCTTGCCACACGGCCCCGCCGCGCGGCACAACGCGACCCATGCCCCATTTCCCCCAGAACGATGGACGGCCGCCGTTTGCCGTCACAGCAATCACGCTGTTCCCGGACGTGTTTCCGGGCCCCTTGGCGGCGTCGCTGACCGGCCAAGCGCTGACCGCCGGGCTGTGGTCGATGGCCACCGTCGACATCCGCACCCACGGCATCGGCCGCCACCGGACGGTCGATGACAGCCCGGCCGGCGGTGGCCCGGGCATGGTGTTGCGCGCCGACGTTGCCGCCGCCGCCATTGATGAGGCGCGCGCCCTGTCACCGCTTGCACCAGCGATCTATTTGTCGCCGCGCGGAAAACCGTTCACGCAGGCCAGAGCGGCAGAGTTCGCCGCCGGATCAGGGCTTACCTTGCTATGCGGACGGTTCGAGGGCGTCGATGAACGCGTGATCGAAGGGCGCGGCCTGATCGAGGTTTCGCTGGGCGACTACGTGCTGTCAGGTGGTGAACTCGCCGCGTTCCCGATCATCGACGCCTGCCTGCGCCTCATCCCCGGCGTCTTGGGCGCGGCAGGCTCGCTCGACGAAGAGAGCTTTTCAACCGGCCTGCTCGAGTACCCGCAATACACCCGCCCGCGCGAGTGGGAGGGACGGCAGATCCCCGATGCACTGCTATCGGGCAATCACGCAGGCATCGCCGCGTGGCGCCGGGCCGAAGCCGAACGCCTGACGGCCGAACGCCGCCCCGACCTGCTGGCGTCCCGGCCTAGCAAAACAGGTCGCGCCATAAAGCCCATCGAATGACCGGTGGGCGAACGGCTCGACCGCCCGACGGCGCCAGAGCTGCAACCCTCAAGCCGCTCCCCCTCCAGCCCGCTCCCACTCGAGCCGCCGCCCCACCAAACGAACCTAGGCGTCCGGCACGTAGCCCGCCGCTCAGAACGGAATCTCGTCGTCGATCGGGCTGTTGCCCGCCCCACCCTTGCCGCCACCAAACCCACCACCGGTGCCGGAAGGCCGACCACCCGAACGGTTGCCAGACCCGCCGCTTGGAGCCGCGCCCTGGCCGCCTCCAAAACCGCCGCCCTGCGGAGCGCCTCCACCAAAATCAGGTCCGCTGTCGTAATCAGCCCCGCCCTCCTGCATGCCAGGGCCAGCGCCCTGGCGTCCGTCGAGCATCTGCAACGTGCCACCATAGTTCTGCAGAACGACCTCGGTCGAAAACTTCTCGACGCCGCTCTGATCCTGCCACTTGCGGGTCTGAAGCGCACCCTCGATGTAAACCTTGGCGCCTTTTCGCAGGTACTGCTCGGCGACTTTGCAGAGATTTTCGTTGAAGATCACGACGCGGTGCCATTCGGTCTTTTCGCGCTTCTCACCGCTGTTCTTGTCACGCCACGTTTCAGTTGTCGCGACGCTGAGATTGGCGATCGGGCGGCCGTCCTGCGAGCGGCGGATCTCGGGATCCTTGCCGAGGTTGCCCACCAAGATCACCTTGTTCACCGACCCAGCCATCGCAGCCTCCATCCATTGCCAACGGGCACGACGCCCGACTCAAGTTTTGCCACGATAGACAAATGACGCATCGCCAAGGCCGTTTCGTGTTGCTTCTCCACCACATTCAGCCAGGCGACGGCTATGGCGCACCTTCGATTTTATTATGTTCTATATAAGTTCCGACCATCCCGTCAACCAAATTTGCAGCCACGTCGCCAAAACAAGCCGAAATCGCCCCCCAAAATCGCCCCCTCGACGGCGCGGTGTGAGAACGGTAGCACCAACCAAGAAACACTCGCGGATAACGCCCGATGTCGAAAGTGACGTACGACTGCTCGAAGTGCCCCGGCTACTGCTGTTCTTACCCCAACATCACGGTTGAGAAAGCCGACGTTGCGCGCCTCGCCAAACACTTCGACATGACGTTCGAGGACGCCGAACGCAAGTTCACCAAGGAAGCCCACGGCTCGAAGTGGACCATGCGACGCAAGAAGGACGAGCACTTCGGGCGTATTTGCCGGTTCTTCGACACCGAAAAGCGCAACTGCGGGGTCTACGCGGCCCGGCCAAAGATCTGCCGCAGCTTCCCCAACGAAACGCGGTGCGGTTACTACGATTTCCTGAAATTCGAGCGCAAACACCAGGAAGATCAGACCTATGTGGCAAGAACCGACAGCAGCGAGTGGCCCTGACGTCGGTGGAATGCACGGCGCCAGGCGAATGTCCAATGCCAGCGGTTTGGTTAAGCCCTTGTTGGGGCAGAGGTGATTATCTCGCGCGATCAAATCCGCGCCCCAGGACACCGCAATGACATCCGCTGCCAGCACAGCCGCTGCCGAACGATCGCACGACTACTACCTCGCCAAGCAAGCTGCTGACGGCTGGAGCAACTATTTCCGCGGCAAGCGCTTTGCTGCAATCGAAGCGCAAATCCGGGCAATCTCGGCCCGCAAAGGCCAGTGCCGGATTATCGACATTGGCGGTCGCGAGGAATACTGGCGCCCGATCCTGCCAGCCCTCGATGCCGCTAAAGCCCGCGTGACCGTGGTCAACCTCGAAAAGACGCAGCCGAAATCCGGCCCGCTGTTCGACTTCGCCTATGGCGACGCCTGCAACCTTGCCGCCTATGCCGATGGCAGTTTCGACCTCGCCCATTCGAATTCGCTAATCGAACATGTCGGCCAATGGCGGCAGATGCAGGCGTGTGCGAGCGAAATCCGCCGTCTTGCGACCGAATATTATGTTCAGACGCCCTACCTATGGTTCCCGGTGGAACCGCACTTCCGCACGCCGTTTTTCGCGTGGCTGCCCGAACAGACCCGAGCTCGCCTGCTGATGCGTTTCGACCTCGGTTACATTGGTAAAGCCGCGACCCTCGACCAAGCCATGGCCGACGTCCAAAGTATCAACCTGCTCGACCTTGCGCAGATGAAAGCGCTGTTTCCAGACGCCAGCATCCGGTTTGAACGCGCCAGCGCCCTGCCGAAGTCGCTAATCGCGACGCGCACGAGCTGACGCACCACCTGACGCGCCCGCCACCTGACGCGCCCGCCCTGGGCCTCGTCAGCCACGACCTTGACACCTGCCGCAGCGCGGTCACATCTACGCGAGACAACGCGCGACCCTTCCGCAACCAACCTGAAAGCGTTTGCGATGACCGACCAGACCGAAACCGCTAATCCGGCACACGCTAAGATCAAGCAGATGATCACCGACAACGACGTCGTGCTGTTCATGAAGGGCACGCGGATGATGCCCCAGTGCGGGTTCTCGGCAACGATCGCCAAGGTGCTCGACCACGTCGGCGTGACCTATAAGGACGTCAACGTCCTCGAAGACATGTCGGTTCGCGAGGGCATCAAGAGCTTCACCAACTGGCCGACCATCCCACAGCTCTACATCAAGGGCGATTTCGTCGGCGGTTGTGACATCGTCCGCGAGATGTATCAGGATGGCGAACTGCAAACGCTGCTCCAGGACAAGGGCCTGATCCACAAGGCGAGTGCCTGACGCTATCGGCGGTCGGGCGTGCCAACTCGATAACGAGACCGCCCGACCGTAGACATATTGAACGCTAAGCCGATTGCTTGAACGGGGCAGGCCGATGAAGGGCGCACGATGAGGCTTGGCGGGCGGCGCTTCCTGTTGAGCCTCGCGATCCTCGCGGCCAGCGTGTGCCTCGCGCTTGGCATCACGCTTCCGATGATCAAGCTGACGAAGTTCGTATTCTTCTCGACCGAACACTCGCTCATCTCGACGGTCAATGTCCTGATGAACGACGGCCAGACCTTTCTGGCCATTATGGTTCTGGTGTTTTCGATTATCTTGCCGGTCATCAAGCTGCTGTACTTGCTACTTGTTTCGACGCTACCCTCGGCCGAGATCATCCGCCACAGCAGGCGCCTACGCGCGATCGAGTGGCTCGGCAAATGGAGCATGCACGACGTTCTCGTGCTAGCGCTGACGATCTTTTTCATCAAGAGCCAAGGCGTCTATGACGCCGCGAGCTTGCAAGGCGTCTACTACTTCACCGCCGCCGTTCTGTTGATGATCCTCGCCTACGCTTGGCTGCGGATCGACGCCGCGCGCGGAGAGGCGGTGCTGCCGGAGAAAGAGCCCGAGATCCGAGGTCCAGCGTCGCCGTTCCGGAACTTCGTCTTGAGCTTCCTGATCATCATCGCGACGGTGTTCTTCGCACTCGGCGTCATTCTGCCGGTCATCCAGTTCACGACGATCTATGTCTGGACCGACAAGCATTCGATCGCGACGATCATCTACGCGCTTTACACCAACCAGGAATTCTTCCTGTGTGCTGTCGTGTTCGCGGTGTCGATCTTCTTCCCGTTCCTCAAATTGCTTTACCTGCTGACGCTCGTGACATCGCCTGACCTGTCCCCGGAATTCCGCCGCCGCTCTTTCTCGACCATGGAATGGGTCGGCCGCTATTCGATGACCGACGTCATGGTCCTAGCGCTGATGATTTTTTACGTAAATTCATCGGGTTATACGACCGCCACCGTGATGCCCGGGGTCTACTATTTCGCCGCCAGCGCAATCATTACGATGCTGGCTTATGGCTGGGCGAATTCCGTCTCGGCCTCACAGCCCATCCCGGTCGCGCCAGCCGTGACGCCCTCGATCGCGCCGGGTCTGCCCGCCAGTGCTTCAGGCCCGATGGTCGTGAGCCGCGACCGCAAACGCCGCTGACGGCAAACCGTGCGCTGGTTCAGTCTGTCAGGGTGCCATACGGCGCATCACCCGGTGACGCGTCAGCAGCATCACCTGCCGATGCTACTGCGCCGACCGCTGGGAGATCGGCATGTCGAAGCATGGCCTTCAGCTCCACGGCTGTCAGCGCAGCCACGAGCGCCATAACGAGGCTGATACCGACAGCCATGACGCCGTCCGAGGCCTCAGCGAGAACCATCACCGCTAGGCCGAAACATAAAAATACCGCCCAGGCTTCTCGGCCGCGCTTGGCAGCCACGGGCCTGCCCGAGTCCGGCCTGCCAGAGTCAAGCCCGCCAGAGTCCGGCCCGTCGCCAGCGCGAGCAAATTCGCCCGGTACGGTATCCATGGCGATGATGCCACCGGCCCCGACCGCAAATCCGAGCCCGACAGCGAGCCACGGCGGCAGCGAAAACGGCACAGCGCCGGCTAAACCGTGCGGCAGCCTGTCAAAACCCTCAGCTGCGGCCAACCCCGCGCCCAGCGCAAACAGCAAGATCGCCGCAACGTGGCTGCCGTAGAGCGGTTCGAGGCGGGCAGACGCAGCCTCGACCGGAGACGCGAGCAGCAAGGCTACGCTCGAACCCGCAGCGAGGCACGCGATCGCGGCAGCTTGAACTGCCGCGGAGCCGGTCCACGAGGCGGCCCAAAACCCACCGGCAGCAAGAGCCAGATAGACGGCGGCATCGATCGGGCTGACGTCGGAGCGCATGATTTCACCACGGTGCTGTTTCAGCGAGCCAAATGCCCCGTCTCGCAGGATGTCGTTGTTATTGCAAAGAATACTTAACCCGCCACCAACCGCGACATGCGCTCGGCAACGTTCGATTTGACAAAAGGCAGTAGCCGTGGCCGTAAGAGTTCGAGATCGATGCACCGTTCAGTCTGACGGCGCCATGGGACTGGGACCATCGCGACGCATCGGGGCGGCAACCAGCGGGCTTTCCAACGCGATGTCCAGCGACGTATCCAGCCCAGGTCGATCGCCAGACGGTCGATCGCCAGACGGTCCACCGCGAGACGGATTATCGCGAGATGGGAAGCGGCCGCCGCACCCTGTGACAGATTTGTTAATGCGTGTTGCAACCGCGGACCAACAGGCGTTTGCCACGCTTTATGATGCCACTAGCGCGAAACTCTATGGAATCATTCTCCGTATTTTGAGACGTCGGGATCTTGCCGACGAGATTCTACAAGAGGTCTACGTGAAAATCTGGGAGCGCGCGGCAGATTTCGACCCCGGTCGCGGCTCGCCGATCACGTGGATGGCAACGATCGCCCGAAACCGCGCGCTCGATGAAGTCCGCCGCCACAGCCACGCGTCGATCGAAGATACGCCCGAGGCTTTGAATGTGGCATCCGATGAACCGCTGCCGTTGCAGCTGGCCGAGACGGCCGAAGATGTGCGCCGACTGAAGGAGTGCCTCGACAAGCTCGATCCCAAGCGCCGCGATATGGTGGTCTTGGCCTACATGAACGGGGCGAGCCGCGAGGAACTGAGCCAGCAATTCGGCCATCCCGTGGCGACCATTAAAACGTGGCTGCATCGTTCCATCGCTCAACTCAGATCGTGTCTGTCGCCATGACCAGGGACTATGACATCAGCGATCTGGCCGCCGAGTATGCGCTCGGGACCCTTGACGCCTCAGAGCGGGCCGAGGTCGAGATCCGGCGCGCCATCGAACCCGACCTTGCCGTCGCAATCACCGCCATCGAGCGCGACCTTGCTCCGCTGATCGCGTTGGTGCCAGACGTACAGCCACCGACGAACATCCGCTCGCGGCTTCTGGGAACCATCGCCGGGTTGGGTAGCCGTTCCCCTGTTGCTTCGAAAAGCACAGCCGACGGCGGCGAGCCGGGGACCGCGAACATTGGCGCCATCAGGCCGTCAGAACTGCTCAATCGCGGCGTCGGGGATGGGGATACCGTCATCGAACTCGCGCACGCGCGAGACGAGATCGCAGCGCTGCGTGGCCGGGTGAGCCGATGGCGCGTGTTGACGGCTGGCGTTTCGACGCTGGCGGCTTCGCTCGCGGGCCTTGTCATGTATCGCGACACGCTGGTGCGCGTGCCAGAAGCCGCACCGCAGACGTTCGTGGCCGTTCTGCAAAAAGATGCTCAATCGCCAGCGTTCCTGATGACGGTCGATGTCGGCAAACGCCAATTCACCGTCCGTCCGGTTTCAGCCAAGCAGCCCGCCGGCAAGAGCTACGAGTTGTGGATCATCCACGACACCCTCAATGCGCCGAAATCGCTCGGCCTGCTTGCTGATAACGCGCCGCGCGCCAGCGTCAGCTTGGCCGCCTTCGACACGCGTGCAATTTCCGGCGCGACCTATGCCGTCACCGTCGAACCTCCCGGCGGCTCGCCGACCGGCGCTCCGTCAGGCGCGCCGGTTTTCGTTGGCAAGTTGCTGCCAGTAGGCCTGAAGGCGGATTGAGGCCGAAACGAAATTTTCATCTCCAGCCGATGTCGGGCCGACGGAAACACCGCGCAGTCCCGTTTCCCCTGTGTGACGGAGCGGAATTGGCCGGGTGGCCAGTGCACCAGCCCCGTCCGATGGAGATAAAAATGACGAGAACACGCAAGATCGTGTTGGGCACCGTCGGCCTTGCCGCGCTCTTGGGCGGCGTTGCAGCTGCTTCGGCGCATCGCGGCGGTTGGGGCCATGGTGGTCACGGCGGCATGCACGCTGCAGGCGGTGGCGGCGGGCTCGGCTTCTTGGCCTCGAACCGCGCCGTATGTAACGGTCGTGGTGCCGAAATGGCCGACGTGATGGCGGTCAGACTTGAGTACCGCCTGAAGGTGACGGACGCTCAAAAGCCTGCGCTCGACGATTTGAAGACGGCCATCAAAACTGGCGTCGGAAAAATTGAGGCCGCCTGCCCCAAGCGGCCCGAACCCACAGCCGACGGCACGCCTCGCCAGCGCCCGACAGCGCCTGAGCGCCTTGCCAACCTCGAAGCCGGGTTGGCGGCTCGTCTCGACGCGGTGCGCGGCGTGCGTCCGGCGGCCGAGAAGTTCTACGCAAGCTTATCTGACGAGCAAAAAACCAAGCTGTCAGAGATGGGCGAGAAGCGTCGCGGATGGGGCCGCCATGGATCCGGCCGCGGTGACCAAGGTCGCGGTGGACCCGGCGCGGGCGATCGCCCGGAGTGAAGTCTGGATGATGTCCGAGTGAATCCAAGTAACATCGGCCGAGGTTGAAACGACTGACTTCAAGCGAGCCGCCCGATCGTCTGGGCGGCTCGTGTCCAGATGTCAGGCGTTTTGATCGCAGTAGCGATCAGATCACCCAGATTGCCTGAATTTAAGGGGCGAATTGCCGCGAAACTCGGCGGCCGCCCACGCGTTGCTCTAGATGGTTCTATGCGTTTTGGAACCTCTCCCGCAATCACCCAAGGACGTTTCAAAATGACGTTTCACCTGTCAACGTTCCTCAAGCCGACCCTGGTCGCCGCTTGTCTCGCACTTGCAGCCACGCAAGTCAGTGCCCGCCCGAGCACGACGATCGTCGACGCTGCCGTCGCCACGCCTGCGCTGTCGACGCTTGTAGCTGCGGTGAAGGCTGCCGATCTGGTCGGCACGCTGTCGAGCAAGGGACCGTTTACGGTTTTCGCTCCGACCAACGCGGCCTTTGACAAGCTGCCAAAAGGCACAGTCGCGACACTGGTGAAGCCGGCAAACAAGAAGAAGCTGACGAAAATTCTCACCGCCCACGTGGTGGCTGGCGATGTTTCGGCGAGCGATCTTTTGAAGCTGATCAAGTCTGGCGGCGGGCACGCCCGGTTGAAGACGGTGTCGGGTGATCGGCTCGTTGCCAGCACCAAGAACGGCAAGATCTTCATCAAGGATGAGAGCGGCGGCATGGCCCAGGTCGCCACCGCAGATCTCGTGCAATCAAACGGCGTCGTCCATGTCGTGACGTCCGTACTGTTGCCGAAGTGAGGCCGAGCTCCCCCCACCCGCTCGCTTCATGAGGCATGGACCCGCCGCGTCGTCCCGCGCGGCGGGTCTCTTCATGTTCGGGGCGGCTCTTCCCGGCTTGACCCCTGCTTGACCCTTGGCGCGATAGCGGCAATGTCTCGACCGATAGCGCCTTGGACATATGACCCGGCGCGATATCCTCAGCCGGCTCGCCGCCAACCCACCTCACGAAATGTCATCAGCCCTGCTCAATACCTATCGGCTGGCGAAAGCCGGGCTCGTCTTTGCGCGCCACGGCGTGCGGTTCGTACCGCGTGGAATGCCGGTCCCGCCGGTATTGAAGCTCGCCGCCGCGCTGACCGCGCCCATAAGCTGGCTCACGGCCCCGCTCCGCATCGGCCAGCCGAAGGCGCAACGCATCGGCGCCGCGCTGACGAGCCTGGGACCGAGCTACGTCAAACTCGGCCAGTTCCTCGCAACGCGCGCCGACTTGATCGGGCCGGAATTGGCGAACGATCTCTCCCAACTCCAGGACCGCCTGCCGCCGTTTTCTGAGGCTGAGGCACGGGCAACGCTGGAACGTGAGCTGGGCGGTAAACTCGAAGATTTTTACGCGTCCTTCAGCCCGCCGATTGCCGCCGCATCGATTGCACAAGTCCACAAAGCTGAAGTGGTCGAAAACGGTCAGCGGAAAACAGTCGCGGTCAAAATTCTGCGTCCAAACGTCGAAAAGCGCTTCCGGCGCGACCTCGATAGTTACGCCTTCGCTGCCCGCCAGGTCGAGGCTTGGTATCCGCCTGCCCGCCGCTTACGACCGCGCGCAGTCGTTGAAAATCTCAAGCGCACGACCGATCTCGAAATGGATTTGCGGCTCGAAGCAGCCGCTATCTCTGAGATGGCTGACAATATTGCAAAGGCCGCCGACGGTCGGCCGATCGATTTTCGCGTGCCATCGATCGATTGGAAGCGAACGCGCAAGCGCGCCATGACGATCGAATGGATCGACGGCACGCCGATCGCCGATCACGCAGCACTCGATGCCCAAGGGTTCGACCGAAAGGCCCTCGGAATGACCGTCATCCAGACGTTCCTGCGCCACGCCATGCGCGATGGTTTCTTTCACGGCGACATGCATCAGGGAAACCTGTTCGTCGACCGGGCCGGCGTGGTGGTGGCCGTTGATTTCGGCATCATGGGCCGCATCGGGCCGCGCGAACGCCGCTTTCTCGCCGAGATCCTGTTCGGGCTGATTACGCGCGACTATAAGCGGGCTGCCGATATCCACTTTCAGCTTGGCTATGTCCCGCCCCATCACGATTCTGCGGTGTTCGCCCAAGCTATGCGCGCGATTGGCGAACCCATCCATGGCCGGACGGCATCTGAGATTTCGATGGCCGATCTGCTGGGCCAGCTTTTTGCCTACACCGACGTGTTCGACATGGAGACGCGCCCCGAATTGATCTTGATGCAAAAGAGCATGGTGATCGTCGAGGGTGTGGCGCGCGGGCTCGATCCCGAACTCAATATGTGGGTGGCAGCAGAACCCGTTGCGAAGGAATGGATCGAAGAAAACCTTGGCGCCATCGGACGGTTGCGCGAAGCCGGCGTTGGGGCTGGAGAGGTCGCGCGACTGCTCACAGACGTGCCACGGCTCGTGCACAGCGCCGAACGTGCCGCCGTTGCGCTCGGCGACATGACCGGTGTCGGCGTCAGGCTCGATGACGCGACCGTCCAACGCTTCGCAAATGAGCAGTCCCGCGGCCGCTGGCGGCTGACACTGGCCATGTGGGTGATCGCTGCGGCATTAGTCGCGATCGCCGCGCAGACCTGGAACGTATGAGCCGGGAACCGGCGTGGCCGATCTTGCGTTGATCCGCAACATTTGGCAGATGCGAAGCGTTGCCGATGCGCATCGGATGCCTACAGATGGCGGCAAAGCGGGCGGACGACACGCCCTAGCAGCGTGACGAACGTAATTTTGATGTCGACGGCGATGATAGAGCGTCTGGCGACCCCGGTGCGCCACGGTGACAAGCGGAGGCGCGCATGCTCGATAGCGGACACGCGGTGGAAAGCATCGCGTTCAGCGGTTTGACGTGCGACATCGTCGGCGGCGTGCGCGAAACCGATAAAGCGTTCTGGCAGCGTGCGATGCCCGACGATCCGGAAGGATATGCTCTGCAAGCGGGTTGCGAAGCTGCGGGACGGGGAGCGTTTGGACTGATGGCGGCGGTCGTGCGCTCAGGACCGCGCACGCTGGCCGTGTGTCCGCTGTTTAAGGTCGACTACCGCCTCGACACGTCGTTTCAAGGGACTGCACAAACCGTTAGCCGGGTTATCGGCCGCTTGATGCCGGGTTTCACGCACATGCGGCTGATCGGGTTCGGGTCTCCCTATTCCGACTTTTGCGCCATAGCGATCGATCCCGACCTTGATGACGAGAACGCGCGGATCGTGTTGCGCGCGCTTGTTGACAGGGTTCTGGCATACGGCGCCGCCCAGAAGATCGCGCTCTTCGCGGTCAAGGACCTTCAAGACCATCGCGTTCCAGCATTCGCCGAAGTGCTTCGCGAGAAGCACTTCTCGCCGATGAGCGCGCTGCCGAACTGTGCGATCGACCTGCCCTATACGGACATCGAAGCGTATTTGGCAACACTATCGCGGCCGACGCGCAAGGATATTCGCCGTAAATTGAAGTCGGCGGGCCCGATCGAGATCGAAACCCGCACTGGGATCGAAGACATTAAAACGGAACTCCGTGCGCTTTACGAATCGACGCGGGGCGCGTCAGCGCTCGATTACGGCGACTTTGAAACGTTGCCGGAGAACTATTTCGAAGCTGTGTCGCAGTCGATGGGCGACCGCGCCGTGTTCAAGCTGTACCGGATCGACGGACAGCTGGCGGCGTTCAATCTGTTACTGATCGGGGACGATCGGATCGTCGACAAGTTCCTCGGCATGCGCAAAGACCTGGCCGCACAACACAATTTGTACGTCGTGAGCTGGATCGAAAACGTCCGCTATGGCTTGGAGCGCGGCGTTGCGACGATGCAATTCGGCCCGACGGCATACGCCCTTAAGCTGCGGTTCGGTTGCCGACTTGAAGCCGCCAACATCTGGTTCCGACACACCAAGCCAATGGCCAACGCGGTCTTGCGTGTGCTTGCGCCGCTGGCCGCCTTCGATCGGCTAGACCCGGACTTGGCGCAGTGGCGCAATCGAAAGCGCAAGACATTGCCCGGCGCCGGCGCAAAAACCGCGCCGTGATCGCACTGGCAGATTGGCAGCGAGCAGCCGTCCCGGCAACGGCGAGATCGAGAGCCTCGGGGAAGCATGAAGCACGCATCAACGGAAAGTGAGTAACGGCAAGATCTGAAACGACAAAAGCCCCACCTCTCGCGAGGTGGGGCTTTTCGAAACGAAAAGAGAGGTTCTGATGACATTCTCACTGACAGGCAGACCTGGCAACGACCTACTCTCCCGCGTCTTGAGACGAAGTACCATCGGCGCTGGGGCGTTTCACGGCCGAGTTCGGAATGGGATCGGGTGCAGCCACCCCGCCATAATCACCAGGTCGGCGTGTCAGTGAGACTTCTGGAGCATTTGTAGCATTCATCCATCGGCGCCAATTAAGCGCTGCGATGGGCATTGATTAATGAGAGCAATCAAGTTCAATCGAGCTATTAGTACCAGTAAGCTGCACGCTTTGCAGCGCTTCCACACCTGGCCTATCAACGAGGTAGTCTTCCTCGGCTCTCAGGGAGAACTGGTTTTGAGGTAGGTTTCACGCTTAGATGCTTTCAGCGTTTATCCCGTCCACACATAGCTACCCTGCTGTGCCGCTGGCGCGACAACAGGTCCACCAGAGGTATGTCCATCCCGGTCCTCTCGTACTAGGGACAGATCCTCTCAATTCTCCTACACCCACGGTAGATAGGGACCGAACTGTCTCGCGACGTTCTGAACCCAGCTCACGTACCACTTTAAACGGCGAACAGCCGTACCCTTGGGACCTGCTCCAGCCCCAGGATGTGATGAGCCGACATCGAGGTGCCAAACGACGCCGTCGATATGGACTCTTGGGCGTCATCAGCCTGTTAT
>JAWXCP010000077.1:0-16766 GCA_034408685.1 Hyphomicrobium aestuarii | reverse complement strand
TTTGCGGCGTCCCAGGTTTGCGGCGTCCCAGGTTTGCGGCGTCCCAGGTTTGCGGCGTCCCAGGTTTGCGGCGTCCCCATGCAGCAGCGCGGCTTACGGTTGCGGTTGACCTATCTGCGGCGCACGCGAAGCAGCGACACATGACAAATCAGCGACACATGATCGGGTGGTGGTGTCTGATCGTTGAAGTCGCAGGAGCGCCTAAGCTGGATCGCAGGGTCCGATAGCCCAGGCCGTCCAGCGGCAGCGCTGGACACCTTCACTCTTGTGCCGTCACCTGGCCGAAGCAAGTCGGCCGAGTGACGCTAGATATTGGAACCATCCGCATGGCGTCGAAGCCTGGTGTGACTCTCCCTCTGCCGACCGAGCAGAAACTCACCGATCGCAGCACCAAACCGCCGACGCGCGCCGAAGCGGAGCACGCCATAGATACGTTGCTGCGATGGGTCGGCGAAGACCCGAAGCGCGACGGGCTACGGCTGACGCCTAGCCGCGTCGTCGACGCCTATGGCGAATGGTTTGCTGGCTATGCTCAGGACCCCGAGTCCATCTTGAAAACGACCTTCGAGGAGATTGAAGGATATCAGGCGATGGTTGTGCTGCGCGAGATCCGGTTCGAGAGCCACTGCGAGCACCACATGGCGCCGATCATCGGAAAAGCGTGGGTAGCCTACATCCCGCGCGGTCGCGTTGTCGGCATCTCGAAGCTGGCGAAGATCGTCGAGGTCTATGCCAAGCGGCTGCAGATTCAGGAAAAGATGACCGCGCAAATCGCCGAGACGATCGAGCGGGTGTTGAAGCCCGAGGGCGTCGCCGTCGTGCTTAAGGCCGAGCACCACTGTATGACGACGCGTGGTGTGATGAAGCCTGGCACTGAAATGGTGACAAGCCATATGACCGGCGTGTTCCGCGACAACGCGCTGACACGGCAGGAGTTTCTCGCCATGGTTGGCGACTGACGAAACGCTGGCAGCGGGGTTTTCGCCGCGATTATTCGCTCATTTCACGCCCGGCTCGGACTTCGCGATCCAACATCGTAGCCTAAAATAACGAAGGGGCCGCAGTTTCCTGCAGCCCCCCACGTGAGATTTTCGGCTTTCCTATCGTCCAGCTGCCCGGACGGTGAAGTGCCTCAGCAAAGTTAACGGAGGTCAGCCCCAGCCGTTGCAAAATCCGACAACAGCTTCACGACAATCCCACTCGACATCGGATCACCTCCTCCCGGTTGTTGAAAACTAGCCGAAAGTGTCGAATGTTTTGCGCGAGAAGTCAATCGCTTCACCGCCCGATTTCGCCCGAAATGGGGCTGCGAGTTACCACAGTTCTGCAGCCTACTTTCCTGCCGATCGAGAAGCGTGTAGCCCTTGCAGACGATGTGTCGTCGTGTGCACGCTCGAAGCTGTACGCGAATACGCTGGGGTGTCGCGTGGCTTGGCCACAATTATAGCGCCGGGATCGAGTCTATGCTCGATTATCGGCATCCGTTGATCGATTGAGGGAGAGCGTCCGTGTTCAACCGGGATAACCGTCCGCCTGAGCTTCAAAATCTATTCCAGCCCGCACCAAATGCGGCGCCGGACGGTGCAGTCCTCGTGCCGCCTCCAGCGGCACAGCCCATGGGCTCGCCAGTGCCTTCTAGCCCGTTGGCAGCAGCTGGACCCATTCCGTCGCAAGTCGCGCAAGGAGCTGCGGGCACCAGTGGCGACATGTCGATCATCGGCGCCGATCTCATCATTCTCGGCGAGAAAATCACCGTGATGACAAAAGCCGGGTTGCGCGTCGACGGTGAGGTTCGCGGCGACATCAACGGCCGTGAGGTCATCATCGGCCAAACTGGCCGCGTGACGGGCACGGTTGCTGCCCATGCGATCGAAGTCCACGGGCACGTCTACGGGGCCGTCAAGGCGCGAAGCGTGACACTGCATCCGACGTCGGTCGTCGAAGGCGACATCTTCAATCAAACCTTGCGTATTTCCGAAGGCGCAGTGTTCGACGGCCGCGTTCGGCGCGCCAAGGACGCCGCCGAAATCGAGCCGATACTCGATCCGGCCAAGTTGCAGCCAAACAAAGCCTGAGGCTGTTTCGGCCTCCCTCAGCAACGCGCCCCTTCAGCCCCGATCCAGGCGCTTTGCTGGGGCCGCTGCCGAGCTTAGCGTGTCTCGCAGCCTGGCAAAACATTTGCCGGGCTGCTTTTGTTTTAGAGGCCTTCCGCTTTAAATGGAATCGCGGAAGGACTCTAACTTATTGGTTTGTCGTGCTTTTCTTTTCGGAAAACCGGTTCCCACTTTTCCGGAAGCACTCTGGGCTCAAACAGAAGGCTCACACAGACGCGCGTGGCCCCGATTGACGTTCGTCTCGCCTCAGGACCGGGGGCCGCGGCCCGACGGGACGTAATCGATGCATGCTTGCGAAATGCGGTTGTCGCGCCCGATCAGTCGGCAGACTTCTTGCTTGTGTCCGGCTTGGCCACGGATCGCCGCGCCCGACGTTTTGATCCCGTATGTGCGGGCAACCTGCGCGACGTATTCATCTTGACAATAGGGTGTCGAAAGCTGGTTGCCGCGGATTGACTGATAGCCTTCGCTACAAGCAATCTTGGCGTCAGCCTTGCTGGTCGCAGCTGCAATCGCGAGGACTGTCACTGCTGTCGTAACGAAAATCCGCGAGATTTTCGCGGTTGGGTTCGCTGTGATCGTCATCGTTGAAACTCCTCTGACATGGGCCGGGTCGTAAACGGCAGCGGGCTGATGTGGTTCCGCAACATCACTACGGATGAAACTGGCATACGGTTACTGTCGTCGCCCCTTGGCCATAGCCCAGCATGATGGCAAGTCTCGGTCCGAAAGCTGACCGTGCCATGCGGTAAAGCTGAAGGAATGACCATGATCCATGTCTACGACAACGTGGCCGGCCGGCTCACCAAGCGTGAGGGCCTTGTTCCGCTCTCAGATCAGACTGTATGGATCGACCTGATCACCCCTACCCCGGAAGAAGATGCCTTTTTGCAGCAACAACTTAGTATTGAAGTCCCGACCCGCGCTGAAGCCCGCGAGATCGAAGCGTCCAATCGCGTCTATCAAGAAAATGGCGCCCACTACATGGTGGCGTACGTAATGTACAATATCGAGCAGGTTCATCCCGGCTCGTCCAACGTAACGTTTATTCTTACCGGCAATCGCCTCGTCACCGTCCGCCACGTCGAGCCCAAGGCGTTTCCATTCTACATCTCGCGTGTCGAGCGCGGCGAAGCGACGTGTAACGCTGGGCCGTCGATCATGGTCGGCATTCTGGAATCGATGCTCCATCGTACAGCCGACCTGATCGAGCGCATTCAGGACGATGTCGACCGGATGGCGCGCGAACTGTTCGAGATCAACGGTGTGAAGCGCAAGCGGCGGCTCAGCCATGCGGTCTATTTGCGTGGTACCGGCCGGGATGCCGATATCGTCGCGCGCGCCCAGGAAAGTGCCGTATCGGTGGAACGCGTGCTGGCTTATTTTGCTACGGCGGCGAAAGATCGTGGCGACAATGCCCACGTGATCGAGCGCATCGCTTCGGCCCGGACGGACGTCGCCTCGTTGAACGAGAATATGAAGTTTCTGCAGGGCCGGACGAGCTTTCTCCTCGACGCCACATTGGGCATGATCTCGACCGAGCAAAACCAGATCATCAAACTGTTCTCGGTGATGGCGGTCATGCTCATGCCGCCGACGCTCATTGCGTCGATCTACGGCATGAACTTCAAGCATATGCCCGAGCTCGATTGGGCTTATGGATATCCGTTCACCGTCGGGCTGATGTTCGTATCGGGGTTGGTCCCGTTCATCTATTTCAGGTCGAAAGGCTGGCTCTAGGGAGCTGCCTCCACTAGGGCCCGACGGATCAGCCGGTGGTTTGCTTTACGATCTGCGCGGCCAATAGCGCGAGCGCCGCGCACACGGCCAGCGTGACCATGATGCCGCGATGCCACACAAACAGCATGACCGCTGCGACCGCGGCGAGTGAAAACGCTAGCGGGTCGGCCGATGTTACATCGGGGATCGTAATCTTGACCGGTCCGGCCGTGTATGTGCCGACGGATTTGAACAAGACGTGGAGTGCGAACCAAACGGTCAAGTTCAAGATCACGCCGACGACAGCAGCCGTCACCGACTTCAACGCTGATGACAATTTTGGCATTCGCGTTAGTCGCTCGACGTAGGGCGCGCCAGCAAACACCCACAGAAAGCAGGGCGCAAACGTCGCCCACACTGTCACGAACGCACCAAGGACGCCCATCAGGATCGGCGAGCCCCCGCCCTCACGGAACGCTGCAATCGTGCCGACGAATTGCAACACCAGGATTAGCGGCCCGGGCGTTGTTTCGGCGAGACCAAGACCGTCCATCATCTCGCCGGGTTTCAGCCAGCGGTAATCGTCGACCACGGCTTGCGCCATGTAGGCGAGGACCGCGTACGCCCCGCCGAACGTGACCACCGCAAGTTTCGAAAACAGCCAGGCCATTTGGGACAGCACGTGGTCTGGCCCGAAGATGGCAACAACTGCGGCCAACGGCGCGATCCAGATCGCCAGCCAGAGGATGACCGTCGTTGCGGTGCTGCTCAATGAGCCTCCGAATGTGCTTCCCGGCATGCTTCCCGGTGTGCCAGGAGCGCTCGCGGTTTGTGCACGACCGTCGTCTTTCGACGCGGCGGGCTCGCTCGGTATTCCGCTGGCCCGAATGAAGCCGAACATGGCCGCCGCCAGCACGATCAGCGGGAAGGGCACGTCAAACGCATAGATCGCAATGAATGCGGCTGCGGCGACGATCCAGTCGGCGGTGCCCTTGAGCGCGCGGCGGGCAACCTTCAGCAGCGCTTCGATGACGATCGCGACCACGGCCGCCTTGATGCCGAGAAACACCGCTGAAACGACTGGCACGTTGCCGTAAAGCGCATAGCCGAGCGATAGTGCCAGCATGAGCGCGGCACCTGGCAGGACAAACAGCAGCCCTGCGATTAGGCCACCGACCACGCCGCGCTGGGTCCAGCCGACATAGGTCGCAAGCTGCATCGCTTCGGGGCCTGGCAACAGCATGCAAAAATTGAGTGCTGATAGGAACCGCTGTTCGCCAATCCAGCGCCGCTCGTCGACCAGCATTCGGTGCATCAACGCGATTTGCCCGGCCGGTCCGCCAAACGAAATGAACCCGATTTGACCAAAAACACGGATCAGCTCGATGAGCTGCGGCGGCGCCGTCGGTGGCGTGATATCATCGCGCGGCATCGATAGTTGCTCCAGAATGTGCCGTCGTCTTTGCGCGCACCTATCAGGTTGCAACGCTCACGTCGTGACCGCTGTTGGCTCTTGAACAGCAAACGGGGACCGTGCGGAGAACAGGCAACAAACTTGCGCTCAGCTTGTGGTTGGTGCGGCAGGTCGTCACGCAACCTTGGCGTGTTGTAAAAATTATATAGTAAAAACAACTGGTAAGTGGCGGACGGTTAATGAGGTTAACTTGCCCCCGTTGACCATGGCGCACTGCGGTGCTGGGACCCGTGTGCCAGAGCGAGGGATGACCCTCGATTTTCGGGATGGCGGAACAGGTTCTGGTGTTCTGCTGATGTGTGGTGACGCGTTTTGTGCGGTGCGTAACGGACTTGCACACGCTGCAGGGCGAGCGGACGGCAATTCGAGGGACATACGATCCTTCGCCAACGCGCGAGCAGGTTCCAGCCAACGACGGCTGCTGTTGCACCACCATCGGACGGCCGTCCCCTCACGTGGAGTATCGTCCATGCGTAGCCTCATCACTGCCTTTTCTGCGGCCCTCGCTGCCGCGTTCGCCTTTACATTGCCAGCGTCTGCTGCGGCCAAGTGGTCGTGCGACGGTCCGGCATACGTCTGCGGCGGCTCGTCTTCATCGGTCGCTGCCCCGTCCTATGGCGATGAACGCCCAACGTCTCGCCGGTCGGCAAAGAATACGCGCCGCGAGACAGCGAGCCTAACTGAGGTCGAGCGCCAAACAGTAGAGCGTTCTGCCCGTCGACAGCGTCCGACCCGATCATATGACGACGATAGCTCGGGCAGCTATTCGCTGACCGGTAAAGCTTCGTATTACTGGCAGCCGCAGCGCGTTGCATCAGGTGGCTGGTTCAATCCGAACGCCATGACGGCAGCCCACAAAACGCTGCCATTCGGCACCCGCGTGCGCGTGACAAACCAAGCCAATGGTCAATCGGTGGTTGTCAAGATCAACGATCGCGGTCCCTACATTGCCGGCCGCATCATCGATCTGTCATCGGCTGCGGCTGGCGCTATCAACATGAAGGGCAGCGGCGTCGTCCCGGTGAAGGTCGCGGTACTCGGCCGAGGCTAAAGCCGCATCGCGCGATATTGGAAGCGGTGGATGGTTTTCCGTCCGCCGCTTTTTCATTCGGCAAATCAGTTACCCCGGTCGGCAAACAACCCTCGGCGAAACCGGACGCGATGCAGAACTCGGACTTTTCAACCCGACGTGCCACTGATCCCGCCATCACGCGGGCAATGGTCCCGGCGAGCACCGCGAAACCGGTTTGCGGTGTGTTGTTCGCGTTGGCTTGCTACTCGGCCGTTCATCCGGCGGCCGCTCGATCGCTGACGCACCCGTTCGACTGGGACGGTCCGCAGCCAAACCGGGCGAACTCCGCTTGGCGCGCGACTGTGATACCGGCGCACCGATCCGCCAATCCCGCTTGGACCGCGACCATCACGTATATCCGGCCAGAACCGCGCGTTCCGACCACGGCCCTGGCTGCCATTCCGCGCCGGTCGGTTCCCGCCACGCGTGCGCGATCGGCTCCAGTGACGGGACCGGGCGGCCACGCGCTCGACAGGATCGCGTCCTACTATTGGCAAGATCAGATGACGGCGTCGGGCGAGCGTTTTAATCGGGCGGCGCTGACGGCGGCGCACAAAACGCTGCCGATCGGCACGCGGGTGCGCGTGACCAACGTTGTCAACGGCCGCAGTGTCATCGTTCGCATCAACGATCGCGGACCGTTTAAACCCGGCCGGGTGATCGACCTGTCGGAGGCCGCCGCCCGCGTTATCGATATGGAGCGCTTTGGTCTCGTGCCGGTCAAAGTCGACGTGCTCGGCGGGCGCGGGTAAAGGATTTACGTCGCTCACAGTTGGCCGAATATCCGTTGTGGGTATAGGGAGGCAACGATGCCGACATCAACCGTCCTGTTCAAAACCAACCGGACACAGGCCGTACGCCTCCCTAAAGACGTTGCCTTCCCCGATTGCGTGCACGAGGTCGAGATCATCAAAGTGGGTGGGAGCCGCGTGATCAGCCCGGTCGGCCAACGGTGGGACTTTTACCTGACCATCGCGCATCTGCGACGATTTCCTGACGGATCGCGACCAAGGGACGTTCGAGGATCGCGACCCGTTCTGATGCTACGTTACCGGGGAGTTTGGCAGGGTCCCGGGTTTGATGGTTGAGGACTGGATGTGACGGCCGGTGGCGGCCGCCAGATCTGCACTCTCGTGCTAGCCGCACCATGGCATTTTGGCGAGGTCGAGGAGCATCGCGGGCGCGCGTTCGATCGCAAGCCACACGGCACCGGCAGCAAGCAGCATCACAATCGCGGCCACCGTCGCCTTTACGGCTAACGGCATCCGCGGGTCTGGGTCGAGATGCCAGCGTTCGGGTCCATGTCGGACGATACGGCGTTGAACGGCGGTTTTCAACAGCGCTCCACCGCTACTCGGCTGGCACCGGCTTATCAACAGCCCGCACGACCGGCTTCTCGGCGATTGGCCAATGGATGGCGGCGGCGAATAGGCCGAGGGCGACGCAGATCCACCACATCAGATCATAGGACTGCGACATATCGAACACGCGCCCGCCGAGCCATACGCCAAGGAACGAACCGACTTGGTGGGAGAAGAACACCACGCCATAAAGCATCGTCATCCATGCCGGCCCAAAGAACGTCGCGACGAGCCCCGACGTCAGCGGCACCGTAGATAGCCATACGAGGCCGAGGAGAAAGCTCGATGTGACGATCATCGTTGGCGTCGGCGGTAATACCAGGAAGCCCAAGAATATCACTGAACGGATTACGTAAATCAGCGACAACGCGCGGCGCTTCTCGATGTAGGGCCCAGACTGTCCAGCCAGCCATGTGCCGATCAGATTGCCAACGCCAACCGCGATCAGCGCGATCACGGCAACCGACGGCGCAAGGCCCTGGTCGGCGACGTAAGCTGGCAAATGCACGCCGTAGAACACGACATGGAACCCGCATACGAAGAACCCGGCGTTGAGCAGCCAGAAACTTCGGTGGCCCGAGGCTTCACGCAACGCCTCGCCTAGGGCTTGTGGCTTGGCCGAGCCCGCGCTCGCCCCGCGTGGGGCGCCAGCCACTGGTATTGCCAGCGGCAACAGCAGCAACGCGGTCGCTGCTAATATCAAGAGTGCTGATTTCCAGCCGACCCAGTCCATCAAGAGGTGCGTGTAGGGCAGCGCGATCAGGATGCCGATGCCGCTGCCCATGCCGATCGCGGCGATGGCCTGTGTGCGCTTTTCCGGCGGGGCAGCGCGGCCGACCGCGCCAACCAACGCGTTGATGCCAGCACCCGCTACGCCGAGCCCGAGCAGCACGCCAGCCAACAGCAACTCCGGCAACGAGGCTGCATGCCACATCACGATGAGGCCGAGCGCGGTATTGAGAGCGCCAAACAACACCACGCGGCCGGCGCCATATTTGTCGGCAACCGCGCCGGTGAACGGGGCCGCGATTCCCCAGACGATATTGGCGATGGCGATCGATAACGCGAAATCCTCGCGCCCGATCGACAACTCCATCGTCATCGGCTTGAGGAACAGCCCCATCGTCTGGCGGATGCCCATGCCGAGCCCTGCGACGACGGCCGCCGACAATACGATCAGCTGCCACGATACCGCGACTTTCGGCTGGGCTGGCGCGGGTGCGATTGTCATGGCTCGGGTCCTGGGCTCGGGTCCTTGAGGAACGTTGATTGGTCAGCTTGTCGGCTTCGACGTTAGGGTAGACGACAAAAACTCTGTTGTCCCGATCGTTTGGACTTCATCGCCGTAGTTCTGGTATCCACGCAGCTCGCAGGTAATGGCAAATCCACCGCTTGCGGGTTCGCGCGCGATGCGGATCAGCCGCCAACAGGCGCGCGGTTCGTGCTTATAGGGGTATTCGGCCGATGCCGAGCCGATGCCGAGAACGCGCACACTTTGATCGCCGCCGGTCCCATTTTCGTCGGTTCTGGTTTCCTCGCCACTGATCTTCTCGTCGCTGACGACGTGGTTGTGGCCATGCAACACCAGCTCAGCACCATGTCGTGCAATCAGCGGTTCGACGTCGCCAACATAGCTCAACGCGCGGCGCGGTGACGCCAGCCAACGCACCGGCGGGTGGTGGATCATCACGATCCGGGCGAGGCCGGCCTCGCGTGTCGCTTCGAGGATGCGCCCAAGCCGTTCGCGTTGTGCCGGGCCGACGGTACCACCGGCATAGCCAATTGCGGTCGGATGGCTCGAGTTGACGCCGATCAGGACGGCGGGCCCGATGCGGCGGACATAGGGAAACGCGTCGCGATACCACGGTGTAACTTGGATGCCGCCCGCCTGCACGCCATCTACACGGACGCCGCCGATGGAGGTCCCAAAAGCGTCGGAAGTCATGTACGCGCGCCACAGCGCCGTGCCGTTGGCGCCTTCGGGGTCGACGTAGATATCGTGGTTGCCCGGCACGACGCTGACCCGGTCGGGCGGGCCGACCGACGTCAGCCAATCGCGGGCCGCCTCATACTCTGTTGGCAGGCCAATGTTGACGAGGTCACCGGTGATGGCGATGTGGTCGGGGGCATGCGCCGCGATGTCGGCTAGCATCGCTTCGATCGCGCTGTGCTGGTGGATGACCCGGCGTTTGACTGTCCAATTGAGCCACCCGAGCGTGCGTTTCACGTTCCAATAGCGGGGCCAATAACCGCGCACGTTCGGCAAGTGGCAATCCGACAGATGCGCGATCGTCACGCCGTTGCTTGCGCCCGTCGTCTGGGGTGTGCCCGTCGTCTGGGGTGTGCCCGTCGTCTGGGGTGTGGACGTATCGTGCAGGGTCGGCCTCGTTGTGACAGCGCGTGAGGCCCTTCGCCTTGCCAAGCGCGGCCGAATTGGCGACACGGACGTCTCGTCTGAGATCGACGTGTTCGCAACCGCACTTTGCCAGAGGCGTCAACGATGAGCCAGCGCGACGCGACGCAGCGGTTTGTCTTTCGTCGCATGGTCCAGCCATACTGGCGGATGCAACGCGGGCTGACGCTCGGCGCGCAGGGCATCATCGTCGAAGGCGCGACCGATGGCGCCATCGAGGCCGTCCGCGTGCTGCTGGTCCGCCACAGCTACCGGCCCGGCTGGTGCTTTCCCGGCGGCGGCGTCGAGAAGGGTGAGACGGTCGCGACCGCGCTTGCACGCGAACTCGACGAGGAGGCTGGCGTCGCACTCGACGGCACGCCAGAACTCGTCGGCATTTATTCGAACGAGCGCGCGTTCCCGGGCGACCATGTCGTGCTGTATCTCGTGCGATCGTGGCGACGCTTGCGCGTGCCGGAGCCCAACCGCGAGATCGTCGCGCAGGACTTTTTCGCGGCGCGTTCGCCGCCGCCCGATTGTGACCCGGCGACGGCCCGGCGATTGGCGGAAGTGTTCGGCGGCGCGCCCCGCAACGCGTTGTGGTGAGCGGAATGTCCGACCGACCGCCGTCTGACCGACCGCCGTCTGACCGCGCGCCGTCTGACCGCGCGACTGGGTCCGGTCCGGCCGAGCCTGCTACCACAGCGCTGTCGCGGGTGTGGTATCGCCCGCTCGTGCCATCCGACCTGCCAGCGGTTTCGGCATTGCATGCTAGCGCGTTCGGGCCGGGCCGGTTCGCGCGGGCGGCCTACCGCGTCCGTGAGGGAACGCCGCCGATCTCGCCGTACTGCCGCGGTGCGTTCCGTGATGGGCGCCTGCTCGCGGCCTTGCGGATGACCGTGATCGCAATTGGCGACGGTCGTCCGCATCTGCTGCTCGGCCCGCTCGCGGTTGCTGCCGACGTTCAGGGCCAAGGTTTTGGTAAGGCGCTGATTGCCGACGCCATCACGTCTTCGCGCACGGGCACGGCGCACGTGGGTTCACTGCAGGAGAGCCGATTCGGGATCGTGTTGCTGGTCGGCGACATGCCCTACTACGGCCGCTTCGGCTTCAAGCCTGTGCCATCCGGCCAGATCACGTTCCCCGGCCCGGTCAACCCGGCGCGCATCCTCGCCATCGAATGCCAACCCGGCGCGTTGGCCAGGGCTGTTGGTTTGGTGCGGGGTGTGTGACGTGGCGTAGTGGCGGCGAAGAGTGGGGGCGGCGGCCGAAGGATTTTGACCTAGGTCAGGTTCGCGTTCCGCGTTCTGCGACACTTGTGCTTGGTCAGGGTTCAATCTGGCGTTCGTGAAGCGATAAACCAAGCTCATCGTGCTGAGGTGTCGACATGACTGTTACCGCCGGTTCCGATACCAAAAACTCCTCTCCCGTCGGCACCCCTCCCGTCGGGGGGTCGATTTCGGGCAAAGTCGACCCAGTGATCCGCACCATCACGTGGGGCGACATGGTTGATGCGGTCCGGCAAGGCGCTGACGATTTCCGCAGGGCGCCGAAGCTCGGCCTGCTGACCGGCGGGTTGTGTGCGGTCGGCGGTATCGCGCTCGTGCTGTTTCTAACGCGCCTCGGCGTGCCCTATCTCGCCTACCCGATGGCGACCGGCTTTGCCCTGCTCGCGCCGCTGCTCGCCACGGGGCACTACGCCGTCAGCCGCGATCTTGCCGCCACCGGGAAAGCCCCGACGCTTGGGGCCATCTGGCGTGAGATCATCAGCCGCTCCGAGGTCCGCTGGATGGCCTTCGTGACCGTCTTCATCCTACTCATCTGGATGTATCAGGTGCGGATTTTGCTGGCGGTGATCCTCGGCTCGCTGGGCTTTGGTGTGTCGCTGACGGCGTTCGTCGACACCGTGCTCTCGACCAGCAACGGCTGGGCGTTCCTCGCCATCGGTCACGTCGTCGGCGCGGTCATGGCGACGATCTTGTTCTCGGTGACGGTCGTCTCTTTCCCGCTGGTCCTCGACCGCGACGTCGACATGATGACCGCGATGATCACCTCCGTTTCGGCGGTGTCGCAGAACCCGGTGCCGATGTTCGGTTTCGCGGCGCTGATCGTCGCCTCGCTGGTCGCCGGGATGGTGCCGTTTTTCCTCGGGCTCATCATTGTGGTGCCCGTGTTCGGCCACGCCACCTGGCACCTCTACCGCCGCGTCATCGAGCCGTTGCCGGTGGCGTGAGGGCGGGAGCGGTCGCGCGCCGGTTGCCAGTATGAATGGAGTGTTCAACACGCGTGTAGCCTAAATCGCAGACTGATGCCGACTGCGACATGCCGTTCGGTGCGTTCACCTCGCGGATTTGGCGGATGGTCGATCGGCATGTCGAGATCAAACCAAGCGTCGGATGTCGGCATCGATCGGGTCCTGCATGGCCGCGCCGGTTTCCAGGGATTTCGGCGCGGATCAGGGTCCCGGATGTAACAGCAAAAGGCCAATCAGAAGCATGGCCGCGCTTGTGCCCGACAGAACCAACGGCCTACAAACTTGTCGCATACGACGTTACGGTTTATTGCTGAGTCCCACCCGCCGCGCGACGTTCCCGTTGCATTCTGGGCAGCCGCTTCCCAGCTTTTGCGAGCTCTCTTCTGTGCCAATCTTTTGATGAAACCCCGCTTTTCGGCACCAAAGACGAGACCTCCCGAATAAAGTAGGCAGTTCGCCGCAGCATGAGCCGGCGTGGTGGTCATGGAAACGGTGGTCGTTGCCGCCAGCAGCGTGGCAGCCGCGATGAGCGCGCCAACAGCGTGTCTTGAGTATTTCCCGTAAATTGTTCGCCTGACAGTGGTGATTTTACCTGCGAGAAGGGTCCTGGTCATTGGAAGCTACTCTCTGTTCCGGTGGTTCGTGAAGTCCGCCCACTCACAGTTGGTCGCCGCCAGGCAGGAAAAGGTTCAATCGATTATCACTCCAAACAGCTGTGTCGCTATCGTCGTCATAGGACTGTAAAATATGCGGCTATTGGCGTTGGCTGTTGAGATGGATATGTCGGTCATCGCCGTGCTCTGGACTTTTGAAACCGGAGTGTTGAACCCGTCAACTTTGTCAGGTCAGGGTCAAAATAGGGGCTAGTCGTCTGCCGCTCGCAGATGTGGCCAACACGGCCACAAGCAGACATACCCCACTCCCCTCAAAGCACCCGGTGGCGTGAGGGCGGGCATCGCCGTATGCCCCGCGACCTCGGCCACAGCCCACATCATGGCCGCAAATAGGCGTGTCCGCTGCGCTGTTGCAGGCGCGTGATTTCAGCGACGCCGGACGGTACGTAGGTGGCCTCGGAGATGAACTGGCTCTTCTCCAGCTTGCGATTGCGCAGCGTGATCTCGCAGATGTCGAAGCGGACGCCGCGCAATTTCAGGTCCGTGATCAAGGCGCTGTACGGGCTGCCATTTTTGTCCTTGGCGCCGTCTATCATCATGTCGACGCCGCGCGCGTGCATCACGACGACGATCTGCGCCTTCGGGTTGACTTCGAGATGGTTGCCGATGTTGCGCAGCGCGTCGTTGCCCTGCAACTCGGTATTGTTGACGTGGTAGACCACCTTGTCGGGGCCGACCATATCGTCAGCCGCGAGAGCGGGCCCGGCCGCCACAAGCGTGAGCATCAATATGGCGGCGGTCAGCGACTTCAGTACGTCCATCATGATCGGATCTCCGTGGGTTCGTGCGAGGGTTCGTTGGGGGCGCCCGCGCCGGTCTCTCCCGAGCGGCCGCCCGGCATCACCTTAGCGCCAGACCGCGGGCCAGCACGAGTACAGTTCCGTGGTGACGCTGACTCTAGGGCAGAGTGACTTGGTGTGGGGTGCACGTTTAGGTCATGCCACTGTTGTTGCGAAAGCTTTTGCGAGGGGCGCGGCGACGGTAATTTCGTTGCCCCACCCCTGGTACCGCTACGACCGTCATATCAAACACCCACTTCACCCCCCCTGGGTCGCCACGGCCTTGAGGTCTTCGTCTTTCACGATTTCGGGGAACACGGGATAGACGCCAGCAACGCGGCCCATTTGTTGGGTGAGGGCCAGCACCGTGTCGATCGTCGGCGTTGGCACGCCGACGAGGCGCCCGATCTCCTGGACCGAGGTCAACAGCGCGTCGAGTTCGATCGGCCGCTTCTTTTCGAGGTCCTGCAGCATCGACGTGCGATGCGCGCCGACCGAGGCCGCGCCGTTGATCCGCCGTTCGATGTCGACGCGGAAATTCGCGCCGATCTTGCGCGCGAGCGTCTCGGCCTCTTCCATCATTTTGCGCGCGACCTGCCGGGTGCCGGCGTCGGTGGCGACCACGTCGAGCGTGGCATGCGTCAGCGCCGAGATCGGGTTGAAGCACAGGTTGCCCCACAGTTTCAGCCAGATGTCGTCGCGGATGTCGTCGTAGACTTTGCTCTTGAGGCCGGCCGCCTCGAACGCCTTGGCCAGCGCCGTGACGCGCGGGGTGATCGTGCGGTTGGGTTCGCCGAGGTTATAGCGGTCGCCGTAGGTGTGCTGGATGACGCCCGGCGCGATGATTTCGGCGGCTGGGTAGACCGTGCAGCCGATCGCTCGCTCGGGGCCAATGTCTGCCCACTGGCGGCCCTGCGGGTCGACGCTTTCGACCTGCATTTCGGCGAACGGGCCGTCGAGGCCGTGGAAATACCACCAGGGGATGCCGTTTTGCGCCGTGACGACTGCCGAGTTTGGCCCGAGCAGGGCGCGCATGTGATGGGCGCTCTCCCAGGCCTGGTGGGATTTCAGCGCGATGATCACGTAGTCCTGGTGGCCGAGTTCGGCCGTGTTGCTCGACGCGCGGACTTTCGCGACGTGCTCGACCGTCTCACCGTTTTCGGTGGTGATCAGTTTCAGCCCGTTAGCCTGGATGGCTTCGAGGTTTGCCCCGCGCGCGACGACGGAGACGTCGATGTCGGCTTTGGCCATCAGCACCGCGATGTGGCCGCCGATTGCGCCGGCGCCAAAAATGCAAACCTTCATCGCGTATCCCCTGATTGTTCGTGCGGTTTGGGTTGGACCGTTCCCGGCCGGTTCCAATTGTTTGTGTGCCAACTTCTACAACTAAGGTCGCAGGTCAAGTGCTGGCATGCCGAATACCCGACCGTCACCCACGCTAGCTCTTTGGAACCTGGCCCGTGACCGCCAGCCATTCGGCGATCCGCGCTTCGGGGGCGGGGTGGGCGAGGAAATCTGTCACCACGGCGAGGCTGTCCGCGCCAGCCGCAAACACACCCGCCGCCCGCTCGACCGTCAGTCCGCCAATCGCGACCAGGGGCAGCGCGCCGATCCTCCGCTTCCACTGGCCGATCCGATCGAGGCCCTGGGGCGCCCATTTCATCGCTTTGAGGGTCGTCGGATAGACCGGCCCAAGGGCAACGTAATCTGGCGCGGCGGCGAGCGCGATCTCCAGTTCGGCCTCGTCGTGCGTCGACAGGCCAAGCTTGATGCCCGCCCGGCGGATCGCGGCGAGGTCGGCGGTGGCGAGGTCCTCCTGGCCAAGGTGTAGCCAATTCGCGCCGAGGTCGATCGCGGCTTGCCAATGGTCGTTGACGATCAGTTCGACACCGTGGGCGCGGCACACGTCCAGCGAGTTTGAGATTTGCCGCCGGACCTCGGCGACATCGGCGTCTTTCAGCCGGAGCTGCACGGTTGTGATGCCGAGCGGGGCGATCCGCGCGACCCAGGTGGCGTCTGGCACGATGGGATAGAACCGGGCGGGTTGCGGATGGGCGTCGATAGCGGGTCGCGTGTGCGTCACGGGTATCATGGGCGGCCTCGCAGGTCGGGTAGGCCGGAGACCGGCGACGAGGGGTTGGCCATGTCGCGCGGCTCCATCGGCCCGGAGCGATAGGCGGCGCGCCCGGCCTCTATCGCCTGGGCGAATGCTGCCGCCATGGCCGGAGGGTCGGCAGCCTTGGCGACGGCGGTGTTCAAAAGGCAGGCATCAAAGCCGAGTTCCATCGCGTGGGCGGCTTGGCTCGGCAGCCCGAGGCCAGCGTCGATCACGAGCGGCACGCCGGGCAAGCGCGCCCGCAACAGCCGCAGGCCGTAGATGTTGTTGAGCCCGCGGCCGGAGCCGATCGGCGCGCCCCACGGCATCAGCAACTCGCAGCCCGCCGCCAGCAGGCGCTCAGCCACCACGAGGTCTTCGGTGGTGTAGGGGAAGACCTTGAAGCCTTGCGCGGTCAGCTCGCGGGCCGCTTCGACGAGGCCGAAGATTTCCGGCTGGAGCGTATCGTCATTGGCGATGACCTCGAGTTTGATCCACGACGTGCCGAAGATTTCGCGCGCCATGAGCGCGGTGGTGATCGCTTCTTTGGCGGTGTGGCAGCCAGCCGTATTGGGCAGCACGGCGACGCCAAGATCGCGGATCATTTCTAAGAACCGCTCGCCGGTGCGGCCGCGCGCTTGTTCGCGGCGCAGCGATACCGTCACGATGCCAGCGCCTGAGGCCCGCACGCTCTCGGCCATCACGGCTGGTGATGGATAGAGCGCGGTGCCGATCATCATGCGTGATGTCAGCGCCGTGCCGTAAAGCATCAGCGGATCGTCGGCGGGGCTGGCGTGGCGGGGAGTGTGGGCGTTCATGTGGCGGAGGTGTG
>JAWXCP010000076.1:0-5814 GCA_034408685.1 Hyphomicrobium aestuarii | reverse complement strand
TGGCGCTGGCCGACAAGCTCGACACGCTTGCTGGCTTCTGGGCGATTGGCGAGAAGCCGACGGGATCGGGCGATCCCTACCAGTTGCGCCGCGCGGCGCTGGGCGTGATCCGGATCGTGATCGACAACGATCTGCGGTTGCCGCTGTCGACGGCGTTCGAGAAGGCGAGCCAGGGGTTTGCCAGCGTTCTCGGTCAAGGATTTCTGGATGGGCTACGCAACGACGCCGAGAAGCAGGCGTCTGGAATAGTCGTGCATGACGACCTGCTCGCCTTCTTCATCGAGCGGCTGAAAGTCTATCTTCGCGACAAGGGTGCGCGGCACGATCTGATCGACGCCGTGTTGTCGGCCCCCGGCGCGCCGCAAGACGACCTCGCGCTGATCGTGAAGCGTGTCGATGCGCTGACGGCGTTGCTCGCAACCGACGACGGAGCGAACCTGCTGGCTGGCGTCAAGCGGGCGAGCAACATCCTCGCTATCGAAGAGAAGAAGGACAAGACGACCTACACCGCCGTGCCCGATCCGCAATTGCTGCGCCAGGGCGAGGAGGCCGCGCTTCACGAGGCGGTGGCGAAAGCGGCGCGCGATACCCGCAAGGCGATCGACGTCGAGCGGTTCGATGGCGCGATGCGAGCGCTGGCCGAATTGCGCGGGCCGGTCGATGCGTTCTTCGAGCATGTCACGGTCAACGACGCTGACGCCGACGTGCGCCGCAACCGTCTTGCGCTGCTGTCACAAATCCGTGCTGCGACGCAATCGGTGGCCGACTTTTCCAAGATCGCTGGGTAGGGCCCAAGGAGGCAGCCAGCCTCCAAAGCGTCATGGCCCGCGCAGGCGGGCCACCTAGCCAACCCGGTTCAAGGCAAGAGCTTTGACGCGGGTCGGGACGATAGTGGTCCCAGCTGTCTGGGCGGCCCGCCTGCGCGGGCCGTGACGGAGCGGCGGGTGCGTTGCTGCGGGTCAGCCGGAGCCGCCTACCCGGCCTTCACCAGCACGTGGCGTTTTTTGCCCATCGATAGTTTCGCTTGGCCATCCACGAGGTCGCCGACCGTCACGGTATAGTTCGGGTCGGTCACTTTCGCACCGTTTAGCGACAGCCCGCCATTGGCGACCGCCTTGCGCGCTTCGCCATTGGACGAAGCCAAGCCAGCGTCGACCGCGAGCTTCAGGATGCCGACGCCCGCGCTGAGGTCAGCGGTGATGACCGGGAGGCCCTCTGCGGCAGCGCCTTGTTCGAACGCAAGGCGGGCGGTCTCGGCAGCTGCCACGGCCTTATCGCGGCCGTGAATGAGCGCGGTCGCTTCGGTGGCGAGAATTTTCTTGGCTTCGTTGATCTCGGCACCGCCAAGGGCCGCCAGCCGCGCCACTTCCGGCAACGGCAATAGCGTGAACAGTTTCAAGAACCGCCCGACGTCGGCGTCCTCGGTGTTGCGCCAATATTGCCAGTAGTCATAGGCCGACAGCTGCGCCTCGTTGAGCCACACGGCTCCTTGCGCGGTCTTGCCCATCTTGGCGCCCGACGATGTCGTCAGCAGCGGGCAGGTTAGCGCGTAAAGCTGGTGTGTGCCCATGCGGCGGCCGAGATCGATGCCGTTGACGATGTTGCCCCACTGGTCTGAGCCGCCCATCTGCAAGTTGCAGCCATAGCGGCGGGCCAGTTCGACGTAGTCGTAGCTCTGCAGCAGCATGTAGTTGAACTCGATGAACGACAGCTCGCTCTCGCGTTCGAGCCGCAGTTTCACGCTATCCATAGTCAACATGCGGTTGACCGAGAAGTGGCGGCCGACATCGCGCAGGAACGCGATGTAGTTGAGCGGTGCCAGCCATTCGGCGTTGTCGACCATGATGGCGGAGTTTTTAGGCAATTGACATTTAAGAAAATTTTTTAGAACTGCTGTGTTAGACCCCAACCACGGCGGATGCTCTTCATACATTTTTGCAGCAGCGTACAACTTCGTTTTTTTCCAACTTTCTATGTCGTGCTCAAAAGTCAGTATTCTAGCAAAGGACGTCTGGATGCTGGCCTTGTTGGCGTCGATCTCGTCGACGGTTCGCAAAATGCGCGTTTCGTCCTTGCCGGACGGATCACCGACCCGTGTCGTGCCGCCACCCATCAGCGTGATCGGCTTGCCAGCGTCGGTGTGCTGGAGCCAGTGCAGCATCATGATCGACAGCAGGTGGCCGATGTGGAGCGAAGGGCCGGTGCAATCGTATCCGACGTAGGCGACGAGCTTGCCATTCGTTGCCAGCGCATCGATGCCACCCTCGTCCGAGGTTTGATGGATGAAGCCGCGCGCATGCAGCGTGTTGAGGAAGTCGGATTTCACTGTCGCCATTGGGGCCGCCGTGTCGATGGTCTTCGCAAGCGCCCGTGATGCAACGAACGGCGCAGCGCAGCAAGCGCAGCGTCCAGGGCACTACAACTGTGCCAACAGCCTCGACGGTGCGCGAGGATGTGGTCTATCGTGCCGATGGCGGCAAACCGTTGCGGAGGCTTCATGGCAGTACGGACTTACACAGTGGTTTTGGAGCCAGCGGAAGAAGGCGGTTACACCGTTCGCGTTCCCGCTTTGCCTGAAGTCGTTACCGAGGGCGACACTGAAGCTGAAGCGCTTGAGATGGCGAAAGATGCCATCGAACTCGTCTTGGCCAGCCGCAGGGACCGCGGCGAACCGATCCCTGCCGACGTCGGAACCACTCTAATCCGTGAGTTGACAGTAGCGTCTGCGGCATGACGCTACCTGCGCTGACTGGATCTCAAGTCGTGCGCGCACTCAAACGGGCTGGCCTCACGGTGGTGCGAGTTTCAGGAAGCCATCATCGTCTCGTCCATCCTGATGATCCGGCTAGAGCAGGATCGGTTTAGATGGAATCGGATCGGGCTCGCCGATCCGCTGCATATAGGCCGTGAATCCTGCTCTAAGCATATGATTCTAGAGCCTGTTTACCGATTAAGATGCGAAGCGGCGCGCCTGCTTCCATCTAAATCGGACAGGCTCTAGAGCGACAACGGTCCCGGTACACAGCGGCAAGACGCTAAAAACTGGAACGCTGCGGGCCATAATTCGGCAGTCTGGATTGTCTGTGGAACAGTTCGCGAGCTTCCTCTGACCTGCTAAGTCTGCCGCTTTACCTGATCCCAAGCACCTTGTGCGTTTGCACGGAGAGCCGCCAATCTGGGTTGGCGAGGCAGTAGCGG
Organism: Hyphomicrobium aestuarii; assembly: GCA_034408685.1. GTDB lineage: Bacteria > Pseudomonadota > Alphaproteobacteria > Rhizobiales > Hyphomicrobiaceae > JANXVY01. Next base: position 2,616 of record JAWXCP010000076.1, on the reverse strand, counting down.
ATCGCGGCCTCGGTGTTGGCAACGCGGTCGGGGCCGTCCATCGGCTGCAGATACAGGTGGGTGAAGGCGAGGCCGCGCACGTGTGCCGGGTCAAGGTCGGCTTGCGGGAAGACGAGCTTGAGTTCGTCGCCGGTGCGCTGGATAAACGCTGCTCCGGCTTTGGGGCTGACGCAGATCCAGTCGATCGCCGGCGGTATGGCAAGCGTGCCGTTGGTCTCGATGGCAATCTCGATGTCGGCGGCGTGCAGAGCGTCGATCAACGCGTCATCGACTTGCAACATCGGCTCGCCGCCAGTCAATACAACCAAGCGCTGACCGTTGCGGCCTTCGCTGACTGAGCTTTCACACCACGCGTCTCCAGCCGCAGCTACAATAGCGCCTGTGAGTGCGGTAGCGGTGGTGAACCGGCCGCCGCCGCAGCCATCGGTCCCAACGAAGTCCGTGTCGCAAAACCGGCATACGGCGGTTGACCGGTCAGCCTCGCGGCCCGACCACAGATTGCAACCGGAGAACCTGCAAAACACTGCGGGGCGTCCGGCGTTCGCGCCCTCGCCCTGCAGTGTGTAGAAGATCTCCTTGACGGCATACATCGTCGCACTCCGGCCCCTTCAGCCCGGCCCCATTCAGCCGTGGCCTATTACTCGTCGTCGCGGTCGCCGTCTTCTTTGAAGGTTTCGAGTTCGAGCTTCTCTTCCTTGACCATCGTGACGTCTTCGCCGGCGGCCTGACGTGTCGCTTCGTCAGCCGAGCGGGCGACGTTGATCATGATGTCGACGATCACTTCGGGGTGCAGCGCCATCCGGGCCGGGTGCAGACCAAGCGTCTTGATCGGCTTGTCGAGTACGACCTGGTTGCGGTCCACGGTGAAGCCACCGGCGGACACGCAATCGGAGATGTCTCGCGTCGAGACGGAGCCATAGAGCTGGCCGGTGTCGCCAGCCTGACGGATGGTGATGAACGTCTGGCCAGCGAGCTTGCCAGCGACCGCTTCGGCTTCCGATTTCAGGCTGAGGTTGTTGGCCTCCAGCTGCGACCGTTGGCCTTCGAATTGGACGAGGTTGTCCTTTGTCGCGCGTAGCGCTTTCTTTTGCGGAAGCAAGAAGTTGCGGGCGTAGCCGTCTTTGACGGTGACGACATCGCCCATCTGGCCGAGGCGGCCGATGCGTTGAAGGAGGATGACTTGCATGGATTGGTTCCTATCGTAGTCGAGTTTGACGTTAAGTGGAAAGGCGATCTCGTGTGGTGCGTTCAAATTTGTCCAGGTCCAGCGCCGGGGCGGGGGCCATCGCGGGTTTCCGGCGGTGAGGCCTCGTCGGCACCGCGGCGAAGCGGGAACACGCTATCGGCAACGCCAACCATGGCGACCAGCAGGGCCACAGCGGGATTGGCGATGAGGGTCACGTAGAGCGCGACGAGAGCTGGCGTGCGCCAGAACTTGCCGCGCGTCGTGAAGTGGGCGACGGCGAGACCAAGCAGCATATAGGCGCCGAAGAACGCGCCCGCGAAGCTCAGAGCAAGCGACTGCGCTGGACCTTCGAGCCACGCCGCACCGAGCAGCGACACCGCCAACAGGATCGGCGCGCCGGGAGGGAAGCGAAACGCGGCGATGTCGGGCCACGGACGAACCAGAGTGCCCGCCGCTCGGGCGACTTGGGCGCCAAGCCAGAGCGAGCCGAGCAGGCTGAACAGCACCATCGCACCGCCAGCCGCTGGAAGCACGACGATCAGGATATCCGTCAGCTGGTTCAGCTGATCGGGTGTCAACGCGGTCTCGGGCGGCAGACCGGCCATGCCCTGCTTGACGGCAAGCTCCATGGCGCTGCGGATCGAGGTGCGGAAGGCATCGGCGTCGGACGCCAAGGGTAGTACGGTCAGGGCGAACAATGCGCCCGAGATGATCGCGGCGGCAAAGATGACCCGTCCGACCGGATACCATTCGACGTTGTCGTCATCCTCGCGCTTCAACAGGGCAAGATAGACGAGGCCGGCGACCGGGACCGCGGTCATCGCGTAAAGCAGGACGGCTGGCAGCTTGAACAGTCCAAAGACGCCAACGAGACCGATAACGACCGCAGCGAAGGCGGTCGCGGCGTTATAGGAAAATCCCGTCAGCGCGATCGGAACGGTCACGAGGATGAGCAGCAAAATACGGGCTGCCAGTGCGCCGGTCATGGCAAACACGAACAGCACCGCCGCAGCGATGCCCGCCAGAACGGCGATGGCAATATTTGCTTTCATAGCTGTCCCGCGGGGGTCGCGGTTAGGGCTGGAACGCGTCCAACCCAACCTGGGTGCACTGGGATGAATGAGGTGCGGGGCTCAGCCCGCACGCCCGTATTGAAGCCGTTACGAGATCACGTAGGGCAAGAGGCCGAGAAAGCGCGACCGCTTGATGGCTCGGGCCAGCTCGCGCTGTTTCTTGGCCGAAACCGCCGTGATGCGGGACGGCACGATCTTGCCGCGCTCGGAAATGTAACGGCCGAGCAGGCGCACGTCCTTGTGGTCGATCTTGGGTGCGTTGGCACCCGTGAACGGGCACGATTTACGGCGGCGCTGGAAAGGGCGACGGGCTGGGCCGCCAGCTTGGACGTCTGTCATGGCTCACTCCTATCAGAC
>JAWXCP010000075.1:0-5270 GCA_034408685.1 Hyphomicrobium aestuarii | reverse complement strand
CTCGATGCGCGCCAAGCGCCGCCTCGCCGCCTGGGACGACGCCTACCTTGCCAGCCTCATCACCGGCACCGCTTAAATTCGTTCATGCGATTCCCCTGATCCGCCGTTTTTGATGCCGGTTGCCGCAGCGGTGGCGTCGCTACCCTACGTCGTCGGATTTATCGTCTGGCAGCTCTCGACGCTGGCGATGTTCGTCGCGATGGTGCGGTCTGTATTGCCTGGACGGGCCACGCTGGTGACGATTGCCGCGATCGGCTTCCCGGCCACGTTCTCGACCCTCGGTCACGGTCACAACGCGTTCCTGACCGCCGCTTTGCTTGGTAGCGGGCTGCTGCTTCTCGACCGCCGACCCGTGATCGCTGGCGTCCTTTTTGGTCTCCTCGCCTACAAGCCGCAGTTCGGTATTCTGCTCCCGCTGGTGCTTGTCCTTCTTGGGCAATGGAAGGCCATCGCGAGCGCCAGCGTGACGGTTATCGTCATGGCCGTCGGTGTAACGCTCGCCTACAGTTTCGACATCTGGCCAGCATTCCTGGCTGGCACCGAGTTCACTCGGACCGCCGTCCTCGAATTGGGCGCGACCGGCTGGTCGAAGATCCAGAGTGTCTTCTCTGCTGCCCGTTCCTTCGGCCTGCCGGTATCCGTCGCGTATATGGCCCAGGCCGTATCGACGCTGTTCGTGCTTGGCGCTCTATCTGCGATGTGCATCGCGCGGTGCGATTTCCGATTGATCGCAGCCGCAACGGCCGGTGGAGCCTTGCTCGCTACACCCTATTGCCTCGACTACGACATGACGATCCTCGGGGTCGCCATCGCGTTCTCGGTCGCGCACGCCCTGGATCGCGGCTTTGCCCCCTACCAGGCAACCCTATTGGTCGCTGTTTGGGCGGTCCCCCTCATCGCGCGCTCCGGCATGGCCGTGACGGGCATTCCGATCGGGGTTGTGGTGATGGCGATCTTCTTCGGCTCCATCGTCCATCGCGCGTTCGCCGAAGCACCGAGCGGAAGCATTCTCGATCACTGGAGAGTTGCCCGTGGATAATCTCAAATCGCCGGTCAACAGCGCCACCGGTCGGGCGGCGGGACGCAGTCCAGCGCTGGCAGTGCTCGAAGACTTGCACAACCGCCTCGCGTCGGAACTCGAGCTGCGGATCGCAGTACTGCTGCCCTGCTACAACGAGGAAGCCGCGATCGGGCAGACGGTCAGCGCCTTCCGCAAGTCGCTGCCGTCCGCAACGATCTATGTCTACGACAACAATTCGTCCGATGGCACGGCCGAGGTCGCGCGCGCTGCGGGTGCAATCGTGCGCCACGAGACGTTCCAGGGCAAAGGCAACGTCGTCCGCCGCATGTTTGCCGACGTCGATGCCGACGTTTATGTCCTGGCTGACGGCGATATGACCTACGATCCGACAGCCGCTCCCGCGCTGATAGAACGGCTGACCGGCGAGCAACTGGACATGGTGATTGCCGCTCGCGTCGAGACGGCCGCGCAGAACTATCGCGCTGGCCACCGCTTCGGAAATCGGTTGTTCAATGGTCTGACGGGCTTTTTATTCAACAGCCCGTTCAAAGACATCTTTTCGGGCTATCGCGTGTTCTCACGCCGGTTCGTCAAATCGTTTCCAGCTTCGTCGAGGGGCTTTGAAATCGAGAGCGAGCTGACCGTTCACGCGCTCGACCTGAAGCTCCGCTGCGTCGAGGTCGGGGTGCCCTATGGCGTCCGGCCCGAAAACTCGTTCTCGAAGCTAAAAACGTACCGCGATGGCTTTCGCATCCTCGTGATGCTGCTCAACATGTTCCGGATGGTGTCGCCATTCCGCTTCTTCGGCACCATCGCTGCCAGCTTGGCAGTCGTCGCCCTGTTGCTTGGCATCCCCGTCGTTGTGACGTGGTTCAACACCGGCCTCGTGCCGCGCTTCCCGACCGCGATCCTCGCAGCAGCGATCGCCCAGGTCTCGGTGCTCATGCTGATCTGCGGGGTGATCATCCAGGCCATCGCCGAGACGCGCCGCGAGATGAAACGGTTTCGCTATTTGGAACTGCCAGCGCCGGGCCGACCGAAAACGTCAGCTTTTCAACAACCGGCCCAGACGCGCGATGCCCTCGGCGATGCGATCCTCCGGCGGTAGCGAATAACTGAGCCGGATCGTGTTGCGGCCCTGATCACCGACGAAGAACGCCGAGCCCGGCACGAACGCCACGTTGTGCTCCTCGACCGCGCGGGCGAGCAGTGTCCGGCCGTCGAACCGGTCCGGTAGCGTCATCCACACGAACAGGCCCCCCTCGGGCCGCACCCATGTCACGCCCTCGGGCATGTGTTCCTCGAGCGCTGCAAGCATGGCGTCCCGGCGTGACCGATAAAACGTTCGCGCGCGAGCGACCTGAGCCTCATAGGACCGCTGCGCAATTTCGGTCATCACCATCTGGTTGATGGATGACACGTTGAGGTCGCTCGCCTGCTTGATCAGCACGAGGCGCTTCACGATCGGCTCGGCCGCGCACACCCAGCCAATGCGCAAGCCCGGCGTCAGCGTCTTGGAAAACGTGCCGCAGTAGATCACGCGCGACCGGTCGATATCGCCGCCATTCCGTGCGACGTCGATCGCTTGCAGGCAGGGCACGGGTTCGCCCTCGAAGCGCAGTGCCGAATAGGCCGTGTCTTCCAACACGGGAACGTCGAGATCGCGCGCCAGATCGAGGAGGCCGTCTCTGGCCTGAACAGATAACGTCGCGCCCGTCGGGTTTGCAAAATCAGGCACGGTGTAGATGAATTTGACCTCGCCACCCGACGGCGATCCGGCGATCGGCATCGCTGCGGCCTCGCGGTAGCTGGCCGGTGTCCGGTTGCCATGTTCGGGCGTGATCACATCGTAACGCGGCTCGTAGGCGCAAAACGCCTGGATTGCGCCAAGGTAGGTCGGCGCCTCGACCAATGCGGTATCGCCTTCGGTCAGGAACAATTTGCCGAGGAATTCGAGCGCCTGCTGGGAGCCCGACGTGACGACGATGTTGTCGGTCCTGCACGGCACGCCAAGGGAGGCCATGTGTGCTGCGATCCATTCGCGCAACGGCTCATAGCCCTCGCTGACCGAGTATTGAAGGCCAGCGGCCGCTTTGGCGGGATCGGACAGAACCGCGTCGTACGCGGCCTTGACGGCTTCAACCGGGAACAGCGCGGGATCGGGGATGCCGCCGCCGAACGAGATGATGCCAGGCCGCCCAAGCACCTTCAGCAGTTCGCGGATTTCGGACGCCTTCATGCCCTCGGCACGCCGCGCATAGCGCGGTTCTGGCGCAGCGTTGCTTGCGTTCGCCTCAGCAAAGGCGAGGGGCTGCGCAGCGTTGGGCTGCGATTTGGACATGACGTTCATTGATAGTCTGACCTCGGCGGCTGGGCGCGATGATGTTGGCGAGCGAACCTCGGTCCATACGCCCTGGCGTTTCAACCGTTGTCGGCAAACCTTGCGAGGCTGTCAAATACGACGATGAATTCGGCGACGGGCCATACGGACTTAAAGCCAACCGCAGGCAGGCGAGTTCAGCTAGCGCAGCCTCAGTCGAGAGGCTTTAATCATCACCGGCTGTATCAATGCGCTTTGACCGGTCGTCCCACGACGGCCATCATCCGGGCGCCAGCATCCGAGCGATTGGCGGTTCGACCCAGCGGTGGATGGCGAGCGCGATCGCAATGCAGATCGCGATGTAAATCGCAGCCGACACTGGGCCAGCGACGACGAAACCATGGCGAGCGCCCAGTGATTGAACAATAGTGTGAGTGAGATAGAGCGCGTAACTCGCCCCGCCGAGCGTCATCAACCAGGGCGCCTGGACGTCGGCTCCGCACCTGGCCGCCACGACGGCGATCGCAGTCAGTGCCGTTGCCAGCACCAGGACGCTCGCGCGGAATTGAAGATCCGGCCAGTCATGCGCCACGAATGCCCACGTCAACATGGTGACCACATAGATGAACACGGCCGCTGGAAACAGCCATCTCGGCGCCGCCCAAACCTCCAAACGCGCCCGGTTGGCGTTCCAAATCAGCCAAACAAAAATACCGGCCACGAACGCCTCGGCATATAGCGCGCCAGCATGGATCGCGGCAGATGAACCCGTCGGTGCAAACTGTGTCACGCCGGCGCGGGCGGCAAGGATGAGCCCCGCTGCAAGAAGTGGGGCCTGTGACGGTGCAAGCCGAAGGGCGAGCGCGAACAAGGCATAGCAGGCCATTTCAATGTTCAGTGTCCAGCCGACACCGAGCACCGGAAACGCACCAAAAGCGCCGTCGTGGGGGACAAACAACAGGCTGAGGACGATGTGGTCAACCGGCACGTCCCAAAGGCGACCAACCAATAGAAGCAGTGCAAACGTCGAGAGCCAGTAAAGTGGCGCGATCCGTTTGATACGCCGCACTAGGAACTTGCCGCCGCCGCCGCCAGGGTCGTTCGCTGCAATATGGCAACTGATAAATCCGCTTATGACGAAAAACATCGTCACGCCGCCAAGATCAGTATGCGTGCCCGTGGCTGCATACCCGCCGTGATAATAGACCACACTTACGGCGGCGAGCGCGCGCAACACCTGCAGCGTGCCAATGATCAAGCGCTGCACCGCAAGCCGTATTGACTGCACATGATATGTTGCGGGCCGCCGCGTTGATTATCGGTGGTGATGCGCAAACGGTCCGCCTAATTCAACCCGCTCCGGGCACGTTCCGGTCGAAGCCGATCTGGATCTCGAATTCGCCGGGGCGCGATCCCTCGGGGAGTTGGAATGTCACGGTGCGAACGGTCGAGAAATAGCCGATCGGCTTTTCCAGCGCGACGTCGACAGGGACCTTGACCGCATCGCTCGCGACTTTTTCGCGCTTGGCGTCGACGACGGCGACGTTGACCGGCAACAGCAGGCTGGCAGGTTTGCCCTTTGGACCCAGCAGCACGCGTCCGGCAAACCCATACTTGATCGTAACGCGACCACCTTCGATCTGGCACTCCCGCGCCGTTTTTGTAATTTCGCCGCGATGAATAATCGCGAGGCCGTCGCCGACGCGGCCCTGCTCGTAGATCGTGAGTGTCGAATCCCGCTGTCCAACAACGAAACGTGGGCAACCACCGGCTTCTGCTGCAATGTTCGGCGGCGCCGAACCATCGCCAGTTTTGGCCGCCGTCAGCAGTTGGTCCTGGTTGACATTCTGCACATCCGTCTTGCCGGTGGAGCTCGTTCCGAAAACGCTGCCGCCGATCGACGACATGCTCGGCAGCGACATCCCGCAT
>JAWXCP010000074.1:0-3695 GCA_034408685.1 Hyphomicrobium aestuarii | reverse complement strand
GGTGTGGGGTGTGGGGTGTGGGGTGCAAGATGCGTGATGCACCCCCGCCGTCGTTATGCCATCGCCTTAGCGAGCGTTGTGCCGAGGCTGGCCGGGCTGTCCGCAATGGCAATACCGGCTTTACGCATGGCCTCGAACTTGTCGGCCGCAGCTCCCTTACCGCCCGAGATGATTGCACCCGCGTGTCCCATGCGGCGGCCTGGAGGCGCCGTGGAACCAGCAATGAAGCCAGCCATCGGCTTCTTGCGGCCCTTGGCGGCTTCGCCAATCAGCCAGTCGCAGGCATCTTCTTCGGCCGAGCCGCCAATTTCGCCGATCATGATGATCGCCTTGGTCTCGTCGTCGGAAAGGAACAGGTCGAGCATGTCGATGAACTCGGTGCCCTTGACGGGATCGCCGCCAATGCCGACGGCCGTCGTCTGGCCAAGCCCGGCGTCGGTCGTTTGCTTGACCGCTTCATAGGTCAGCGTGCCCGAACGCGAGACGATGCCGACATTGCCCTTCATGAAAATGTTGCCGGGCATGATCCCGATTTTGCACTGGCCCGGCGTCAGCACGCCCGGGCAGTTCGGTCCGATAAGCCGCGATTTCGAGCCCTGCAGCGCACGCTTGACGCGGATCATGTCGATCACCGGAATGCCCTCGGTGATGCAGATGATCAGCGGCACTTCGGCGTCGATCGCTTCCATGATGGCGTCGGCTGCAAATGGCGGCGGCACATAGATCGCGCTGGCATCGGCGCCCGTTGCGGCTCGGGCTTGCGCGACCGTGTTGAACAGCGGCACGTCGGCCAGTTCCGGATCGGGGTGCTTCGAGCCGCCTTTGCCTGGCGTGACGCCGCCAACGCACTTGGTTCCGTAGGCTTTCGCCGACTTGGTATGGAACGTGCCCTGGGCGCCGGTCAGGCCCTGGCAGATGACTTTGGTATTCGCGTCGACGAGAATGGCCATGGGATGCGGGTCCTTATTTGCGAGCCAGAAAATCTTCGATGAAGGGGTTGCAGACCCGGACGTTGCCGTAGGTCTGCCCGTGGGACAGGTGTTCGCTATAGACGAGGTCGAGGCCGGCCTTGTCGGCGGCGACGAGGGTTAGGGCCTGCCAATGTGAGATGTCGTGCTGCCGGGCGAGCCCGATCGCTGCGATACAGTCTGCGGGCGACAGCGCAACCACCGTATCGTCTTGCAGTGCACGCACCCAGTCGCTGGCGGCTTCGGCGCTGTAGGCGAGCGTGTCATGCAGAAGGCTGTAGAGTTCCAACACCACTTGCGTGGACGTCGTGATGCTGCGCGTCAGCATCAATGCGCGTGCCGCGTTGCGCTTGGCTGCATCGACAGCAGCGCTATCAGCGGCGTGGGCGATGATGGTGGTGTCAAAGAAGGCGGCGCTCACGCATCATCTCCTCGTAGAAGGCTTCGCGGTTGAAAATCGTCTCGCCCGGGTTGCGCAACGCTGTGTCCGGCGTGGCATTATCGACGGCTTCAAAGACCCGTGCCCAGACTTCCGCGCGGCTTGCCTGGGCGGTTTCCCGCTTGACCTCGCGCTCTAGAAATTGCCGCACCATCTCGTTAACGCTGGTCCGCCTGATCGCGGCCAGAACCCGGACTTTGTCGAGCAGGTCTTCGTCGATCGCGAGTGTGATGTTCTTGGGCAAGATCCACGCAGCCTATGTGCTCCACATAACCTGCGTAGGCGATCATCCTGCACACTGTCAATGCCGCCGGGCACATAACGGGACATAACGCTGACCGGACGCTGGTGGCGTGCGCGGTTCACCGGCGAGTATCACCGTCCCGAGTTATCGATGCGCCTGGCTGTTCGGGTACAGTCTGGCCGCAACTTTTCTGCCGCTGCCGAAAACTCGGCTAACCGCTAGCTGCAGGTTTGCCGGGCTGAGCGGCTCGAACGCCATGACGACGCTGTGTCGGCCCGCCGGTACCTCGACGCCGCGAAACAGCGTGTCGGCGCGCAGAATGGGTGTCGGCCGCCCGTCGACATAGGCGGTCCAACCTGGATAGAACGTATCGCGGACGACCAGCACGCCAGCGGTCGGCGCATCGACGTCGATCTCGATGCGGTCGGGACGCCAGCCCAGCAGCCGGGCATGCCCGTCATGCTCGCCCGCTGCCGTTCGCCAAATTTGCCGTGTCGGTGGCGTCTCGTCATCGAGGATCGCACGATCGCTGACCGGCGGGTGGAGCAGTTGGCCGCTTTGAGTCAGCGCGTCGGCATCGGCGACCTCGACCCGGGTATGGAATTTGACGCGGGGCAGCGCTTTACCAAACCGATAAATCCACACCGTGGGGCCGGCCATCAAAACGTCGACGCGGCCGTGCCGGACTTGTTGCTCGATCTCGGCGATCGCGTGCCCGGCGACGAGATACTCGAGGCCGATCGCGCGAGCGAGCGGGCAGTCGTAACTGCTGAAGGTGCTGTCGAATTTTCGATCCTCGACGAAAGAGGGGGTGTCGCCGGGAATGATCAAGCGATCAAAAAGCCCGATGCGCAACGGGTTGTAACCGTTGGTTGCCTCGATCGATTTGACCATCGCGAGGTTCTGCCACGCGCCGCCCATGCCGAGGATCTCGACGCGGGGCCGTGTCCCCTCCCGGTGCCTGCGCGTCAGTTCGGCCAGCAGTAGCTCGAGCGCGGCCTGCTCTTGGCCAGAGGCTGCTTCGAGTGCGCGATAGATCGCGGCTGGCTCGCCGTTGAGGCGGCTCGCGGCGTTGTAGAAGAGCAGCTGGGCTGTGGCGAGCACGGCAAGCGCAACGGCCGCCATACCGCGCCGGACGGTCGTGTCTGGACGCAACAGCAGCACACTCGCTGCAACCACCACCGGCAGAGCGGCGGCAATCTCGACCATGGTCGCGATCGCATGTCCGGTCAGCTGCGCCAGTCCGATGCCGCCAACGATCAATCCGATGCCAGCGAGTGTAACCGCAGCGACCGCCCCGCGATGCAGATTTGCAGACTCATGCCGCACATAGGCGTTGGTCAGGTGTCCGGCGAGGACTGCAATCGCCAGCCCCACGATGAAGAGCCCGTCGACGGGACGCCGAAAATAACTGAAGCCTGGAACGTGTTCGAACACGAAGGGGAACAACGGCGAATAGCGGCCGAGCGAGAACAGCAGCGCGACGACGAGGATGGCCGTCCATGTTCGCGCGCCCTGACGCAGCAGGCCGCCACGGCACACGCCAAGGAGTAACAGCACGGCGATGGGGACGACGCCGACAAAGACGTAGTTGAACGAATCGTCGGTCGCAGAGACATCGGGCGTGATCGCCGCCTGGGGTCCCCAATAGCCGAGGTCCATCATATTGAGCGAACCAAAAACGTTCGGCACGGCCATCGATAGCAGGCTTGTGGGATGCAGCGACGCGTAGAGCGCGGTGCTAAGATCGAGCGACGGCCGGTTTGACAGCTCGGCGAATTGCGCCGTCAGCAGCAGAGGGACGGCGATCAGACCCGTGGCCGCGCTGGTGGCGAGTCCGAGGCAAGCCGCGCGCTCGCGCAGATAGCGCAATGGCTGGTTGGCGTTTGCGATATGGCCGAACGTCAGCGCAACAAGGACGAAGCACAGCATCAGCGCGACTTGATTTCGACCCAGGACGACCGAGGCTGCCGTTGCAGCAAACGCGACGGCAAACAGCTTGGAGCGCCGCTCCAGCATGATGTTGAGCGTCAGCATTGCGAGC
>JAWXCP010000073.1:0-14663 GCA_034408685.1 Hyphomicrobium aestuarii | reverse complement strand
CCGCCCGCATGGCCTGTCAGCTGCGCCACCATCTGTTCAACTGGTCCGCCGGGCGCGAACTGGATAATACAAAAAGATAGCAACATGATCCCGAACAGCGTCGGGATGATGAGAAGGACACGTTTCAGGAGATAGGCGGCCATGTCGTTATATCCTGTGTGTCGTGGCGGGCCAATTCCAAGCCCGCCCAGCCTATTGCGTTCTGATGGCCTGAGCCTTGGCGGTATCATACCACCAAGTGTCGGGTGCGCCGCGATCGTATTTCGGCTTGGTCGCCGGCCAGGAGAACCGGTTCCAGTGAGCGAGCGTATGCGAAGCCTTATACCAGTGCGGCACCCAATAGTGCCCAGACCTGAGCACGCGGTCGAGAGCCCGGCATGCAGCAATCAGTTCGGCGCGGGTCTTTGCCGCCATCGCCTTATCAACCAAGGCGTCAACCACGGGGTCGGCCACACCCGACAGGTTGAAGCTCCCGTTGATGCCGGCAGCCGCGCTCGAGAAAAAGTTCTTGAGCTCGATCCCCGGCGTCAACCGCATCGCGTAGCGCTGGATTGTAAGATCGAAGTCGAACGTCTTTGTCCGATTCTGATATTGCGCTGGATCGACGCGCCGAATAGTCGCCGTGACGCCAAGCTTTTCAAGTCGGCCAATATAGGGCTGGATGACGCGATCGAACCCCTGCTCGAACGTCAGGAATTCGATGTCGAACAGCTCACCTTTGGGCGTGTAGCGGCGCCCGTTCTTAACGGTGAAACCAGCAGCGTCGAGCAGGCCAGACGCCTCGCGCAGGAATTTACGCTCGTCGCTGCCCGTACCTTCGGTCATCGGCGGCCGGTAGGGCTCCCCGAATACCTCGGCTGGCAGCTTCCCACGGAACGGCTCCAGCAACGCGATTTCATCGGTACTGGGCGGGCCGGCGGCTTTCATTTCGGAGTTTTCAAAGTAGCTGTTGGTGCGTTGATAAAGACCGTAGAACAGGTTTTTATTCGCCCATTCGAAATCATAGGCGATGTCGAGCGCTTTGCGAACGCGAATGTCCGAAAACTTCTCGCGGCGGCTATTGATAAAGAAACCCTGAGTCCCGGACGGCCGGGCATCCGGCAACGTGGCGCGTATAATCCGCCCGTCTTTGACCGGCGGCTTATCGTAGCCCAGCGCCCAGTCCTTCGAAGTAAATTCCTCGCGGAAATCGTAGGTGCCGTTCAGCAGGTTCTCGAGTTCGATCGTGCGGTCCCGGAAATATTCATAGCGTACCATATCAAAATTAAATCGGCCGCGCGTGACGGGAAGATCCCTGGCCCAATAGTCCGGGCGGCGTTGATAGGCGACGAACGATCCAGGCTTGAAGTCACCGATCTTATAGGGACCTGAGCCAAGCGGCGCGTCGAGCGACATCTCGAACGGCTTGGCTGAATAATAGGCCTTTGACAGGATCGGCAGCGCTGCAACTTCAACCGGGAGGTCGCGGACGTTGTCGCCCTCGAACACATAGCGGACGGTTCGGGGGTCGATGACCTCGGCAGATTTTACGTCACGCAGCACCAGGGTAAAGCGCGGGTGGCCTTTCTCCTTCAGCGTCGTCAGCGTGAAAGCAACATCTTCGGCCGTGACGGGCGAGCCATCGGAAAATTTGGCAGCCTCGCGCAATTTGAATGTCACCGACCTTCGATCGCTGGCAACCTCTGCGCTTTCCGCGACAAGGCCGTAGACGGCATCTGGCTCGTCGACAGCGCGCACCATCAAGCTATCGAACAAAAGTTCGAGGCCGTTCGCCGGATCGCCCTTCAGAATGAAACCGTTGAAACTGTCGAACGTCGTGATCGAGGTGCCACCGATCAGGCTGATGCGACCGCCCTTGGGGGCCTCAGGATTGACGTAGTCGAAGTGCTTGAAGTCCGGCGGGTACTTCAGATCGCCGAACACGGAGATGCCATGGCGCGGTCCGGGAGCTGCAGATGTTGCAACGGCAGGCGACCCGGCAAAAACGAGTAATGATGCCAGCGTGGCAACACGCGCGAAGACGGAAATCCTGCAAGCCGAGTTTGCTGGCGTATACATGGTTAAGTTCCCATTCTCAACGGCCGCGTAGGGCGTCGATGGCAGCCTTTTTCGCCGGATCGACCCACCACGCGCGCACGAGCGAAGAGTTCTGCGACGGCAACCGGGTCGGCCGACCGAAGATATCCCATGTCGCCAAGCGTTCGTAGGGGTAACCCCACTGCGGCACGACATAGTGGTTCCACAGTAGAACACGATCGAGCGCACGTGCGGCAGCAACAAGTTCGCTGCGATCTTTAGCGAAGATCACCCGCTCGACCAGGGCATCCACCGCTGGGTCTTTGATACCGGCTGTGTTGCGGCTCCCTTGACGATCGGCGGCGGCCGACCCCCAAAAATCGCGCTGTTCATTGCCGGGTGAATGCGACTGTCCAAACGTTTCGACAATGGCATCGTAATCAAAGGCATCCTCGCGCGCCTTGTATTGCGGCGGATCGACCCGCCGGACCGTCGCCTTGATGCCGACGAGTTCGAGGTCCTTGGCATAGACGAGGAAAACCGGCTGGAAGCTATCGTCGGGGGTCAAAAATTCAATGGAGAAATCTTCGCCCTTGGCATTTTTGAGAACGCTGCCTTGGGCGGTCCAGCCGGCGGCGTTGAACAGCTTCACCGCCTCGGCCATATTTGCGCGGCGGGTCTCCGGCGAATTGACCGGATTCTTCCATTCAGCGCTGAAGACTTCGGCTGGAATTTTGTCCTTGACGGTATTTAAGATGTCGAGTTCGAGGCCAGAAGGCAGGCCGCGGGCGGCCATGGATGAACCTTCAAAGAAGCTCGATGTCCGGACGTACTGGCCGTAAAAACGAGATTTGTTGAGTTCTTCGAAGTTGAAGATCAGGTTCAAGGCTCGGCGGACGCGGGCATCTTGAAACTTCTCGCGGCGCAAATTGAAAACAAATGCCTGCATCCCGGACAGGCGGTCCTGGGGCAGCTGTTCTTTGTTGACGTGGCCATTTTTAACGGCGTCGAATTCATACTGAGTGGCCCATGCCAACGCCCGGTTTTCAGGCCAGCTGTCGATTTTTCCGGCCTTGAACTCTTCGAACGCAGGTGTTCGATCGCGGAAATACGTGAACCGGATTTCGTCGAAATTCCATTGGCCGATCATGGCCGGCAGATCCTTCGCCCAATAATCCTTCACGCGCTCGAAGACGATGTCGCGCGTAAGATCGACCGACTTGATCCGATACGGGCCGGAACCAAGCGGGATCTCACTCGTCGTCTTGGTAATGTCCCGCGTCTCGCCATCGGGCCCTTTTGCCGTCCACCAATGCTTCGGCAGGATCGTCAACTCACCGACAATGTGAGGCAATTCCTTATTGCCAATTGCATCGAACGTGAATTTGACCTCATGTGTGCCAAGCGCCTCGGCTTTGACGACGTTTTTCCAATATGTGGCGTACTGCGGATGAGCAGATTTGAGCGCGTCGAGCGAGAACACGACGTCATCAGCCGTAATGGGCGCGCCATCGTGCCAACGGGCGGCGGGGCGCAACTTGAACGTAACGGACGAGAAGTCGGCCGGATGAGACATGCTGGCCGCGATCAAGCCATACTGAGCCGTGGGCTCGTCGGGGCTTGAGGTGAACAGTTCGTCGTAGACCAAACCGTTCAGCCCCGTAGCCGGTTGCCCCTTGTAGGAAAACGCATTGAGGCTATCGAACGTGCCGATCGCGAACTGCCGCAATGTGCCACCCTTGGGCGCATCGGGATTGACCCAATCGAAATGCTTGAAGTCCGGGCCATGCTTGACGGCACCCATCAGCGACGCAGCGTGCGCATCCCGGACCTCGGCAGCAACTGTACTGGAGATCGCAGACACGGCCCCCATAGCCAATGACACGGCGAAGACGGCCAAGTTTGCGGACTGACGGAACAGCGTCGTGGCTCTCTTCACTCTCGTCTCCATGGCGCTGGCCGAACTCGACCCAGGACGGGTAGGCATCAGGGCAGGCACGAGGTCGTTGGACATGCAACGACCCTGCCAATCCCTCGGCAGGGTCGCAAATCTCACGTTGTCTTGCGAGTTACATTGCCGTCATTCAGGCAACGAGCTTATCGCCGAATGCGAAGATCGCAAACTCAGTTCAGCTTCGTCGGGCTATCCGACAGCGTTGCGAGATAGGCGACGAGCTCGGCCAGCTTTTCAGGATCCTTGAGGCCGCCGTAGACCATCTTAGTGCCAGCGACATAACCCTTCGGATTGTGGATGAAAGCCACGATGTTCTCCGGCGTCCACTTGCCGCCCATGCCCTTCAGGGCTGTCGAGTAGGCAAAGCCGTCGACAGCGGCCTTGTCGCGCCCGACAACACCCCACATCGCCGGACCGACTTTATTCGCGCCGCCCTTTTCGACCGAGTGGCAGGCCGCACATGCCTTGAACGTTGCCGCGCCATTTTCTGCCTTGGCAGAAACCAACAGTGGCTTGACGGCATCAAAGATATTGACAGCTGTAGCTGTCGCAGCGCCGCCAGGAGCCGCTGCTTGCCCAGAAGGAGCGGCCGGAACGCCGCCACCGATCGCTGCCAGTTTCGTATCCGCCGGTTTGGCTGTGCCGCCCGCAGTCTTGGCACCTTCGGGCATCGGCAGCGTGTAACCGCCGCTGTCGCCTTGGCTTTTGCCTAAACCTCCGTATAATTCGACCAATGTCGGCGGCAAAACGATCGCCAAAGCCGCGAGCAAAACGGCACCGGCCAACTTGTTGAATTCCCACGAGTCCATGAAAGTTCCTCGACTTATCGCGGCAGCTGCCAGCGCACGTTGCAGACGGATTGTGTTCTGGCGCACGTAACTTGCAGCAGGGCACGCTTGCAAGTGGCCGCCGCGCCGCATTAGAGCAGGGTCGGATAAAATGAAAACGATCGGCAATGCCGATCACCTCCAGTTGGACCGAAACTCCTGCCCTAACTATATGACATCGTAGACAGTTTACCGGATGTGGTGCAACGCGGCGATGTCTGCAAGCCGCCTCGCACCCGATTCCCGCAGGCCAGACGCCATCATGGCGAGACCAATTGTCACCGATGTATCTCGACTTGATGCCTGCCGACTGGAGCCCGCCCCGTGAACCCGCTTATTCTGATCCCCGCCCGCATGCAGGCCACGCGACTTCCCGGAAAGCCGCTTGCCGATATTGGCGGGATCCCGATGATCGTCCACGTCTGGCGCCGGGCGGTCGAAAGCGGCGTCGGGCGGGTGGCAGTTGCCACTGATGATGGCACGATCGCGGCGGCCATCACGGCAGCGGGTGGTCAGGCCGTGATGACGCGGACAGACCATCCTTCAGGGTCAGACCGGATTTTCGAGGCCGTTACAGTGCTCGATCCCGACGGAGCACACGACGTCGTCGTCAACCTACAGGGTGATCTGCCGACCCTCGATCCAGCGCTGGTTAAGGCAGCAGCTGCTTTGCTGGCCGATCCCGTCGTCGATATCGCGACGCTCGCGGCCATCATCACGGCCGAGCACGAGCGCACCGATCCAAATGTGGTCAAGGTTGTCGGGACGCCAGTTGGATCAATTGGGTCAGACGGCAGGCCCGTTATGGGTGCCTCAACCCGGCTGCGGGCGCTGTACTTTACCCGAGCGACGGCACCACACGGCCCAGGGCCGCTGTACCACCACATCGGGATTTACGGCTACCGCCGCGCGGCACTGACGCGGTTCGTTGGTTTGCCGCCCTCCCCGCTCGAAATGCGCGAAAAGCTCGAGCAATTGCGGGCCCTGGAGGCCGGATTGCGCATCGACGTCGCGGTCGTCGCAACGGTGCCGTTGGGCGTCGACACACCGGCCGATCTCGACCGCGCGCGAGCCATGCTGGCCAGCTGACGTAGCGCCAAATGCGAACGCGCTCGCTCACGATAGGCGAGAGGCCGAAATCCACCAGCCCGGCTTGGCTTCTCGCAAGCTCACGGCGGCAGCTTCGGCCTCGGCAGCGCCGGCGAAAATGCCAAAGCAGGTCGGTCCGCCGCCCGACAGCTGCGCCAGTTCGCAGCCGGGAGCAGCGCCCAAGGCCGCAAGAACGGCCGCAATGTCCGGCACGACCAGCATGGCCGGTCGGGTCAGGTCGTTCCCGGTCCGCCGCATGTGTTCGAGGAGGTCATCACGGGTTGTGACATCTGGAACGGACGAACATCGACGGCCGTCTTCGAGGCTCAGTGTGGGTGCGGCCAACATGCGGAATACCCGCGCTGTCTTATCGGGCGGAACCGGCGCAAGTGGGTTGACCAACACTGCGTGAAGTGGCGGCAAGTGCGGCAGCGGGGTAAGCTGGTCGCCGATGCCCTGCATGCGTTGCGCCCGCAGATCAAGGCACACTGGCACGTCGGCGCCGAGCCGAGCCGCCAGCGCATGCCAGTCGATGCTGGCCGCAACGCCGGGATTAGCGCGTATCGCGGCCCGGATAAGCGCCGCCGCGTCGGCCGAACCGCCGCCAATGCCAGCCGCAATCGGCAATCGTTTCTCGAGTGTGACAGGGCCGAGCACCAAGCTTGGTGCGGCGGTTGCTATAATGCGCAGCGCGATGTCGAGCAGGTTTTCCCCGACGATCGAGCCTGCGAACGGACCGCTCGCGGTCACCTGCGGCAGTGCAGGATCAACCGACCCTGTCGCCCGAGACGACGCGGTATCCGGCCGTACGGTGTGAAGCGTCACCGTGTCGGCGACATCCTGGGCAAACGCAACGAGGCTGTCGAGTTCATGGTAGCCGTCAGCCGGTCGGCGGCCAAGAACGGTAAGCGTGAGGTTGACCTTCGGCGGAGCCCGCTCGACAAATGCAAGCTCCACGTCGCGCATCGCCGTCATTTACTGGAACCTGGCTACTGGAACACGGCGTCGCCAGACGGTTCTGGCTCGCTCTCGACGGGCTCGCGCCGCGGCGTTATCTGGGCCCTTCGGCGCGGCGTCTCCACCGTCTGCTTGGGTTTGGCCACCGGTTTTACCGGTTGTGCAGCTTTGAGCGCCGGCAGGCCATTGACCAACTTCTCGCGCATCTTTTCGGCTTCTTCGGGTTCCGGATTGAGGCTCAGCGCCTGCTCCCATTGGAAGTTGGCTTCGAGCGTCCGGCCGACCCGCCACAACGCATCACCCAAATGGTCGTTCAAGGTCGGATCTTCGGGGCGCAACTCGACGGCGCGCTCGAGATATTTCACGGCTTCTTTGAAGTCGCCGAGCTTGAAATAGGCCCAACCCAGACTGTCGACAATGTAGCCATCGTCAGGGCGCAAGGCCACGGCCTTTTCGATCAGCGCCAAGCCCTGCTTCAAGTTCATGGCCTGATCGACCCACGAATAACCGAGGTAGTTCAGCACCAGTGGTTGATCGGGAAACAGCACGAGCGCCTTCTGCAGATCGGCCTCGGCGAGTGGCCATTTCTTCACGCGCTCATAGCAAGTTCCGCGCGAGTACCAGTAAGCCCAGTGGCGCTTCTCGGGCTTCGCCACCAGGTCGATCGCCTTCGAATAGTAAACGATAGCTTCATCATAGCGTTTTCGCGCGCGCATGATGTTGCCCAGCGCTTCGAGCGGACGCACGTCGGCCGGATCAGACTTCGACACGCGGTCGAGAATGGCCTTGGCCTCGTCGACGCGATCGAGCGAATTGAGATTGAAGGCTTTGCGGATCTCGATGCTCGACTGCAGCGCAGTCCCGCCGGGAATGAGGTCATAGGTAGCGTTGGCTGCCTCGAACTTCTTCAGGCCTTCCTGAGCATTGGCGAGCGCCGCCAACGCGAACGGGTGGTCGGGCGACAAGAACAGCGCGAGCTGCAAATAGACCATGCCGAGGTTGACGCCGCCTTCGCCAGCAAGCGCCTCGCCAAGACCGTAGAATACCTCCGACAGCCCTTGCGATGTCGTCTTGACCAACAAAGAAACACGCTCGCCCGTAGCCAGTCGGTCGCGCAGGTCACGCGCCAGGGGATGGCCGTCGCCCGACTGGCGATCGAGATGCTCGTTCAGGACGTTGCGAGCCAGTGTCGTGTCGCCGGCGTTGGCCAACGAATGAGCGTACGCCAATGCCGTCCGAAGCGTCTTGCTGTCCTGCCGGAATACCTTGTCGAAAGCTGCCCGGGCGCCGATGTAATCGCCGCTGATATCCGTAATCAGACCGCGATGGTAGAGTAGGTAGAACTGCGCCCAATCGGCCTGACGCGGTGCGTTGATGAGGTCGAGCGCAGCCTTGGTGTCGCCACGCGCGGCCTGGACCCACGCCCTGGCAATGGAGCTCGTGATTTCGCCGATCGGACCCTCTGAACTCGCTTTGAAGTGGAGGTCGGCATTTGAAAGGTCGCCGCGCTTGAAGGCCTGGAGCCCAAGAACCGTCTGCGCCATGCGGTTCTTCGGATTGATGGCGACCAGACGCTCGGCCAGTGGAATTGCAGCGGCCCAGTCGCCGTTTGCTGTTTCCATTTGAAAGCTCTGCTCGATCAGCACTGTGTCGTCACGAGCGAAGTCGAGCGCAGCGCGATAATACTGTGCGGCCTTGGCAGGCTCATTCTCAGCGCGCGCGAACCGGCCCGACAAATAGTTGCCAATCAACGACGGCTGCCCGGCGGTGTCGACATCGACGTCAGCCGCCGTGCGGGCCGCCAGCGTCTGTGGAACGGCGGCCCAGATCAACGCGATGCCCAGGCAGGTGGCAACTTTGACGGCGCTGCTCATGGCGCCCCGGACCGTCACCGGCGCCATCCAGATCCCGCGCGTGCGGGTCGCGCCTCTCGGACCAGCCTTCGGCAGAGCTGTTTTCGGCATCACAGGTCCTTTTTCGCGGTCGAGGCGGACCACGACACTAGCACACAGGCCCAAGTTGGCGAGTCTGTGACGGATGATAAAACGGGGCGATTAATATGTTTTCCAGCGTCGTCTAGGCTTGCGCAACGGTTGTCTCTCAAAGTCACCCTGCAACCTCGGATAACCATGAGGCCGCTACGCTACATCCCGGCGTAGTTTGGTCCGCCGCCACCCTCGGGGCAAACCCAGGTAATGTTCTGCGACGGATCTTTGATATCGCAGGTTTTGCAGTGCACGCAGTTCTGGGCATTGATCTGGAACCGGTGTTTGCCATCGGCCGTAGTCACGATTTCGTAAACACCAGCCGGGCAGTAGCGCGTCGCCGGTTCGGCATACTCGGGCAGGTTGACTGCAATGGGTATCGCGGGGTCGGCAAGGCGCAAGTGGCTAGGTTGGTCTTCCTCGTGGTTCGTCGCCGAGAATGAGACGCTCGTCAGCTTGTCGAACGTCAACACGCCATCGGGCTTGGGGTAGGCGATCGGTTTTGCGCTCGAGGCGCGCGACAGCCCAGCGTGGTCGGGCTTGCCGTGGCCAAGTGTCATGCCGAAGCCAACGCCTTTGATGATGGTGTTGGCCCACATATCGAGCCCGCCGAGGGCCACGCCGAGCACGGTGCCAAACCGCGACCACAACGGCTTTGCGTTGCGGACCGGTTTGAGATCGGCGGCGATCGGGCCGGTCCGGACGTCGGCCTCATAGCCGGCGAGCGTATCGTGGGCCCGGCCCGTGCTGATCGCGGCAAAGCTAGCCTCGGCGGCAGCGATCCCCGACAAAATGGCGTTGTGGCTCCCCTTAATGCGGGGCACGTTGACCATCCCCGCCGCACAGCCAAGCAGCGCGCCGCCTGGAAACGCCAGCTTCGGCAAGGACTGCCAGCCGCCCTCCGTGATCGCCCGCGCGCCATAGCCGATGCGTTTACCGCCAGCGAACACGGGCGCGATCGCCGGATGCGTTTTGAAACGCTGAAATTCGTCGTAAGGCGACAGATAGGGGTTTGAATAGTTGAGGTGCACGACGAACCCGACCGCCACGAGGTTCTCGCCGTAGTGATAGAGGAATGAGCCACCACCCGTGCCATTGCCAAGCGGCCAGCCAAACGAGTGCTGCACCAGACCCCGGCGGTGGTTTTCCGGCGCGACCTGCCACAGTTCTTTGAGGCCAATGCCGTACTTTTGCGGCTCGCAGCCTTTGTCGAGCTTGAACCGGGCCAACAGCTGTTTGGTCAGCGACCCGCGCGCGCCTTCGGCAAACAGCGTGTACTTGCCGCGCAGTTCCATCCCGCGGGTCAGGCCGTCCGTGGGCAGCCCGTCGCGGCCGATGCCCATATCGCCAGTTGCGACGCCAGTGACGGCACCGTGCGCATCGTAGAGCACTTCGGCAGCAGCGAAACCTGGATAGATGTCAACGCCAAGTTCGGCCGCCTGTTCGCCGAGCCATCGCGTCACCGCCCCAAGGCTGACGATGTAATTACCGTGGTTGCTCATCAGCGGCGGCAGGAGCCAGTTCGGCAGCCGGATGTCGCCCGCCGGCCCCAGCACCAAGAACCGGTCCTCGGTGACCGCCGTCTCTATCGGCGCACCGCGCGTCTTCCAGTCGGGAATGAGACGGTCGATACCGATCGGATCGATGACGGCACCCGAAAGAATATGCGCGCCGACCTCGGAGCCTTTTTCCAGCACCACAACGGACACGTCCCGGCCGGTCTGTGCAGCGAGTTGCTTCAGCCGGATCGCGGCCGCAAGGCCTGATGGTCCAGCGCCGACGATGACGACATCGAAATCCATCGCCTCGCGCGGCGGAAGCTCGAATTGGGCCGCCTCCAAAGTATCCATAGCGTCTCAGCCCTTTCAGGGTGCGCACGTGTGTCGGCTCGAGCCCATCTGGAAAAACCGGCGGGCGAGCGCTGCACCACGTCTATTTCATCACGACGAACGCTAGGGCTGGCTTGACGGGCAGGTCAAGGGGCGCGACGACGGGGCATGGCAAATGCGGACAACACATCGCAGCCGCCGACCGAGGCAATCGCCCGCCTGCTCGCCTGGTATCAGGAGATGGGAGCCGTCGGCGCGCTCGAGCAGACGCCGATCGACTGGCGCGGGCGGACCGACGCGCCCGGCGCCGGATTTGCTTGGCCGCAGGAAACGCCATCGGAACCCAGGCCGAACCGCGCCGTTATCGCAACCGGCGCGCCGACTGCCCCGATGCCGCCGCCAGGACCGCCACGCGTCCGCCAGCCCACCGCCGCTGCGGCGAACCAAGTCCGGACGTTCGACGGAAAGCCCCTGGCTGGACGCTTGGCTGGCCGCCCATCCGATCAAACTCAGGGGCATCCGTCTGCGCGGCAACCCGGCATCGCGCCCGCCGGTGTACAACAGGTCCCCTCGCCGGGTCCAAGCCGCGAAGCCTCGCCGAGGCTGGACCGGATCGCATCGCTCGAAGAGCTAGCAGTAGCACTCGGTGCGTTCGACGGATGCGGCCTGAAAGCCACCGCCAAAAATCTCGTACTTTACCGCGGAGCCAAAAACGCACGTGTGATGATCATCGGCGAGGCGCCGGGACGTGAGGAGGATATCGCTGGCAAACCGTTCGTGGGCGCAGCCGGGCAGCTCCTCGATCTCATGCTCGCGGCGATCGGTTTGACCGAGGCCGACGTCCACATCGCCAACGTCGTCTACTGGCGCCCCCCTGGCAATCGCAACCCGACACCGATCGAGGCGGCAGCTTGCGCGCCATTTCTGGACCGGCAAATCGGGCTCGTCGCGCCCGACCTCCTGTTTGTGCTGGGCGGGGTGGCCGCCAAGCACATGTTCGACACCGATGAGGGGATTACGCGCATCCGAGGTCGCTGGCGGCCGCTAGAGCGCGGGGGGCGGACCATGCGGGCGATGCCATCGCTGCACCCCGCCTACCTGCTACGCACGCCAGCGGCCAAACGCCAGGCGTGGCGCGACCTTCTCGCCCTGCGCGCGGCAATCGACGGCAAGGACTGACCAAGTCGACATCTGCCATGGCCCGCAATCGTACCAAAACCGCGCAGCCGGTCACCATGGGTTAACAGTAACCTATTCTTTCGCCACACGTTTTAGAGACTTTCGCATAACCTTTGTCTAACGTTCAGCATGCATTCGTAAACCGACTGTTTGCAATGTTCCGGCGGTGAAAGGTTCCGCGAAGTGACCCATATCGTGACCGTGACAGCACATGCCCCTGCACGCGCAAATCCGTCCGCCGGAAGCGTCAACCTCGTCTACATCCGGCCGCGGCAGGTCGCGTTTGTCCGCACGTTCGGGCGCTACGCGACGGCGGCCGATCGAGCCTGGGCGGTGATGCTCGAGTGGCTCGACGTACGCGGGCTTGCCATCCGTACGCCGTGCGGATTTGGCCTTGCTCATGACAACCCCGGCACCGTCGCATCACAGTCCTGCCGCTACGACGCCTGTGTTGAACTGCCGCCAGATTTCGTCGAAAACCTCTCCGATGGCGTGAGCTTCCAGATGTTGCCCGGCGGCGCCTATGCCCGCATCCGCCACATCGGGCCGTACGCCGACGTCGGCTCGGCGATCGGCGTGATCCGCGACAGTTGGCTCAGTGATCAAGACAGCCTGACAATCGACCGCCGTCGCCCGTTCCTGTTTTCGTTCTTTGACGATCCCCGGGCAACCGATCCCGCCAGCTTGCGGTGCGACGTCTGCGTGCCCGTGCGCGCGCCATGCGAGGACGTAATTCCACGGCACCGCTTTTCGATTGCCGCCAGCATGGATCGCTAAAGCGCAAAACGGCACTATCAAAAACGTCCTGAATTGCTAGGACTGCGCGGCCTTCGTTCATCTCACCGGTGTT
This sequence comes from Hyphomicrobium aestuarii, assembly GCA_034408685.1. Lineage (GTDB taxonomy): Bacteria > Pseudomonadota > Alphaproteobacteria > Rhizobiales > Hyphomicrobiaceae > JANXVY01. The sequence goes on along the minus strand of JAWXCP010000073.1, from coordinate 1,977 downwards.
ACACCGCGCGCGCATGAAACTTCCTGTCCTCTACACACGCGCGCTCAAGCTTTTGCTCCCACAGCAGCGGCTGGCCATCACGCTTGCGCTTGCAAGTTCGCTGATCGGTATCCTCCAGCTTGCCGAGCCGATCTTGTTTGGCTGGGTCGTTGACGCGCTGTCCAAAGGGCAGGCGGCATTTCCAATCATCGCGCTATGGGCAGTGCTAGGTCTCGTCGGCATCGCCGCGAGCGTCGTCGTTTCAGTTTATGCCGACCGGCTCGCGCATCGCCGCCGCCTCGCCGCGATGGAAGCCGCGTTCGAACGTGCCAATACCCTTCCGGTCGCCTACCACGCCGAAAAGGGCTCGGGCGCTGTCGTTCGCAACATCCTTGCAGGTACCGATAGCCTGTTTTCGTTCTGGCTCGGCGTCTTGCGCGACCAGCTGACGGCCGTCGTCGGCATCGTTTTGCTGGTTCCGACCGCCCTCAGCATGGACTGGCGCATGGCATTGATCCTGCTGCTGCTCGCAGCGAGCTATACCACGCTCAACCTGCTTGTGATCCGCAAAACCAGCGCCGGACAGGCGGCCATCGAGAAGTACCACACCCAGGTCTATGGCCGGGTCGGCGATGTTATCGGCAACGTCACGGTCGTGCAGTCGTTCGCGCGGGTTCAAGCCGAAGTCGCTGCGATGAACGGCCTGATGCGCGACCTCCTCGCCCACCAATTCCCCGTCTTGACCTGGTGGGGCGTGCTCGCCGTATTGCAACGGGCGGCCGCTACGTTGACGATGGTCGCCGTGTTCGGCGTCGGCGCCATGCTGGCGGCACGCGGTGAACTGACGGTCGGCGAAATCGTCAGCTTCGTCGCGTTCGCCAACCTGCTTATCGGCAAGCTCGATCAGCTGTCTGGCTTCATCGTGCGACTGTATCAAGACGCACCCACCATGCGGACGTATTTCGAGTTGCTCGACGAGAAACCGACAGTTATCGAGAAGCCTGGCGCCGCTGAACTCGCAATACGAACGGCACACGTCGCCTACAACGGCGTATCTTTCCGCTTCCCCGGCAGCGATCAAGGCGTATTCGACCTCACCTTCGAGGCCAAACCGGGCACGACGATCGCGTTCGTTGGTCCAACGGGCTCGGGCAAGACGACGACACTTGGCCTTTTGCAACGGTTTCGCCCGTTGGATGGTGGTCAGATCTCGATAGACGGGACGGACATCGCCGACGTCACCTTGACGTCGCTGCGCCAGCAGATCGCTGTAGTGTTTCAAGACGCCGGACTGTTCAACCGGTCGATCGCCGACAACATCCGCATCGGCCGCCCAGGCGCCAGCGATGCCGACGTCGAGGCCGCCGCAAAGCTCGCCGAGGCCCACGACTTCATCCAACACAAGCCCGGCGGCTATGGCTTCGTTATTGGCGAACGTGGCGCATCATTGTCGGGTGGCGAGCGCCAGCGGCTTGCGATCGCCCGAGCAATCTTGAAAGATGCGCCGATCCTGATCCTCGACGAGGCGACGAGCGCACTCGATGCCGCAACGGAGGCGCGAATCAAGACAGCGCTGGATGCCCTGCGGATGGGGCGAACCACGTTCGTCATCGCGCATCGTCTCTCGACAGTGGCCAACGCGGACGAAATTCTCGTGCTCGACCGTGGCCGGATCGTCGAGCGGGGAACGTTTGAAAGCCTCGTCAGCGACCGCGGCCTGTTTGCCAAAATGGTGTCGGAAGGTGGCTTCACGGTGCCAACGCGCGACGATGCACCAACCCCTCAGATGCCGTGGCAGTCGGAGTACGGCGGGCAGATCGAATACGGCTTGCTGCCGGAGTCTGGCTGAACCAGAACGACGTGCGATCGGCAGGTGAGGTTCCGCCAAGCGTGCCGGGGGTTCCAAGCGTGCCGGGGGTTCCAAGCGTGCCGGGGGTTCCAAGCGTGCCGGGGGTTCCAAGCGTGCCGGGGGTTCCAAGCGTGCCTGAGGTTCGATGT
>JAWXCP010000010.1:0-22824 GCA_034408685.1 Hyphomicrobium aestuarii | reverse complement strand
GTCGGGGTCAGCGCGTCGGGGTCAGCGCGTCGGGGTCAGCGCGTCGGGGTCAGCGCGTCGGGGTCAGCGGGTTGGCGGCGGCCGATCGGATATCGGCGATAGTCGCGTCACGTGACCCATCTTACGGCCCGAGCGGGCTTCGCCCTTGCCATAGAGGTGGAGGCAGGCGCCGGTTTCGACGGCGAGGTCCAAATAGCCCGCATGGTCGCTGCCGATCAGGTTGGTCATCACTGCATTGCTGTGGCGAACGGTCGAACCGAGCGGCCATCCGGCCACAGCGCGCATGTGGTTTTCAAATTGGCTGACGGTGCAGGCGTCGATCGTCCAGTGGCCGGAATTGTGGACGCGGGGGGCAATCTCGTTGACGTAGAGGACCTCGCGCCCGGCAGTGGTAAGAACGAAGTATTCGACCGCGAGAACGCCAACATAATCAAGCGCGTCGGCGATGGCGCGCGCGGTGTCGACGGCCTGGCGTTCGGTCTCGGCCGAGACCATCGCCGGCACAGTCGATGTGTGGAGTATGTGATTGCGGTGGTCGTTGAGGACAACGTCGTAGGCGGCGAACGCGCCGTCGTGACCGCGCACGGCCACGACAGAAACTTCTGCCTCGAAGCTGATGAACGTTTCGAGGATTGCTGGTTGGCCTGCAATGGCGGTCCAGGCGGCTTCGACGCCGTCGGCCGCGAGCAATTTGGCTTGGCCTTTGCCGTCATAGCCGAAGCGGCGGGTCTTGAGGACGGCTGGTAACCCGATGTCGCTTGCCCTCTGGGATAACGCGGCGAGGCTGTCGACCGCAGCGAAGTCAGGGGTCATGGCGCCAAGGTCGAGGGCGAGTTGCTTTTCCGTCAGACGGTCCTGCGTGACGGCCAGGGCCTTGGCGCCGGGGCGAACCGGGATGCGGGCTGCGAGGAATTCGACCGTCGCGACAGGGATGTTTTCGAATTCGAACGTCGCCGCGTCGATCGAGGAAGCGAACGCTGCGAGGGCTGCTTCATCGTCGTAGGCAGCGATGGTGTGGGCGCTGGCGACATCGAACGCGGGGCCGGAGGCGTCGGCATAGATGTGGCATTTTAGGCCAAGCCGGGCGGCGGCGAGCGCCAGCATGCGTCCGAGTTGGCCGGAGCCGAGAATGCCGATCGTGGCACCGGGTTCCAACGGTGCGATGCGCATTACCGCCGCGCCGGATGGTCCAACGTCGCGGGAGCCAACGTCGCGGGGCGAGCCAACGTCGCGGGGCGAGGTGGGCGCCGCCACGGCTTAAGCGCCCTCTGGCTTTGAAGGCTCGGTGCGCGGTTCCTCAGTGACGGCATCGGACTTGTCTGCCCGCCAAGCGTCGAGGCGCTGGGTCAGAGCGGGGTCTGCAAGTGCAAGGATGCTAGCGGCGAGTAGCCCGGCGTTGGTCGAACCGGCTCTGCCGATGGCCAGCGTGCCGACCGGTATGCCCGCAGGCATCTGAACGATGGAATAGAGGCTATCGATCCCCGACATGGCCTGGGTGTGGACGGGAACGCCCAAGACCGGCAGCGTGGTCAGCGAGGCCGTCATGCCGGGGAGATGGGCAGCACCGCCAGCACCGGCAATGATGACTTTGATCCCACGGCCGCGAGCGGCCTTGGCGTAGGCGAACATTCGGTCGGGTGTGCGATGTGCCGAGATGATGCGGGTTTCGAACGGGATGCCCAGTTCATCGAGCACATCGGCGGCGTGGTGCATCGTGGTCCAGTCCGACTGACTGCCCATTATGATGCCGACCACCGCCGGCTGCTCTAGCTTGACGTCTCCCATCGTCCCTCGATCGCGTTTACCACGCGCAGCAGGCCCGAACTCGATCGCGGGCCTTGAATTGAGAAAGCGGGGGCGTACTAGAGCCGGTCCCGGGTTGCAAGGCGGATTTTCGGCCGCTTTGGTGGCGGATGGGGGATTGGGTCCCGCACATTCGTACGTGTACGCACTTCCACCAGCTTCGCGTTAGGCTGGCGGCGTCGATGTGCCGTCGCCGAGGGCGCGCTGCATGTGGACGCTGTCGAGCCAGCGGCCATGCTTGAAGGCGATGCCGGGATAGGTGCCGACGGGCTCGAACCCTGCGGCGGCGTGGAGGCGGATCGAGGCCACGTTGGCGTTATCGCCGATCACCGCAATCATCCGGCGGTAGCCACGCGCCGTGACGTCAGCGACCAGCCGGTCGAGCAAAGCGCGGCCGACGCCACGGCCTTGTGCGGCGTCGGCAACGTAGACCGAATTCTCCACCGTCCATTTGTAGGCAGCGCGCGCGCGGAACGGCGTGGCGTAGGCGTAGCCGAGCACGGCCGCTGTGATGTTGGTGTCGGCAATATGGTCGGCGTTTTTGGTGTCGACGGCCACGAGCCACGGCAGGCCGGCCGCGATCACCGCCGCGTGGCGCGTTGCCATTTCGTCCTCGCCGGGCGGGTCGATCTCATAGGTTGCGGTTCCGCCGAGGACCTCGCGGCGGTAAATTGCGGTGATCGCCGCGAGATCGGCGGCGGTCGCTGCGCGGATGACGACCGGCATCGGCACGGCGTGTTGGGCGAGATCATCGGCGCTTTTATGGATCGGGTCGGGCATTGTCGTAGCGCTGGTGTGAGGAGGGCGGTGGCGACTATATGCACGGCGTACGCGAGCGTGTAGCCCGCCTATAGTTCCAGCGACTGGCAACGCCAACGTGACATGCCGGTTGCTTCACACGATGAGAGATGTTCGTCCCCGATGGCCCCGCCGCTATTGACGCTCAAAGACATCCACCTGACATTTGGCGGAAATCCGCTGCTGGCTGGCGCAGAGCTGACCGTCCACCCCGGTGAACGGGTGTGCCTTGTGGGGCGCAATGGCTCGGGCAAGTCGACGTTGTTGAAAATCGCCGCCGGGCTGGTCGAGCCGGACAGCGGCGACCGGTTCGTGCATCCCAACGCGGTCGTGCGTTATCTGCCGCAAGAGCCGGATTTTGGCGATGCCGAAACAGCGCTCGACTTCGTCGAAGCCGGGTTGTCGCCAACGGACGACCACTACCGGGCGTATCAGGCGCTGGCCGATGTCGGGCTGACGGGCGACCTCAGGCTCGATCAATTGTCGGGTGGAGAGGCGCGCCGGGTTGCGATTGCGCGCGCGCTGGCGCCACGACCCGATGTGCTGCTGCTGGACGAGCCGACCAACCATCTCGACGTGGCGATGATCGAGTGGCTCGAGAAGGAGCTTGTCGGGTTGCGATCCGCGCTTGTCCTGATCAGCCACGATCGGCGGTTTCTCGAAACGCTGTCGCGGACGACGGTGTGGCTCGACCGAGGTATGGCGCGACGCAATCCGGAAGGATTCGGCGCGTTCGAGGCGTGGCGGGACGCGCTGCTCTCGGACGAGGAAACCAACTGGCACAAGCTCGACCGCAAGATCGAGCGCGAGAACCAGTGGATGCACGGCGGCGTCTCGGGGCGGCGGAAACGAAACGTCCGCCGGGTCGCCGAACTCGACCAGCTGCGCGCGGAGCGGGCCAATCGCATCCGTGTGCAGGGCAATGTCAAGCTCACCGGTTCGGAGGCGCAAGGCTCGGGGCGGATGGTGATCGAGGCTGAAGGGCTGTCGAAATCATTCGACGGGCGGCCGATCGTCGAGGGTCTCAACTTGCGGCTGATGCGCGGCGACAAGTTGGGGATCGTCGGTCCGAACGGGGCGGGCAAGACGACATTGCTCAACCTGCTGACCGCGCAGATCGTACCTGACCAGGGGACAGTCAAGCACGGCACAAACTTGGCAGTGGTGACACTCGACCAGCGGCGCGAAGAACTCGATCCGGAATGGACGGTCGGCCATGCGATCACGGGTGGTAAGGGCGACCAGGTGATCGTCGGCGGGGAGGCGCGCCACGTCACAAGTTACATGCGCGATTTCCTGTTCACGGCCGATCAGGTGCGCTCGCCGGTCAAGGCGTTGTCGGGCGGTGAGCGTGGTCGGCTGATGTTGGCGCGGGCCTTGTCGAAGCCGTCGAACGTGCTGGTCCTCGACGAGCCGACCAACGACCTCGATCTCGAAACGCTCGACCTGCTGCAGGAGCATCTGGCGTCCTACCCGGGAACCGTCATTTTGATCAGCCACGACCGCGACTTCCTCGACCGGGTGGTGACGTCGGTCATCGTGCCTGAAGGCGAAGGGCAGTGGAGCGAATATCCCGGCGGCTATCGCGATATGCTGGTGCAACGCGACGGGCGCGACCTCAGCGTCGAGCGCGGTGGCGGAGCCAAGACCGAGGCATCAGGGGCATACGCCGATGTGGGCGGGCGTTCGGACAGCGGCGGCGGCCAAACGGTGGCGGTGGCATCGGCGCCGAAGCGTAAATTGTCGTTCAAGGAACGGCATGCGCTAGACACGCTGCCAACGTCGATCGCGGCTTTGGAGGCCGAGATTGCAACACTATCGGCTGCTCTGTCGGACAATGGATTGGCTGTGCGCGATGCCAAAGGTTACGCCGCGCTGACACAAAAGCTCGGCGCGGCACAGGCCAAGCTGACGGCGGCGGAAGATCAATGGCTCGAGCTGGCGGCCGCAGACGGGGCGTAACGGCGGTTTTCGCCGTGGGCGACTGGCGACGCTTGGCGGCCCGCTGTTGGATCCAACGGTCGCGGTCGGCACGGTGTTCCGGCGTCTAACGCGGTATTTCCGGCGTATAAAAAGAAAATGGCACCGGGCGCGAGCCCAGTGCCATTCAATTGACAACTCGACGGTTCGGGGGAACCGCGAGCGACCTTAGATCAGGTCGATGTCAGCCGGGAGATAGGCGGTGACTTCCATGCCAACGGCCTGCTCGCGAACCTGCGGCTTGTTCCAGATTTTCATGTCATCGTCTCCTGTTTGAGGCTGAGGTCTTTCAGAGCAGCGCTCCGATGAAGGTGAACTATAGTAGTGGCTCAACACGGGCCAATAGCTTTTTCGTGAGCCAAACCTCCCGTTTCCGTGATCGGATAAAACAGCGTTTGGTTCATTGGAACTTGCGGTGCGTCGGGGAAACGCGTGCGGCTTGAATTTGCACGTGCAACGGCCATATTTCGATGACGGGTGCCGTTCCGGGCCCGCTCACGAGGTCGCTTCTAGGGAGGACCGCGAAATGAACCGGTTGCTGCCAACCAGTCCGCTTTTGCTCGGGTTCGAGGAACTCGAACGTCTGATCGACCGCACAGGCAAGGGCGGCGCGGATGGTTACCCGCCATATAACATCGAGCGGATTCAGCGCCCTGACGGGCACGAACTGCTTCGTATCACGCTCGCGGTTGCTGGATTTGCGCGCGACGACCTCGATATTCAGCTCGAGGACAAGCAGCTGACGATCCGCGGCAAACAGCGCGACGACCAGCCGCGCGATTACATCCATCGCGGAATCGCTGCCCGGCAATTCAGCCGAACGTTCGTGCTGGCCGATGGTCTCGAGGTCAAAGGCGCCGACCTTGCCAACGGGCTTCTGGCCATCGACCTCGTCCGACTGCAGCCCGCAAAGCTCGTCCGAACGATAACGATCGGCAACGGTTAGAGCAGGATCGGTTTAGATGGAATCGGATCGGGCTCGCCGATCCGCTCCATCTAAACCGTGAAGCCTGCTCTAAGCATATAATTTTAGAGCCTGTTTACCGATTGAGATGCGGAGCGGCGCGGCGGCGCGCCTGCTTCCATCTAAATCGGACAGGCTCTAGCTTACGACTTTTGCTGTCCCTCGACTCGCGCGAGACAGTTTCACCTCTGGTTCAGCACCGTTGTGCCAAGCTAGCGGATAAACTGGAGACTCAGTCCCAACGTATAAGATGTACGTTTTGTGTCGACGTCGCGATTGTCGCCCTGTCTCACTCAAGGAGGAGCGTCATGGCTCAACTGGTTGGACTGTCTAAGCCAAATTCCGGGATCGCGATGAGCGATGCGGATCTGGCTCGGCTTGGTGCTGGCGAGGTCGCCTACATCAAAATCTTGTCGAGCGATGAAGCGCAGAAGGCCTATCCGAATGTGGAAGGCCTGCCAGACGGTATCAGCTTGTTCGCGCTCCATAGCGCCGACGGTACGCCGATCGCGCTGACGGACACGATGCAAGCCGCCGTAGGGCACGCGATTGGCGACGAGCTGCTGATCGCCAGCGTGCACTGATGCTTCGACTGGCGGCGGAACTGCGTGGTCGGTTCCGCCGCCATCCCAACGAGCTTGCTCATCCCAGAACTTGGCTCATCCCAGAACATAGAGCGCGCCGAGACCGGCGCCACCGACGATAATCCGCCACCATGCAAAGAATGCAAAGCCGTTGCGGCTGATGAAGTCGAGCAGATAGCGGACGACGATCACTCCGGCGACAAACGAAACGCTGAAGCCGATCACGATCGCCTGGACATTGTCGGGCGAGAGCGTTGCGTAGTTTTTATAAAGATCATAGGCAAAGGCACCAGCCATCGTTGGCATCGCCAGGAAGAACGAAAACTCGGCCGCCGACCGTTTATCGGTGCCCATCAACATCGCGCCGACGATCGTCGCACCGGACCGCGACACGCCCGGGATCAGCGCCAGGCACTGGCAGAGGCCGATTTTGAGGGCCAACGGGACGGGGTAGTCCATCACGTCGTCGTAGCGCGGCCGGGTTGCCATGCGGTCGACGATGAGGAGGATGATCCCGCCAATAATAAGCGTGACGCATACGAGGGCTGGGAACTCGAACAAGCCTTTGATTTGCTTGTGGAGCAGGGCGCCAAGCATTGCAGCTGGCAGAAAGGCGACGATGATGCCGAGCACGAACCGCCGGGTGCGTGCGTCTGATGGCAGATCGAATGCAATGCGCCAAATCTTGGCCGCATAGACGGTGACGATCGCCAGGATCGCGCCGAGCTGGATCAGCACCTCGAACGTTTTGCCCGGCGAGTCGAACCCGAGAAAGTGGCCAATCAGAATAAGGTGGCCAGTCGATGAGACTGGCAGAAATTCTGTGATGCCCTCGACCAAACCGAGGACGACGACTTTCCAGGTTTCCATACGTCCCCCCGCGTGCGCCCAGCCGGAGCCGACCGTGCTGCAAAGTCGAATAGCCGATCCATCAGCCGGGCGGCATGGCTGCGATCGCCACAGGGTGGATCTTCCGGCGTTTACGGCGGTTTATTGAGGGGCGCTGGGCTTCGGGCTGCGCTTGCGGGCCGGTGCGGCGGGCGCGGTGGCTTCCGGGGTCGCTTGGTCCGCTGCCATCGCGGCTGGTCCCGTCGCCTCTGCTGGCGGCGTTTTTGCTTTCGGCCGTGAAGCCCGGGCTCTGGCCGTTTTTGCGCCTTCCGTCACGGCTGCGATCTCGGGCTTGGCGTTTGCGGGAATGGCTGGTTCAGCGGACGTGGCGCTTGTGATATCGCGGACCGTTGGCCGACGGCTACGGCTCTGAGCTGGGGCTTGCGTTGCAGCCAGTGGAACGGGTTCTGCTGCTGGTGGGACGATGGCAGGAGGCGCGGCTGGGTGCTCGGTAACTGGCGGCATAATTGGCGTAACGGCTGCCGGAACGGCGTTTGGCGCGATTTGCGCAGCAGTTGCGGCAGCGTGGGCTGCGACAACCGGCTCGACGGCAACGGGGGCTTTGAGCTCCATTTTGGAGAGATGCAACAGCAGCACGTACGTGTCGCCGTTGGTCCGGCCCTCGAGAAAGCCGCGATGGGGCGTCGCATGGCGGGTGAAGATCAGCGGATCTTTACCGGACTTGCCAGCGCCGAGCAGCATCAGGCTGCCGGCCTCGTGCAGTTCTTTGGCCATGCTGTAGAGGAAGTCATAGGTCAGGCCGTTGACGTGGACGATCTGCAACTTGGACGAGAAAACGAAGCGGCGCAGCGCCTCGTCTTTTTTGATCAGGCGGCCAGTCCAGCTGACTGGCAGGTCGCCGTCGGTGTTGGGTTCTGGCCGTTTGCGCGGACGGCGCTCTTTCTCTTCGCCCGATGGCGCGCGCACAACCTCGGTTTCAGTGATGTGGGTGACGATCTCGCCGGCGCGGTTGACGAACACGCGGCTGGCGCCGGTCAGGAACATGCCGATACGTTCGAGGTCGACGTCGGTGTCGGCCGTGACAAGGTTGGCAGCGAGCGCTTCGTCATCTCCGCTGGCAGCTGATTTCAGCCTGTCGTAGCTGTGCTCGGCTGTGGCGCGCAGCACCTTTTTCATGCGCACGTCCTGCCCGGCTTGGTCGACATAACGCACGGTGGCGCGTTCGCCCACGCTCTCGGCACGGACGCGGGCATCGCGATTGCGGCCATCCTTCAAGTTGATGTTGGGCATTGCCGGTCTCCGCTCACATCATCTCGAAGTCGAGGTCGTCGCCAGCCGGTGTCTCATCGGCGTCAGTATCTAAAGCCTTGGCTTCGGTGAAGCCGAGGAAGTTTATGCTGTTTTCGGCTCCGACCAGCATCCACACCGCGCCGTCGGCGCCTTTTAGGATGAAGGCCGGGTCGGCGTTGACCCCGCCGCGATAGCTGAAGTCGAATTTGAATATCGCGCCGCCATCGAGTTCGGACGCGAACGCGGCGGGCATTCCACCGTCGTCGGGCACCAGTAGGTAGGTCGAGCGAATGGAATGGTCGAGGAAGCGCTCAGGCGTGGTGCGCAGCTCGAGTTCGAGCGGGTGGTCGAAGCTCGAGGCTATCGTGTTGAGGCGACGGCCGGCGCTGTCGACTGGCGACAACTCGGCTCGTTCGATCCAGCGGCCCTCACCGGTCATGTAGCCAAGGCCGGTGCCACCACTGGTGATCAACGTGCGGCCGTCGGAGGCCAGCGTGGCGACCTCGCAGCGCGAGCCCGCGCGGTCGTAGGTTTCGACGTCGACGCGGCCATACAGCGCCTCGCGGTCGACCTTGTCGATGCCGCAGCGGAACGTTTGTCCGCCAAACTGGAACTCGAGCATGCGTGCCATCGGCTCTCCCGCGATGCCGGATCGGTACCTAGGAATAAAGCACCAGGGTTAGCAGAATGTTAGCCGCTGCCGCCGGTCGAGGGAAGTGCGAGGATCGCGCGGATCAGACGGGCAGCGCCGTCGTCGGGATCGCCGGTGTTATGGATCACGACGTCGGCATCACTGGTGACGAAGGCGCCTGGAACCCGAGCGATGCGGTCCGCCATACCCGTGGCCTGTTCGCGGCCGCGTGCGGCAAGGCGTGCGGCGCGCACGTCGGCAGGGGCGTCGATCAAAACGACGGCGACATTGGCATAGCGCTGCCGAGCTCGGGCTAGCACCGTGCGTGACGCGTTGAGCACGACCGTGCTGCCAGCAAGCACGTCGCGGTCGATCGCCGCGCGGATGCCGTAGGCGAGGCCGTGGGCGCGCCACGTCAGGGCATAGCCGCCGGTTGCTTCTGTTGCGTCAAAATTTGCCGGTGTCACCGCGAACTCTTCGGCGGTTCCGGTCGGTCGTGTCACATCGCGCGGGGCGAAGACCACGGTTTCTTGTGCGGCCAGCGATGCCCGCGCCAAGCGCAGCAACGTGTCCTTGCCCGAGCCGCTCGGTCCAACGATCAAAACAACGCGACCGGGGCCGAGCGGGCTGCATTGGCCCGAACGGGGGGCGTCTGCGGGGCTGTCGTGATCAGGAGACACGCTTGCCGTCGCGCCACACGGAGCGCACGACCGGCAGCTCCCCGACTTTGTGAACGTGGATCAGGTCGGCGCGCAGACCAACCTCGATGGCCCCCCTGTCGGGCAGACCGGCTGCGAGCGCTGGCTGGCGCGACACGAGGCGGATCGCGCGGGCCAAGCTGTAGCCTTCGATCAGCCGGTGGAGTTCGAAGGCGCCCATCAGCAGGCTAGCTGGCACATAGTCCGACGAGAGGATGTCGAGCAGGCCGTCGCGGGCGAGCGCTTCGGCGGCGACATTGCCCGAATGCGAGCCGCCACGGACAACGTTGGGTGCGCCCATCATCACATCCATGCCAGCTTCGTGCGACGCCCGCGCTGCTTCGACCGTCGTTGGGAATTCGGCGATCGCAATGCCGTCGCGCCGTGCTTCGGCCACATGTTCAAGCGTGGTGTCGTCGTGGCTCGCGATGACGATCGACCGGTCCCGCGCGATGTTGACAAGAGCCGCGCGATGGCGGTCGTGGTTCTCGGCGTGGAACGCTTTTCGGGTCGTGATCAGCGTTTGGAGTTCGGGCTCGGACAGGCCGCCCTTTCCGCCGAAGTAGATCTTCCACTTGGAGATGTCGCGGAATTGCCGGTCGCCGGGCGTATGGTCCATCAGCGACATCAGGTGGACGGGATGCTTGGCGAGAAAGGCCTCGGTTGCCGTCAACGCATCGGCGGCGCACACCTCGCAGCGCAAATGCGTCCGGTGCTCGGCGCGCAGCAACCCCTCTGCCCGCGCGGTGGCGACGGCATCAGCCAGCGCGACGGGGCCGGGGCCGGTCATCCCGCCGTCTGGGTCGGAGCCGACACGCAGGCTGTCGAAAACCGTTGTGATGCCCGACGCCGCAATCTGGGCGTCGTAGGCGACGACAGCGGCCAGCGTGTGCCAGTTGACGCGAGGGCGGGGCAGTGCGTGGCTTTCGATGTGGTCGGTGTGCAACTCGACCAGACCCGGCATCAGATAGTCGCCGGCGAGATCGTGGCCGCGTTCGGGCGCACGGCCCTCGCCGATTTCGGCGATCCGCCCGTCGCTGACAGCAACCCACCCGTGGTGGATGGCATCCTCGCGGACGATCAGGGCGTTTTCAAAAATTTCGATGGTCATGTCGGTGGTGGTCTACGGGACAATTTGCAAAACTGTGATGACAGCGGAAAGGACGCGATGACAAGTCGCGCTTTGGATCGCGGACTGCGTCGTTGGCGGCGTCGCTGTTTAGGGCGGGATCTTGTCGCGGTGCATGCCGTCACGCCGCAGCCGTGGCGGCGGCGGCAAAACGCGTGACGTCGACCAATCGGGTGGCCACACGCTCGCGCACCTCGCGATCGTGGAAGATGCCAACGATGGCAGCGCCATCATTGCGGCGTTCGGCAATCAGCGCCTCGACCACATCGCGGTTGCTCGCGTCGAGCGAGGCGGTCGGCTCGTCGAGCAACAGGATCGGGCGGCGCGACGCGAACCCACGGGCGATGTTGACGCGGGCTTGTTCGCCACCCGAGAACGTGGCTGGTGGGAGATCATGCAGACGCTCGGGCAGATTGAGACGGAGGAGGAGCGCGCGGGCTAGCTCTTGCGCCTGCTCGTGTCCCCGGTCGTCGTCGCGCGTTTCGGCACGCGATATGGCGGCGCCTTCGCGGACTGCGGCTGCCACCAGATCGCGTGCCGAGACGCGCGGGATTGCGCGCAGAAACTGGCTGACGTAGCCCAGCGTCGATGCCCGCAAGGCGAGAATGCGGCGCGGATCGGCGGTGACGATGTCGATTTGAGCCGAGTGGCTCTTGTCGCGATCACCGGTTTTGCGATCATCAGCAGTGCGAACGAGGATCGAGCCGCTGTCGGCCCGGTAGCTGCCGTAGATCATCTTGAGGATCGACGATTTGCCAGCGCCCGAGGGTCCATCGAGGACCACGCATTCGCCGGGACCGACGTCGAACGTGACGCCGTGCACCACCGGCAACACGATGCCGCCCTTGAGATGGAGCGTGAATGTCTTCGATACGCCCGACAGTGACAGGTGGGGCGGGTGATCGGACTGCGGATCGGCTGGGTGTTTTACGGGCATGGGTCAGACCTGCAGAACGGACGATACGAGCAACTGCGTGTAGGCTTCATGCGGGTCTTCCAACACTTGGTCGGTGAGCCCGGTTTCGATGACGTGGCCACCTTTCATGACGATCATCCGATGTGACAGCAGGCGGGCGACGGCGAGGTCGTGGGTGACGAGGACGGCGGCCAATCCCAAGTCCGTCACCAGACCGCGCACGAGGTCGAGCAGGCGGGCCTGGACCGACACATCGAGGCCGCCGGTCGGTTCGTCCAAGAATACGAGGCGCGGCCGTGTCACGAGGTTCTTGGCGATCTGCAGGCGCTGGCGCATGCCGCCGGAGAACGCGTGCGGGCTGTCGTCGATCCGGCCGGGGTCGATTTCGATCCGGTCGAGCCAACCCGATGCCTCCTGGCGGATCGCGCCGTAGTTGCGCCAGCCGACGGCCATCAGCCGTTCGCCGACGTTGCCGCCGGCCGACACGCCCATCCTGAGGCCCGCTGCCGCGTCCTGGTGGACGTAACCCCAGTCGGTGCGCTGGAGGAGACGGCGCTCGGCCTCCGACAGGGTCGCCAGATCGCGGGTGCAGCCATCGCGCATGCGGTAGCTGGCCGAGCCAGAGGTTGGCGCGATGCGGCCAGATAGCAGCGAAAGGAGGGTCGATTTGCCGGAACCGGATTCGCCCACGACCGCGAGAACTTCACCTTCATGGACGTCGAGCGATACGCCCTCGCAGCCGACGCGGCGGCCGTAATGCTTCGTCAGCGCGATGGCGGACAGGAGCGGACGATCGGCTGGCGTGGGTGTCACGTGCAACTCAACGGATGGAGAGATGAATAGCTGGTATTCGGTATCGTGGATTGAGCCACGTTCGGCTGGTTAGGCTGGGCTGGTGTCACATTCAACGACGGAACACGCCAAAGCGCATTCCGAAATAGGTGACGAACATCGAGCCGAGCGAGGAAATCACCAGGGCGAGTTCGGGTGCCATGTTGGGATTGAGCACCAGGACGAGCGCGTAGAGCAGATAGTTGACCACGACCGACGTCGAGGCGACCGCCGCAAACTTGAGGAATTCGGTCAATGTCGAGGGCGTTGCGACGGCGAACGTCAGATGGCGGTGGCTTTGCCAGGCGGCGACCATGGCAACGCCAATGCCAGCAACGCGGGCAGTGAACGGAGACAGGCCGAAACCGCGCATCATCAGTGATGTGACGCCCATGTCGACCAGCAACGAGATGATGCCGGAGGCGAGGAACCCGGCGCTGTGACGGAGCAATCCGCCGCCGATGTGGCTGCCGGTGGTGCTGGCGTCGCTCGGATCGGCGCTGTTCGAATGGGCGTTCGTCGGGGATTGTGGATCGACGTCGCCCGCCATGGTGTGCCGTTTCCTGTGCTACGCCGCTGACGATCCATACGACCTGCTGTTCCTTATACCGGGCCTTATGCCGTGCCGTTGCCGATCCACTCCCGTGGCCAATCGACCGGTGGGCCATCAACGCTGCGGGAGGGATGCCAGAGGGGGGCTGGAAAGCCACCTCCGGCCAGCGTGTCGTGCTCGGATTTGCGACGGTCGGTTACGGGGTCAATGCGGCGCAATTCGTCGTCGACATAGCCTGGATGGCACATGACCATATGGCGCGGACCCGGCTTCGCGACCGCTGCGGCGAAATCGGCCGACGCCGTATCCGCCTTAAAGCCCGTAACGCCGGCAAATCCATCGTTAACCGGAAACCCAGCGGTGCGAACCGCCGTGCCAAACCCACGGGCGAGCCACGCCAAGGTCAGTGCTTTTGGCACAGCGCGGCCGCGCGCAACGATGCGGCGCAGATGATCTGCGGGATTGCGGATCAGTGGTTTTTGTGACCCGGGGTAACGGGATTTCAGGACTGCGAGGAACGCGTCACGCACGATCGGCAGGGCATGGACATGCTGGTGGCCGTCGATATGGTCAGGCGGGAAACCGAGCGCGTCCTCGAAGGCGGCGCATTGGCGGTCGATCTCGGCTTCGATCTCGGCGCGGTCGAGCTTGCCGCCGATGGCCTTGGCGGTGACATCGCCAATCGATGGCAGGGTGCCAGTGGGCGCGAGGCTCGGCATGGCGCCTAATGGATGACCGAGCGTCAGGTTGAGATGGAGCCCGATGGCGATCTGCGCGCGATGTTTTGCGATGTCGCCAGCAGCCTTTGCCCAATGCAGAGATGTCACCATCGCGCTGGTTGCCGACAGCTTGCGATCTGCGGCCAGATCAAGGATCGAACGGGAGATGCCGGCGGTCATGGCGTAATCATCGGCGCAAAGGACGATACTGGCTGTCATAGCGGCTCATTGTAGCGCGGCGGGGTTTGGGGCGCTGCAGTGTTGCGATGCACGTGTCCGATCTGTTCGGCGACGAGGTACAGCGGGCGGCCCTTCACTTCCTCGTAGATCCGGCCAAGGTATTCCCCGATCACGCCCAGCGAGATCAGTTGGACACCGGCGAAGAACATGATCGACACGATCAGGGTCGGGAAGCCAGCCTGATCGTTGCCAAACAACAGCGTCTTGCCGAGAAACGCCAGGATGTAGAGGAATGCGAACAGCGAGACGGCGAGGCCGAGAACCGACCACACGCGCAACGGCAGCGTCGTAAACGAGGCCAGCGCATCGAACGCGAAGTGCAGCAGGCGACGGAAGCTCCAGCGCGTCGTGCCGCCATCGGCGCGTTCGGCGACGTCGAAGGGCACGGCCTCGACCTTGTAACCGATCCAGGCAAACAGACCCTTGTTGAAGCGCGCCCGTTCGCCAAGCGTGTTGAAGGCGTCGAGCGCGCGCCGCGAAAACAGCCGGAAATCACCGCCACCTTCATGGAGGGCAGTGCCCGACAGGTAGCGAAACGCGGTGTAGAACGCGACGGAGAACGCCCGGCGTAACGGGCCGTCGTGATTGCGGTCGACGCGCGCGCCATAGACGATGTCGTTGCCCCGCCGCCAGCCGTCGATCAGTTGCGGGATGATTTCGGGGGGGTGCTGAAGGTCGGCGTCCATCAGGATGGTCGCGTCGCCGCTCGCGGCTCGCAGTCCAGCCGTGACGGCGATCTCTTTGCCGAAGTTGCGGCTCAGCGCGATGGCTTTCAGGCGCGGGTCGGTGCGGTTCGATGCACGGATGGTGTCGAGGGTGCGATCGTGCGAGCCGTCGTCGACGAAGATGATCTCGAACGTCAGTTTGGTTGCTGCGAGCACCGGCACGAGCCTGGCGAGCAAGAGCGGCAGGCCGCGTTCCTCGTTGTACACGGGGATGACAACCGTCAGTTCTGGCGACGGATCTTGTGAAAGGTCGGGCGATGCGTCTCGCGACGATGCAGGTTGATCTGTCGGGCCACCCGCTGGCGATTGCGGAAACGGCCTGGCATTTATGTTGGGATCGGCCTCCAAACGCAGCGCTCCCTTAGAGAATTTCGTCTTCGTCCATGATCGGCTCGGCGGCCTCTTGCGACTTTGGCGCGTCACGGGCCGATCGCGTCTCGTGTTCGGCCGACCACGCAATATGGAATAGCGCGTCGCCGAGATTGACGATCGGCAGGGTCGTGCGGCCGATCAGGATGCCTCGGCGCGGCGCGTGCACGGCGACATCCACGTCCTCGTAGGGATTGGCGATGTGGCCGATGACCTCGCCTTCGCAAACGGCGGCACCAATGCGCTTCGTTGTGCGCAAAATGCCGCCTTCTGGCGCGCGTACCCATTTCGAGGCATTGGCGAAGAACGGCCCCGAGCCGGGGGACTTCGGCAACGGCTCACCGCCGTCGGGAAGCTCCAACATACCGATATCGAGCATGACACCGGCGATACCGTTGACACCGGCCTCGATTGCGAAATCGTCAAAACGCAGGCCCTCGCCACCCTCGTAGACGAGGACATCGACGCCCATTTCGGCAGCTGACTTGCGCAGCGAACCCGAGCGTTCCGGGCTGTCGACGACGACCGGTGCACCAAACGCGGCGCTCAGCTGCCTGAGCCTTTCATGTTTGACGTATTCGCAGCGGATCTGGGGGAGGTTGACGCGGTGAATGGCTGCAGTGTGCAGGTCGATGCCAAGCTGCGAGCGCTGCACGACCTCGGTGAGCAGCAGGTTGGCGATACGTCCGGCCAGCGAACCGTTCGCAGAGCCGGGGAACGAACGGTTGAGATCGCGGCGGTCAGGCAGGTACCGCGAGCGGCCGATGAAACCGTAGGCGTTCACGATCGGCACGCACAACAAGGTGCCGGCGAGATTGCCGGGAGATAATAGCCTGAGGACGCGGCGGATGATCTCGACACCGTTCAATTCATCGCCGTGAATGGCCGCCGTGATGAACATCGTCGGACCGGGGCGGGAACCGTGGAGGACCTGGACGGGAAGTGAGACCGGCGTATGGTTGGACAGTCGCGACACGGGTAAGTCGATCAGGCGCTTCTCGCCCGGAGCGATCGACATGCCGCCGATGACGAGCGGTTGTCTCAAAGCTTCGCCGTGCGGTCTCGTCACCAAGTCTTGGGGCATACTCACGTGTCCGTTGTGCAGATTGTGTGTCCACCAATCGACCAGCATGGTGCTACTGGCAAGCGTACGAATCTTGAACGGCGTCTAGAAACCGCCTCCAGCAACGACGTTCACGACGCTGGACGGAGGTTAAATGCGCTAGCACTATCCCGTATGATCTGCAGTGGGATATGTGTTTTGTGGGTTTACGAACGCTGTCGGATGCCCGACAGGAATCACGTGTCCGGGACAGACCAGCAGTCGAAGTGCGCGACCGAAATTCTAAAAGGTCAACGGTGTGGAGCGCGAAATCGATCTGAATTACAGCGACCGGACCATCCCGCCGTCCAGACGACGGATGCGACGGATGAAGGCGCTTCACGTGGTTGCTGGCCGCCGCACGGCTGGCCTCCGTCGGCGTATTTTCACCCGCCCCGTGCGTTCGGCCGTATTGCTCGCCTGCGTTGGGCTGGTCCTGTTCGCGCCGCTGTTGCTCGACGACAGCATCTTCCGGCCAGCGCACGTGCTGCGGCCGTCAGAAGATACCATTTTGATTAACCAGACGGCCGTGATCCTCGAACGGCCGAACGTCAAATTGACCTCTGGAACCGTGTCGCTACCGCCATCCATGACCGGCAGGGCGCGCACCGGCGAGGCTCTGGCGGCCCTGGTCAAGGGCGGAAGTGCCCGAATGGCACTGCGTTCACCCGTGTTCGTCATCGACATGTCCGGCGGCGACTCCAAAGCGGCCGATCCAGATTTGGCTGGGTTGCTCGACGCGATCGGACGTTTTGGCTCCGACCCATCGCCATTGGTCGCGGCGCTGCTAGGCGGTGATTTTGAAACGCTCGTGGTGCGCGACGGCGTCATCGTATTCGGTCTTGGAGGTGGGCGATCGTTCACGCTGACGGGCTTCGAAGCCGAGATCGGCATCAAGCGCAGGACGGTCGCCACCCTCAAAGGCAGCACCCTGTTTCACGGAGAATTGGTCCGTTTCGACCTGGTTGTTGGCGCGCGGGTCGAACGCCGGTGGTCGTCGCGCGTGCCGATCAAGGGCAAGGTCGAGAGCAGCTTGTTCCAAGCCGTGATCGATGGGCAACTCGACCTTGCGCGCGGCGTGGCGCTGTCTGCGGCAAACGTCGAACTTTCGGTGCCAAACGTTCGGGCGCTGGCCCGATCTTTCGGGCACATGTGGCCAAGTGGTGCGGGCTTTAGAGATTTCGTTGCCCGAGGGACGCTCGATTGGAGCGGCCCGACGCTCGATATGACGCGGGGTCGTTATCGGCTCGACGGCAACGAGGCGACCGGGTCGCTGTCCCTGACGCTCGATCCCGAACGCGCAAAGATCGCAGGTACACTGGCGTTCGGTGCATTCGATCTGCGGCCCTATTTTACTGCGGCGCCCATTGTGTCGGCGACGGCTGCGGCTGCGGGACTGGCAACAAACGGAACGGTGACGACGGCTGCGGCTGTTGCTCAGGCTTTGGATGCCTCACAGACTGCCGGCCCTGTGGCGAGGGAGATATCGCAGGCGGTCAAGCCGCCCGCGCCATCCCAGCCACCGCCAATGCCTCGAACGATTTTGGCAGCGCTGGCCGCAGCTCCAGACGTTCGCTGGCCGATGCTCGGTCACGTCGACGCCGACCTCCGGTTGTCGGCAGAGCAAGTTCAGATCGGATCGTTCGAAGCAGGCCAGAGCGCGGCGAGCTTGACGATCCAGGCCGGACAACTGGTTTTCAACGTCGCTGAAATGCTGCTCGACGGCGGAGCGCGGGCGGTGTTCGAATTCGGTAGCAGCGGGTCGGCATCCTACCCGAACTACGTGCTGCGCGGGCGCCTGGAAGACGCCGACCTCTCGCTGGTTTCGCAAGTTTTGGCGGGCGTGGCACTCGCTCGCGCCAAAGGCAAGGTGGTGTTCAATCTGACATCCAGCGGGACATCGGGGATCGACCTTTTGAGCCGCATGGCTGGCAAGGTCGACGTCGCCATGCCCGAAGGCGGTGTGATCGCGTGCAATCACCGCTCGCTGGCGCTTGCTGCCAAACCAACTCGGCCCGTTGGCGACCGGACCGCTGGGGACGTGTGCGGCGCGGGCCTGACGGTGGCGCCTGTTACGCTGGGCGCAAAGCTCAACAGCGGTCTCGTCATTGCCGACAAGGTCGATGTCACGGCTGGCGACGAGTTCGTCAGCCTAAAGGGGACCTTCGATCTCGTGACCAACGGTATCGACATGGCCCTCACTGCCGGGCCGATCTTGCCTTCGCGGCCAGACGGTTCGCGGCCCGATCCGCTCCGAACCGACCGCAGTGTCGTGACCATGAAGGGCCGGCCTGACGCGTTGGCAATAACGGCGGTACCGTAATCTGGCCACCGGCGATGCGTGGTGGCCTGTGAGCCGCGCGGTGAGCCGTCCCAGTTCGCGCATCACCATCTGCGCCTTGGTCCAGTGTCGGCGTGGATCAGCCCCCCGCCATAATGCTTGACGCCGCCGATCGAGCCGTGACTGCGGAGATAGGCCAGCGCGCCGCGAACGTTGCCCGAGACACGGAAGTCGACCGCATCGCCTGTCAGGTGATGGGACCGACGTGCCCCACCAACGCGGGCGTTGCGGCTGTGGCTGCGGCACGTCGAGTTGACGCGGACGCTACCGAAACTCGAGGCAATATCGGCAACCACGGAACGAAGTGTGCCGTTGAGGCAGCCACTCGGCGCGTTCCAGGAAACGCCACCCGACAGGCTGCGCCTTGGCCGGACGTCATAGTCCTCGATGGGGCCGCGCGAAGCCTAACGCTTGGCTCGGCGTTTCGTCGGCCGAGCCGCACCGGCTTCGGACGCTGCTGCTGCACGCAATCGCTTGGCGGCGCGCGGCGCCTTACCGGTCAAACTCGGCTGCTCTTCCCAGAATGGTATGGTGTCGGCGTTGGCGGACGTGATCTGGACCGGGGCAGCAAACAGGACCAGACAAATGGCTAGGCCGAATGATCGCATTGCGCGCTTCAGCGCCGATTTCAAACATGGCATGGACGGACTCCACTCTAATGCCGACGTAAAACGTGCCACGCGACAAAACCCTCGTAAGGAGCGCGGCCAGCATTCGTGGCACGAGTTTTAACGAGATCGAAACCTTAAGCTTTCGATATGATTAACGGCGTGCGTTCAACAAAACTCCGAAAACGCCGATCAGAAGTGCGGCCATCAGGCCGATCAGTCCGGAGGCTGCGGGCTTCAACCCGAGCCACGTGATGCGGTCTTCGATGATGCGGCGCGCTTGCGCCTCAGCCGCTGTGCGCTGGGCCGGGCTTGTCGCAGCGGCAGTCTGCGTCGCCAGTGTTGTGAGGCGGCGCGTTAGGGCAGGCGGCGCCGACTTTGCCGCGCCGCTCCACTCGAACGCCGTGTATGGCACGAGCTTCGGGGCGAGCGCCAAAACGACGACGAGGACGACGCCGAGCATCACGCTCGCCGAGACCGTCAGCATGGCGCTGGCTGATTGCGCGGCGCGGGGTTTGACGATGGTGACGAGCATGGGCGGGAGCATTGCAACCGCAGCTATCCCGGCAGCCAATGCCACAAGCGCACCGACGTCGGCGAGCCCGGACGCGGCGATGGCCGACCCTATGAGGATCACAGCAAGTGCGCGTGTCATCGTGGGGGCGGCCGACGTGTCGGCGTTCGACGGGGCGGCACCGCTGGCGCCTGGCAAAGTCGCCGAGGTCATGGCGCCAGCGCCGAGGCTGACCAGGGCTCCGCCAACCAGGGCTGCGCCAAACGTGGCAATCGCCAGGACGAGGCCGGTCAACGCCACAGCGATGCCGGTCGAGGGGGTCGATGCACTGATCGCGGCGTACGGCGCTCCGGCGCGCTCAAACGAGATGTCTTGCCAGCGGATGCGTCCGTCGCGGCCGAAGCCTTTGCCACAGGCGTCTGTCACTTTGCCGGTGCGCGGAATGGGCTTTCCGCACAATTCGACTGTACCAGCCGCGACTTGGCTGGTCAGCCACGCTGGCGGAGCGTTTACTGTGATGCCGCTGTCGACCGTTGCCATCAGGTCGCGCTTGCCGGAGCTGGCGATGGCTGGCAGCGCGGCGACAAGCAGTAGCGCAACAATTGCCGACGATCGGGTTGTAATCGGCCCCGTGAAGCCAGGGCCGGCGAAGGCTGCAGTCAACGCTGCCAATCCGACAGCGATCAGGACAGCCAGCGCGACGAAGTTGACCGCGTCGGTTTTCAGGAACGGCACCGTGTGGGCGCGAAGTGTGGCCGGATCGGCGAGCCGTTTTTCGAGCAAACGCGCTTCGATGCTCGTAATTTCGGTGACGGCTGGTAGCGATACGAGCGCGGTGATGCCATCGCGCCAGACGACCGCCGCCAAGCACCCGGCGACGACGATCACGATGGCCGCGACGACGCTAATGGTGATGGCTCGGGTGGTTCGAGGAGGGGCGAGGGCAAGTGCCACAGCCGCAATCACGGCGGCCAATGTTGCTGCGATCAAACCGGCCGACACGTTCGCCGACGTGCTGACGGACACGGCGAGCATCGGGGTTATCGGCGTATTGTGCGCGAAGAGGACGTCGATGCCGGTTGCGGCGATCTGCAGTTCTGCCGCGATCAAGGCCGCGAGCGCGAGCGCAAGCGCGAGGCGGGATGTGGTGCCGAGTTCAGGCGTGAACCTCGGACTGTTTGCGTTCGACGCGTTCGGGTGACCCGTTCGACGCGCCTGGAACAGCGCGGTCAGGAACAACGCGCCTGAGATGCCGACCGCTATGGCGAGACCGTCGAAGCCTTGCGCGAATACCGCAGTCACAGCAGCGACCCAAATAGCCGCTCCTGACCACGGGGTGCCGAACGGGACTATTCGACTCACTGAGGTCGTGCCGCTGCGTTGTGACGGGTCATCGGCCATTGCGGGACGTCCAAGCGATGACGGCAAGCCAGATCGCTAGCATGAGCGGAATGCCATGCGCGACAATGGCGTAGCCAAGCGGCATACCGCCCGGCTTCAAGCCGTTGAGCGCAGGCGTCAGCAGGGGTAGAGCGACGACGATTGTTGCCAGCCCGCACAGCACGGCCAATCGCTGAGCCAGTTTGCGTGGTTGGGTGCTGACCTTCGACGGGCTTGTGGACCGTGTCTCGGGCCGTGTCTTGCGTGCTGCCATCGTTTTGCGCTCCTAGCTGCCGCCTTGAGGCTGTCAAAGTCGACGTTTCAGGCACCGTTGGGACGGCAATCAGGATTTGACGCGGCCTACGGCATGGCCGGGCGTTGGTCGGTGCGCAATCGGCGCCGTCAAGCCCATTTGGCGGTGATCGACGACAAAAATTGGTCGGTAACGGGCTAGCGGTTTCTTGACACAGGCGGTTGCCTCTCGCATGGTCGGCCCGCTGCTGCGTAAGGGCTGCGCGAGCGATTTACAAAAATGTCCAAGTCTGGGGAGTGAACGGGGCTGAACTCGGAAAAACCGGGTCGGCCCCGAACCGTTTATGGCGTCCCGCGGCCGTCATGCCTTCTTTTGCCAACGGCCGGTTTCGCTCTGCTGCCAATACGTTGCCGGAGCGCCTGCCGCTTTGGCTGCTTTCCATTGTGATCGCGCCTTTTGGAGCGCATCCGGGTCGTTGCCGTCGAACAGGATGACGATGCGGACGAAACCTGTGAACGACGTCGTCTCAGCACCTTCGACAAGAAACCGCACGCCGGCCCCGTTCTGCGTTTCATTGCCGGTCGTCAGCAGGATTGGCTGATGCTCGGGGTGACCGTCACTCGCCCGCCCATGCGGCAGGAAGCTATCAGGCCGATAGGTCCACAATGCTTCGTCGAGCGCGTCGAGCCGTTCGTCCAAACCAACTTGAACGACCGCGCGCCAGCCACGTTCCAGCGTCTTTTCCAGAAGCGTTGGAATGACGGCTTCGAGCGGCTGGCGTTCCAAATGGTAGAACAGCACCTCAGTTTCCTGGGCTGGTCCCTGATCAGATACTGCGGCTGGCGTGGCTGACGGATCGGTCATTGGCGGTCTCGTCATAAATTTTTCACACTGCGGCGCGGACAGGGCTTGATTTCCGTTGCGCAGCGTCTATCTCCTGCCTTCCGCTGGCGCCCGTTCTGCGCGTCGATGCCGGTCCGCAGATGTTCCGACCACCGGAACCTGTAGGAGCAGCGTCCTCGCTCTGGGCCGCCGCCATGATCCTGGGCCGGGAGTTTGTGCCGCGCTGCAATGCGCCGCCGAACTCCCGGCCGGGCGATCCCCCGGTTGCCGGTCAGAGGATCCCGATTTCCCGTCGGCCGATATTCACGTCGTGTCTCGTTCAACTGAGGCGCAAGATCAGCGCCGCAGGTTGCGCGGGATTTCGCCAGCGTCGACCAGCGTGTTAACGCATGTCTTCGACAGCTTTTTGCCGTTGGCCTCCATGCAGCGACGCATGGTCGTGCTGCCGATTGGTTCGGCCGAGCAGTACTTCAGATAATCGTCCTGGCAGTTCTTCTGCACGCGCTCGTCCCACTTGGATGCCAACGCTGCGTTGGCGGTGAGGATCATCGCGAAGAAGATGGCGGCCGAAAGGCGCACGGCGGCTTGAAGCGGCGTCGTCATTGGCGTCGTTTCCCGGAGTTGCTGAACTCGGTGTTGCTGAGATCGGTGTTTGCTGGCGTCGTGTGGCTGGCGTCGTGTGGCTGGCGTCGTGTGGCTGGCGT
>JAWXCP010000072.1:0-19828 GCA_034408685.1 Hyphomicrobium aestuarii | reverse complement strand
TCCTTGTCCTTGCGCCGCTTCAGCCGCTCTTCCGCTTGCTCGATCGACCATTCGAGGAGCTTGGTCGCCTGTTGCGGGCTATCGGCGAGCCAATGGTCGAACGCATCGCGGAGCGCCGTTTCGACGATTTTTGTCGCGTCCGACGTGGCGAGCTTGTCCTTGGTCTGGCCCTGGAACGCCGCGCCGCGAATGAACACCGACAGCATCGAGGCGGCCGTGCCCATCACATCGTCGGCCGTGATCTGAGCGGCCTTCTTGTTGTTGACGAGGTCGCCGTAGGCGCGCAGCCCCTTGTAGAGCGCTTGGCGCAGACCGTTCTCGTGGGTGCCACCTTCGGGCGTCGGGATCGTGTTGCAGTAGGACGTCGAGAAACCGTCCTCGTTGGTGATCCAGGCGATCGCCCACTCGACGGCGCCATGCCCGTCGGCAGGCTGGACCTTGCCGGCGAACAGATCTTTCGTGACCAACCTATCGAGATCGATGCGGGCCGACAGCGCTTCCTTGAGGCCGCCGGGAAAATGGAACACGGCCTTCTCGGGCACGGTTTGCGTCGTGAGGCCGGCGTCGCAGAACCAGCGAATTTCAACGCCGCCGTAGAGGTAGGCTTTTGAGCGGGCCATCCGCATCAACCGCTCGGGCGAGAACTTGGCGCCCTTGCCGAAAATCTGTTCGTCGGGTTTGAAGCGGATCGTCGTCCCGCGCCGGTTCATCACCGGGCCGAGGTTCGCCATTTTTTCTGCGACGTGGCCGCGCGAGAATGCCATCGAATAGAGTTGCTGGCCGCGCGCGACCTCGACCTCACAGCGCTCCGACAGCGCGTTGACGACCGACACACCGACACCGTGCAGGCCGCCCGACGTGTTGTAGTTTTTCGCGTCGAACTTTCCGCCCGAGTGCAGCGTCGTCATGATGACTTCGAGGGCGGACTTGTTCTTGAATTTTGGGTGCGCATCGACCGGGATGCCGCGGCCGTTATCGGCAACCGCGAGGTAGCCATCGGCGCCGACCCGAACCTCGATCCAGGTGGCGTGGCCAGCGACGGCCTCGTCCATGGAATTGTCGAGGACCTCGGCGAACAGATGGTGCAGCGCCTTCTCATCGGTGCCGCCAATGTACATGCCAGGGTGACGGCGGACGGGCTCTAGACCTTCCAGCACGTCGATGTTGGCGGCGGTGTAGCTGTCGGAGGCGTCGGCTGGACGCTGGCTGCTGGACCGGGCCGACGCGGATTTATCGCTCATGGATGTGCCGGATAGGGGTGGGGTCAGGTCGCCGAACAGAGATGGTTCGGGCGTGGGTTTGGCGATGGGTTTGACCATGAGGTTGCGTCTCCGGATTGCTGGATACGCATGTCACGCACGGGTTTGATGCTCATCCCGGTTTTAATGCTCATACCGGTGCCGATCAGGTGCCTATCGCAAACGCTATGGCGCCAGAATCGTCGCGGGTCCAAACATCACCACGTATTGCGACGTGGCACGAAGGGGCGGACGTTGGCAAGCGCACGCGGGTGACGGTCGTGACGGGTTCGCCTACGCGAAGTTGGGAATTGCAGGTGCCGGGGCTCCGGCTTAAGCCGCCAATACACCGGTCAACTGGTGAGGGCTGGAGCCGGTGATTTCCACAGGCACGATGCGGCCGATTTCGGCTGCACCGGCCGGCGCCGTCACGACCTGAAGGTAGGGCGACCGGCCCATCAACTGG
This sequence comes from Hyphomicrobium aestuarii, assembly GCA_034408685.1. GTDB lineage: Bacteria > Pseudomonadota > Alphaproteobacteria > Rhizobiales > Hyphomicrobiaceae > JANXVY01. Next base: position 18,124 of record JAWXCP010000072.1, on the reverse strand, counting down.
CCATCGCGGCGGGCAGGCCGCTCGAACAGCACCGGCACGGTCCGCCCGATCAGTCCGGCGTTGAACGCACCAGCCTGGGCGTTGAGCAGGCCTTGCAGGCGCGTTAATCGCTCGCTGGCGACTTCGTCGGGGATCGCGCCATCGAGGGACGCTGCTGGCGTACCCGGGCGGGGCGAATACTTGAACGAGAACGCCATCGCGAATCGCGTTTCCTCGACGAGGTCGAGCGTGCGGCGGAACTCGGCTTCGGTTTCGCCGGGGAAGCCGACGATGATGTCGGTCGACAACGCAATATCGGGGCGGGCGGTACGAACCTTTTGCACCAGCGCGCGGTAATGGTCGGCGGTGTGCTTGCGGTTCATGGCGGCGAGGATGCGATCGGCGCCCGACTGGACCGGCAAATGCAGGAACGGCATCAGCTTGGGCTGGTCGCGGTGGGCCGCAATCAGGTCGTCGGACATGTCGCGCGGGTGACTGGTGGTATAGCGCAGCCGCTCAAGGCCGTCGATTTCCGCAATGGCGTCGAGCAGGCGGGCAAGCGAGGCTGGTGCGCCGTCGAGCCCGGCGCCGTGGTAGCCGTTGACGTTCTGCCCGAGCAGCGTGATCTCGACGACGCCACGGGCGACGAGGCGCCGGGCCTCAGTAACGATATCGGCAACGCTGCGCGAATACTCGGCGCCCCGCGTGTAGGGGACGACGCAGAACGTGCAGAACTTGTCGCATCCTTCCTGCACGGTGAGAAACGCGGTTTTTGTCGTGGCGTGCGTGCTGCCGGGCAGCGGCTGCTCCCGCGCGGTCAGCGTTCGAGCGGGAAGCAAGCGGAATTTGTCGTCCTCGGGGAACGAGGTCTCGACGAAGCGTGCCGGGAAATGGGCTGAGCGGTTCGAGCTGGCCGCGACGAGATCTGGCAGCTGGTGATAGCTCTGCGGGCCGACGACGATATCGACGGCGGGCTGGCGGCGCATGATTTCCTCGCCCTCGGCCTGGGCAACGCAACCGGCGACCGCAATGACAGTCCGCTCGCCGCGGGCCGCGCGTTCGGCCTTAATTTCACGCATCCGGCCGAGGTCGGAGTAGACCTTCTCAACGGCCTTTTCGCGAATGTGGCAGGTGTTGAGGATGATCAGATCGGCAGCGTCGGGCGTGTCGACTTCGCGGTACCCGCCACCACCGGCGGCAGCCAGCGCTTCGCTCATGCGCTCGCTATCGTAGACGTTCATCTGGCAACCGAACGTCTTCACAAAGACCGTCTTGGAGGCCATGACGTCATCTCCGCCCATTTTATCGATCCGTTGGTGCCGATCGGCCGATGCCGATCCGCAGGTATCGCGTGTGACAGTCTCACGACAGTGTGGATGGCGGGTATCTGAAATCGCAAAATATCGACGCAGTTGCCATGTCCGCGTCGCGATCACGCCGTTTCAGAAGCTTAGCGCCTCCGTGTCATACCGCAATGCACAATACGGGCACAACGGTTTCAAACGTTGTCGCCGCCATTTGCGCCCGGCGTGCCTCTAAGGGCTGCTACCACACCAGCGCGCACTTCTGTTTCAGCGTGTTTGGCCAATGCCTTACGGTCGGCGAACTGCGAAATCGGACGGGGTGGGCCGACCGTGATGGTCGCCTCGAGCGAGCCCGCACACAGTAACGACCAGGCGCTTTCGCCGATCCCGATGTCGCCAAGATAGCCTAATCCGCGACGATCCGCCCAGGTCATGGGGATGCCATTGCGACGCGTGTAGGCGATCGACAGCGTCTGCACGACGGTATCGTCCGCCAACGACTGCTGATCGCCGTTGCTCGCCCCAGCCGTGATGGCGCCAAACAGCGAGGAGCGGAACGGCAACACGCGATTACCGTCGCTGGTGGTGCCTTCGGCAAACAACACGATGGCATCGCCCTCGCGCAGACGGCTGGCTATCTCGCCGGCCGTGTTGCCGACCGAGGTGCGCCGCTCGCGGTCGACGAACACCGTTCGCTGCAGCCGCGCCAGCGTGCCGGCGAACGGCCAGTTGGCGACTTCTTTTTTGGCGACAAACGACACGGGTGCGACAGCCGACAGCACCATGATGTCGAGCCACGTCACGTGGTTTGACGCCAACAGCACCGGTCGACCGGTCACGACCTTGCCCAACACCTTGATCTTGACGCCAGCAATTTGACACACCTTGCGGTGGTACCAATGCGGTAAACGCCGCGCCAGGCGCCGGTTGACCTTGAGCAGCGTCCACTGCACCGGCATCAGCGGCAACGTCAGAGCGACGAAGCCAGCGCCGCGCAGGACGGCGCGAATCGGGCTTCGCGGTGCGCGGGTATCTGCGATGTCGGTTGGAACGATTGGGCGACGCATAGAACTTACTTAGTTGGCCGATGTCCCGGCGGGAAGGCGGCGCAATCGCAGATGCGGTGGCAGATTTCCCGATTGCTGGTAAACGCTGCTGCGAAACAGCGTCGACGCGGCGCAACTGGGGAGATCATGACATGGTATGGGGATCAGTTCCAAAGGCTGGCGGCCGCGTTGGCAGCGGCGGTCCGATTCGCGGCGCCGACGATATCGATTTCCGTATTCATGGCCAGGAGATGCAGTTCGTCGAGATCGAGCTCGATCCCGGCGAGAGCGCTGTGGCCGAAGCCGGTGGCATGATGTTCAAAGACCCATCCGTCGAGATGAGTACGATCTTTGGCGACGGCTCCCAACAAGACAGCGGCTTCTTCGGCAAAATCGCGTCGGCGGGACGGCGGCTGCTCACCGGCGAAAGCCTATTCATGACGCAATTTACCCACCAAGGCCAAGGCAAGGCGCACGTGGCGTTTGCTTCGCCCTATCCCGGTACGATCATCCCGTTCAAGCTGTCGGAGATGGGCGGCATGATGATCTGTCAGAAAGACGCGTTTCTGTGCGCAGCTAAAGGCGTGTCGGTCGGGTTGCACTTTCAGCGCAAGATCATGACCGGCCTGTTCGGTGGCGAAGGCTTCATTATGCAGAAGCTCGAAGGCGATGGCTTCGCGTTTGTTCACGTCGGCGGATGCGTGATCGAGCGGACGCTGAACCCGGGCGAGGAATTGCACATCGACACCGGGTGCGTTGCGGCCATGACCGCCGACGTGGATTTCGACATCGTGCGGGCTGGCAACGTCAAATCGATGATTTTCGGCGGCGAAGGTGTGTTCTTCGCCCAACTGCGCGGGCCCGGCACGGTGTGGATCCAGTCGCTGCCGTTTTCGCGATTGGCCGGCCGGATCATCGCCAATGCGGGACCGCTGGGCGGTGGTGGCGGCGGCACGATGTCGGGCGTATTTGGCGGCGACGGCGACTAAGCAGTAACGGCGCGAGGATCACGCGCCAGGTTTCATGCGGCGGGGTTTTTACGCGACTTGGCTGCTGCGAGGTTGGAGGATGCTGTGGACGCCGCGCGCGTCCGCTGGCCCAACGACGGCGTCGGCTTCGAGGCGGGCAAGCAAGTTCGCCGCCCACCCGGCGCTCACCTTGAGCGTCGACTGGAGATGTCCGATGCTCGCGCCACCGTCGCGGACAGCAACCGCTACGGCGCGATCGAAAAGCTCATCGGCCGCATTGGGCGGCGGGTTGGACCCGGCCCCGATATATCCAGCTGCTGCGTGGTCATGGTTGTTCAGGCCGTCGGCGACGTGATGCGCGCGGTCATGCGGATGGCGGCCGTAGCGGGCGGTGTCGGGATACGAACCGCCCGTATCGCGGGGCACGCCGGTGGCCGTGCCGTTGGCCAAGGATTGGGAAAACCGGCTTTGCGCCCCACTCTGCACCGGTGCCGATAGCTCGGCGACATAGGCCGGTGCCTCTCGCTCCTTCAAGCTCATCGCCACGCTCGCGACTTCCTCGGCCGAAACGCTCGGACCATGGATGCGCATCGCATCCGTGTTGGGAGTTGAAAGCAAGCTATCGCCACCCGCCAGCAGATGCTCGGCGCCCTCGTCGCCAATGATGCCGCGGCTCTCGGCGCGGCCGGCGACCCGGTACGAGAGGCGGGCTGGCAGACTGTCGCGGATCGACGACGTCACGATGTCGGGCGTTGTGCGATCCGTCGCCACGATCAAATGGATGCCGGCGGCGCGGGCCGCTTTGGCGAGACGGGCGACCGACCCTTCGATCTCCCGGCCAGCGACCGCCATCAGGTCGGCCAGGTCCTCGATGACCACAACGATGTAGGGCATCGGCGCGAGGTCGATGTCTTGGGTTTCAAAGCGGGCCTTGCCGGTGCGGTCGTCAAATCCGGTCTGGACTTTGCGCTGCAGCACCTCGCCGCGCTTCGCGGCATTGCGGACGCGGTTGTTGAACAGCTCGATATTTCGCACGCCGAGGAACGACATGCGCTTCATCCGGTCTTCCATCTCGCGGACGCACCAGGCCAGCGCCGTAATCGCCTTGTGCGGATCGGCGACGACGGGCGTCAACAAATGCGGAATGCCGTCATACACGGCGAGATCGACGAGGCGCGGGTCGATCAGCACGAAGCGGCAGTCGTCGGGGCCGTGGCGGTAGATCAGTGACAGGATCATGGCGTTGAGGCCGATTGCCCGGGCCGACGCCTCGCTACCGGACACAAGCAAACCTGAAAGCTGGGTCAGGTCGGCGACGATCGGGGCGCCGCCCGCGCTAAGGCCGAGCGCGATCGGTAGCACGTCGATCTCGCTGCGGTAGGCCTCGCTGTCGAGGCAGTCGCGAAGCACCACCGGGACGCGTTCGGCATTAGGCAATTCGATCGCAACGAGGCCGCGACGCTCGCTCACCCGCAACGCAGGTATGCGCAGGTGGCTGGCGATGTCGCTGGCCAGCGCAATCACACGGGACAGCTTCGTGGGGCGGGCGATTTCGAATAAAAACGTCGTGACGACCGGGCCGGGCTCGATGTCACGGAGTGAGCCGTCGATGCCGAACTCGGCGAGCGCATCGCCGATCAGGCGGCTGTTGCCTCGATTGAGACTATGGGTATAGGCCGAAACGGTGCGAACGGCCGACGGCCGGGCGAGCAGGTTGAGCGTCGGGCGGCGCCATGCGCTGGCCAAGGAATCGGGCGAAACGGTCGAGCGCACGCGGGACGCTCGGTCGGCGTGGGCGCCGAATCCGAATGTGGATGACAGCACGGTTTGCAAGGCGCGCGGGGTATTGACCGGCGGGGCCGCAACCGATTGCGACGGATCTTGCCGTACGAAGCGGGCTGCCATTCCGCCCGTGGACGCCTCGGTCCAGGCGTCGAAATCGGCTTCGCGGCCGTCATCGTGATGATCGTGTTCGGTATGCGCTGTGAACGCATACGGGCCGTACTGCTGGCGGGTGCGCGGCGACACTTTCCCGTTGGGCTGAACGGACGCGGCGGGCGCATGCGATGGCGGCCGAGGGTGAGGTGGCTGATCGTGACCGGCGTCGCACGAATCAAGCCGCGGCTCGATCGGCTCCAGCGGATCGGGACCCCAGCGCCGGGTGTCGGTGTCGTGGACGCCTGCAGCCGCACGTGGGGCCGCGACGTGACGTGGGGCAGCAGCGGGACGCCGGGATGCGACGTGATGTGGGGCAGCAGCGGGACGCTGGGATGCGACCGGGGACGTGAACTTCGGTTCGATCGGGTGCGATAGCGCAATAGCGGCCGCGGATTTACGACGTCTGCTGGTCGGTACGCCGCACGCGATCAGGGTCAAGCCAAAGCCGACGAGGCCGCAGACGGCTGCTGCGACCAGTTTTGCGACATCACCGAGATGGGCGATCAGCGGCGCAGATGCCAGTGAGAGGAGATGTTCGCCGGCAATCCCGCCAAGGCCGTGCGTCATCGGCCATCCAGGTACGGACCGCCACAAAGCGGCAGCCGCGGCGAGGCCAGCGATGCCCGAAACATAAGCCATGATTTGCGTAAGCGCGTTGCGTTGGTATTCGCCACGGATCATCGCAATCGCCCAGAACATGGGAGCGAGCAGTCCGGAGAAGGTCGCGACGCCAAGCGTCTGGTAGACGAGGTCAGCGCCGAACGCGCCAAGGACGCCGACGAGGTTGCGTGCCGTGTCGAGCCCGGTTCGGGTAAAACTCGGGTCGGACGCCGACCAAGAGATCAATGCCGCCCAGGAGATGGCGATGGCAGCCAGCATCGCATAGCCGAGCGTTGCGTAGACCGTATCGGATAATGAGTTGGCGAGCGCGGGCGTCAGGATCGGGGGATCCTGCGGGCCTGTTCCATGCGTCCCAGACGCCCGGGAGCTATGTCTCTCGCTTGAAAAGACCATACGCGAACGCAACCGTTATCATCGTCATTGGCAGCGCAGGCGTGTCCGGGATGCCCGGCTAGAGTGCCACCATGCGCTGCAGCGCGTCCTCGATGACGGCTGGCTCGTGCACCAGGGCGACGCGAACATATGCGTCGCCGGGGTTGGTGCCGTCATGAGCCGTCTGAGCGAGGAACCCGCCGGGGATCACCTTGACACCGGCTCGTTGCCACAAGGTTACCGCCGCGTTGATTCCACCACCGAAAGTGCTCACGTCGAGCCACAGAAAGAAGCCGCCAGCGGGCCGCCGATAGCCGAATTTGCCACCCGTCAGCACGCGGTCGCAGACGTCGAATTTCAAGTTGTAGGCAGCACGATTCATCGAAACATGTTGCTCCTCCGCCCAAACGGCGGCGGACGCGTGCTGCGTTGGACCCGGCATCTGGGGCGCGATGAGGTTGCGGATCTCGGCGAGGCTTTCGATGAACGCGCTGTCTCCGGCGACGAACCCGGAGCGAAGCCCCGGCAGGTTGGACCGCTTCGACAGCGAATTGAAAACAGCGAGATTGGCAAATCGCTGCGGGGTCGTGCTCGCGACTTCGAGGCCGCCCGGCGGCGGATCGCTGGAATAGATTTCCGAATAACATTCGTCGAGGAACAGCATGAAATCGTGCGCGCGGGCGAGTTCGAGCGCGCGGGCGATGTAGCTTGCCGACGCAACGGCGCCTTGGGGGTTGGCTGGCGAGCAAATGTAAAGCGCGATCGTGCGGTCGAGCAGCGCGGTATCGCTGGCAATCGCCTCGAGGTCGGGCAAATGGCCGGTCGCTGCCGTGGCATTGAGGAACACGGGCTCGGCATCGACGGTCAACGCGGCGCCGAGATAGGCCTGATAATATGGGTTACAGAGAAGTACGGCGGGCTTGATGTTCGCTGGCAAGGTTTTGCGGCCGGCCGCCGGTAAACACGCGGTGAACAGGCCTTCGCGCGATCCGTTGGTGGCGATGATCTCAGTGGCAGGATCGACGCCTTGAGCCGTGAGGCGATAGCGGCGGGCGAGATAGTCCGCGATGGCGCCGCGCAGTTCGTCCGAACCTCGGATTGGCGGGTATTTCGCGTATAGCGCTTCCGCCTCACGCAATTTGTCGACGATGAATGTCGGCATGGTTTCGCGCGGCTCGCCCAGCGTCAGGTCGATCGGCCGGGCGTGACCTGGCGCAATTCCGTCGAGCAGGCGGCGCAGGCGGGTGAACGGCGAGACAATCGCCCCGGTCGCCATGCGGGCGAGGCCATGGGCGCGGGGTTCGGCGCGGCCGATGTGGGTCGAGGCTTGGTCAGCCTCGGGCGTGGAGAGATGGATCATCGCTTCGATGTAACGGGCCGCGCGTGCGCGGGAAAGCCGGTTTCGCGCGGGACTGTTGCGGACGTGACCGTTGTATCAACCCTACAGGGCATCCGGCGGGGTTGTGACAGGCCTAGACGTCGCGCGGCGGAACAATCCTACGGTGCAGCGGCTTTATGTCTGATCAACCTTGCCGGTCATCCAAGGGAGGGGTCCCATGCCAAAGCACATCGAAATCGAGCCGTCGCCCGAACAGCGGCGGTCCTGGCGTGATTACACGACGCTGAACATCCTCGCGGTATCGCTGCTGCTGGCGGTAGCGGCGGGAGTGCTGATGGCTGTCTACTGGGAGCGCCTGATGGCGTTCGTCCCCCGCTGACCGGCCCAAGCTAGTGCTTTGTTTCGACGGCGAAGTCGTGGCCTGGGATGCCGTCGTGACCCGGGCCGTTGTCGGTGATGATGATCGTGCTGCCGACCCAGACCAGTTCGGACAAGCGTTCGACGACCTCGCCGGAAATCTCGATTCGGTCGAGCGCACCCCTGGCCGTCTCTGCCCGCACAGCTTGCGGCGTCCTGCGCTCACCGGGCTTGCCTGCAGGCCGCACCGGCCGGTCTTCGACAGGCAGCGATACGGCCAACCAGTTGAAGTCCGTTTGACCAGGGGCTGGGGCGGTTGCGACGAACACGTGGTTGCCGATCGCCATGCCGGGGTCGCGGATCGTCACCGGCATATCAAACACCGGGCGCATCGCTTGGCGAACGTAAACGCGGCTATTTTTGCGTGAGATCAAGATCGAGGCGATTTCCTGGCGGCGGCCCATCTCGGTTATCCGCTTCTTGAGCCATTCGACGCGGGCGTCGGCGGTCTCGAAGGCGTCGCGTGCGATAGCGGCATCCGCTCGGGCCGTCGCATCGACCATTCGGGCGGACTCGGCCTCGGTCAATGCATCGGCGTGTTGGGCTATCGCGTTGATCACATCACGATCGAACACAGGGCTATCGAACTGGGGGCGATCGAACTGGGGGCCATCGAACCGAGGGCGATCGAACCGAGGGCCATCGGCGACCGTCGCGAGCTTGGCACCCGGCTGCGGGATGGGAGGCGAACTGGAGGTCGTATCGGGCGAAGTCTCTGGGAGACCAAGATCCGTCAGCAAGGACTGCGCTTGCGCCAGCCGCTTTTCTGCCGTCCGAAGCTCCAACGCTGCTGCCTTGGCCTGTCTCATGGCCGCCTCGAGCACGGCCGTTGCTTGGGTTTCGGCGTCCTCAGCGGGCTTCAAGTCGGCCCTGGCTGCGGCGCGTTCGGCGGTCGCGTAAGCGATTGGGTCGAGACGGGGTTCGTGGTTGCTGTCTCTGACCAAAGATGGCGCGCCGAGCCCGGCGGTTCGGATTGGCCGGCTTGCCTCGGCAAACGCTGCTGGCCAGTAGCGAGCCTTTGGCAGCACGCGATGGCTGATCGTCACCGGTTCGATGTCGCCCGGCGCGATGACCACGCGGAAACCGGATCGCGTCATGCCGAACAATCGCTTTGCAAAGGCGCCGGGCAAGCGAATGCAGCCGTGCGAAGCGGGGTAGCCGGGCAGTTTCCCTTCATGCAACGCGATCCCGCCCCATGTCAGCCGCTGCATGAACGGCATCTCTGCGCCGCTGTAGAGATTGCTCTCGTGCCAGCGGTTCTTCTGCGTGACGCCAAACACGCCGGTCGGCGTTCTGTTGGCAGCCGTGCCGCTCGAAATTTTGCTGCGCTCGATCAAACCGGCAGCGCCGTAAAGCGTCAGACGCTGGTCGGCCAGAGACACAACCGCGAGAACCGGGGCCACGCTTTGCGACGGCTCGCCGGTGAGACGGTTCGCTGGTGTGGCCGATGTTGATATGGATGTTGCTGGGGCCGCTGGTGCAACGGCCGACGCATCGGGCGTCGCGACCGACACTACGCCTGCAGCCGTCGCGGCCCGGCGCGGTACGGCTGCGAATCTGGGGGATGGCCGTGCACGGTACACGCGCTCTGGGGGTCGTGGCGCCGGTCGCGCGCGGCGGCTGCTGGAGCGCAGGAAGTCTTCCCAGAATTGCGCGTCGGCGCGGGCGGGAGCCGATACCGTTGCGGTGCCGCCGACAATAGCGGCGAGCACAACGTGGAGCAGCCGGCGCTTGAGGACGCAGACTTCGCTTATCCAACACCGAGGCAACATACGCGTCTCCCGGGGCTACAACTCGGGCCGGGTCGTCGTGACACCGGGCAATACTACTGCTCAAACCGTAAACGGTTGGGAGAAGGGCACAACCTCCAATCGCCACGACACAGATTAACGCCATATTCTAGATTGAGGTTGTGGCGGGTCGGCAACGGGTTGCTAGTGCCCCGACTCAGACGCTTGGTTCCCCAGCGTCTCCGCCGGCCCACTAGCTAAGCTTATGGTTGTGTCTGGATTCACGAACGCTTGACGACCTTCGCCCGGAATCAAACGTTCGATCCAGAACACTAAAGGCCTTCCGCTTTAAAAGGAATCGCGAAAGCCTCTAACTTATTGGTTTGTCGTGCTTCTTTTCGGAAAACCGGTTCCCACTTTTACGGAAGCACTCTAGACGCGGCGGCCTGCGATCAGCCAATAGATGGCGCCGCCCAGAACGCCTGCGGTGGCGTAGACTTTCCACAGCACCATCGGGTCTTGCGCCCCGGCTTGCTGCAGCCCCATGGCATAGGCCGCTGCGACGACGGCGAGGCCACCTGCGACCATGTAATAGAGCGTGAAGCGGATGCGGAACCACTCCGCAACGACGATCGCGACCGCGACAAGAACAGCGGTGACCAGATAGGCCGGGTTGAGCCCAATGGACAGCAGGGCAAGCTGGGCCTCAATGCCGCTTTTGTCGGCGACGACGGGGACTTTCCACTGGTCGATACCAACGCGGGTCCCGACCGCGATGGCTGCCGCTACGCCACATGCGAGGCCAACGGCAATCAACGGTGCACGCTCGGTGAGCGGTGGCGGGGAAGCCGCATCGACGGCGGATTTCGGCTTGCGTGCCATCAGGTGCCAGGATCCCCGTTGTCGTCCCCGTTGTCCGTTCCGTCAGGTGATCCATCGGCCATGCCTGCGGCGATAGCGGCGGTGGCCGACATCCGTTGCGAGGCACGCAGGTTCTCGCTGCTCGACTTCAACTGTCCGCAGGCGGCCAGGATGTCGCGACCGCGCGGTGTCCGAACCGGGCTCGCATAGCCCGCGCGATTGACGACCTCGGCGAAGCGCTCGATCTGGTCCCAAGACGAGCAGGTATAGCGCGAACCGGGCCACGGATTGAACGGGATCAGATTGATTTTGGCGTGGATGCCATCCAGCAGCCGCACCAGCTCGCGGGCTTCTGCCAGGCTGTCGTTGATGCCAGCCAGCATGACGTATTCAAACGTGATGCGCCGGGCGTTGGAAACGCCAGGATAGTCGCGGCAGGCATCAAGGAGTTCTGCGATAGGGTATTTGCGATTGATCGGGACGAGTTCGTCGCGCAGATCGTCGCGAACGGCATGGAGCGATATCGCGAGGTTGGTACCGGTGTCGGCTCCCCAGCGGGCGATCTCGGGGACGACGCCTGACGTCGAGAGTGTGATCCGCCGCTTGGACATCGACAGCCCTTCGCCGTCGGCTGCAACCGCAATGGCGTCGCGAACATTGTCGTAATTGTAGAGCGGTTCACCCATACCCATCAGCACGATATTGGTAATCTTGCGGTCGCCGTCGGGCAGCAGCTGGTGATCTTCCGGCACCGGCGCGCCCGGCCAATCGCCGATGCGATCGCGCGCGAGCAGGATCTGGCCGACGATTTCGTGCGGCTCGAGGTTGCGGACCAGCCGCTGTGTGCCCGTGTGGCAGAAGGTGCACGACAAGGTGCAGCCGACTTGGCTCGAAATGCATAAGGTGCCGCGGTCGCTCTCGGGGATGTAGACCGTCTCGATTTCGGGCGCGAACCGCTCGTGGCCGAGGATCGGCAACCGCAAAAGCCATTTGCGCGTCCCGTCGATCGAGACCTGTTCGGAAACGATTTCCGGCCGGTCGAGCGTGAATTGTTCGGCGAGGCGGGAGCGGAGGTCTTTCGAGACGTCGGTCATCTCGTCGAACGAGCGGACACCACGGGTGTAGATCCAGCTCGTCAACTGACCGACGCGCATCCGGCGATGTTTGTCTGCCACGCCTGCTCGGCCGAGAGCTTCGCCGAGCGCTGCCCGCGTGCGCCCGGCCAGCGTTTCGGAGCGCGCGGAGGCAGCCGGAGTTTGGGCCGGGAGCGGGGCCGGGGATATCGTGTCGGAACGGATTTCGAGCATGGTTCAGGCTACCCAATCAGCGAGGCAGCTGTTTAGCGGCGTTTCGGCCCGCGCGGTAGCGTTTTCAGACTGGTGCGGCCTGGTCGGGCACGCTTTGGCGGGCATTTCAGGCGCAAGCGTCGAGATGCAGACCTAAATGGCTGCAGACGCAGATACATTCGTTGCCAACGCTGCAACATTGATTCGCGTCTTGGCCCGGCGCCAGACGATTGGCTTGAGGCGAACCGGTTGCTCCTGCTCTGCGCGCCAGATGTCGTGCTGTATTTGAACGCCGAGCCAATAGCGCGGGCCGTAGCCGACAACGGTGCCCAGACGCAGTGCGAGGTCGAGCGTAACGGGCTGACGCTCGCCGAGGAGATTATTCAAGCGGTGAACGCTAATTCCCAGCCGCCGTGCGAATTCGGTCTTCGTCATTGCAAGTGCGGGGAAAATATCATCGCGGATGATTTCACCGGGATGGGGTGGGGCGTTGTCATACATTTGGAGTGGTAGCTTTCGGCTTCGCGTGTTTTTGGCAGGTCGTCAGGTGCAGATCCTTCCAAGCGGATTTCCCACGCCCGGCGACCGCGTCATGATTTCATCAACCATACCAACATGTTCGTGAAAAAAGGTCAAACAATGACAGTTTTATGAAGCCTTTCTGAACCCGTCTTGCCCGCACTGAATTGCATCGCCACTTTGGCCAGAACCCAAGGAATACGGCCGCTTTCGGTTTGCAGGACTATTTTGGCCGGTGTTGACGAAGCCAAAAGCTGACAGCTCCAATCAAACAAATTTGTCGATTGTCACAATCGGTCATTGCGGCGTCACAGACCCATGACTGGGAGCAGGTGGATTGGCGGCGCGGCCTGCGGAGGGTGACGTTAGCGGATCAGGGCTGCAGCACGCTTGAACATCGGGCTGTCGAAGGCGCGAACCCATTCGAATACCACCATTTCCGTCGTGACGATTTCCGCTCCGTGCCGTTCCAGACGGCGGAGCGCGGCGTCCTTGTTGGCCGCCCGCCGCGAGCCGATGGCGTCCTCTACGACAAAAACGCGGCGGCCATCGTCGAGCAGGCCGAGGGCGGTCTGCATGACGCAGATGTGGCTCTCACAGCCGGTAACGACCACGTCGGGGCGAGTGGAGAGCGCGGCTAGAAAGCCGTTTGCCGCGCATGCGCCAAACGCCATTTTGGCAACGACGGGAATCGCGCCGGAGGCTGTGTCGCCGAGGGCCAAATCAGCAACCGTTGCTCCCAGGCCAGCCGGGTTCTGCTCTGTTGCGACCACAGGCACGCCGAACATCAGGGCGGCGTCTTTCAGGCGGCGCGCGTTCAGAAGGATCGCGGCGGCGTCCTCCATGGCCGGCATGAGGCGGGCCTGGAAGTCGATCAGCACAAGTGCCGACCGGGCGGGATCGAGCAGACGGGGGGAATGCGGTTGAGCGGAGCTATCGGTCACGGAGTTCTTTCCATCTGATCCACACCGTGACCACCGTTCAGTGATAGCCCTCGCCGTGGCGAACCTTGCCGCGGAACGTGTAATAGATGAACGCCGTGTAGACCAGGATGAACGGCAGCAGCACAACGGTGCCGACCAGCATGGTGGTGACGGCGGGTGTGGCGGCGACTGATCGGCCACAGACGGCGCAGCACAGTTGCAGCCATGATCGTCAACCGGTCATGCTGCACATGCGCACTGACAACCAACTGCGTGATCCGCTAGTCTGGCGTTATGAACCCTCTCGACCCAGCATCATCCGATCCGACGACGGCGTTTGCACCAGGCGTGGCTTCGCCCGAAACCATAACTCTATCGCCGCAGGTTACGCGGCCGGCGCGACTGTCGCCGCTTGCCGTGCTGCCGGTGTTCCTCGACCTCAAAGGCCGTCGCGTGGTCGTCGCCGGGCCTTCGCCCGATGCTCATGGCGATGGGGGAACCCAGGGAGGCGCCCATCCGCCGGAAACCGACGGGCTGGTATGGAAGGTTGAACTGCTGGCGGCGGCTGGCGCCTGCGTCGAGGTCTATGCCCCGTTCGTGCCGGACGATTTACTGGCGCTGCAAGCCGCGCCGCCGGCCGGGTGCGTGTTGATCATCCAACGCCGGTGGCGGGCAAGCGACTTCACCGGCGCGGTGGCAGCGATCGGCGCGCTGGCAGATGAGGATGCGGCCGAATTCGCCGCCGCGGCCAAAGTTGCCGGGGTCCCAGCCAATATCGTCGACACGCCAGCCCTCGGGACGTTCAATTTCGGAACCATCGTCAACCGCGCGCCAATGACGATCGGCATCTCGACCGAGGGGGCGTCTCCGGTCGTTGGCCAACTCGTGCGATCGAGGATCGAGGCAATCCTGCACCCGGCTCTTGGAAGCTGGCTCGACCGTGCGAAGGGAATGCGCGATGCCGTCAAGGCGCGGCTGCCGATGGGGGCGGCCCGCCGTGCCCTGTGGCGAAGGTTCGCGGACCGCGCCCTGTCCGCGACTGCGCCGCCGACCGACGCCGACATCGCGGCCCTGTTCGATCCGCCCACCGAGGCCGTGCGCACGTCTTACACGGGCGGCAAAGGCTCCGTCGTGCTGGTTGGCGCCGGCCCCGGCGACCCCGAGCTGATCACGCTCAAAGCATTGCGCGCGCTGCAATCGGCCGATATCATTATGTACGACCGGCTGGTCAGCCCAGACATCCTGGAGATGGGCCGACGCGAGGCGCGGCGGGTTCTCGTCGGCAAGACCGGCGGTGGGCGGTCATGCCGACAAAGTGACATCAACCAGCAGATGGTCGCGCTCGCACTCGAAGGCAAACGCGTCGTTCGGCTCAAGGGCGGCGACCCGATGGTGTTTGGCCGCGCCAACGAGGAGATCGCGGCGTGCCGGGCAGCCGACATCCCGGTGCAAATCGTGCCGGGGATCTCGGCTGCAATGGGAGCTGCGGCCGAACTCGGGCTATCGCTGACCGATCGCAAACTCGCACGGCGGCTGCAATTCGTGACCGGGCACTCCGAGAGCGGGCACGCGCCTGAGCATGATTGGCCGCGGCTTGCCGATCCATGGGCGACCACGGTGTTTTATATGGGCGGGCGGACGTTTGCTGAAATGCTGCCGAAGCTGTTTGCGGCCGGCCTCGACCCCGACACGCCCGCCATTGCTATCAGTGGCGCGACGGTGCCCGGCGCGAGCCGCCACGTCGCCTGTGCGGTGCGGGATGTGGCGTCGGCGATCCTGACGCTTGAAACGGGTCGGCCGTGTCTGATCCTGATCGGCCGCGCCATGACTGCGCAGAACATCCCCGATCGCGCGCAGGTTCCAGCCGATGCGTTTGATCATGGGTGACTGTGGACGGAATTTTGTCATCCACAAAAAGATAGCGGCGATGTCCATGGGACACCGCCGCTCGCGTGCCGGAATAAGCCAAACCTGAAGTCTCAGCACTGTTTCATCTTTGCAGGAAGTTTGTTGCAAATTTGCAAATTCGTGCGGCGCGTCCGATCACGAATTATTACAGCCAAAAATTCGCCCAACTGACGCCATCATTCGACGTGTAGCGGCATCGACAACGGGTAGCCGATCTCGGCACCAGTGCCCTACGTCAAGATGGCGATGGCCGGTTGCGCAGCAGCACGGCGACAACCGGCACGGTCAAGGCGTTGGGTAGGACACTTACGGCAACCGCCAGCAGCTTGGGCATGAAGCCGGGGACCACGACGCCGCGACCGAACGCAAAGCCGATGATCGCAGCGCGAGCGACCCGCTCGGACGACATGGCTGGGAGCAACTGCCGATACAGCGCCGTTTCGGCACCCATGGCGGCATGGAAACCGGTTTCGACCGGCCCGGGCGCCAGTTCCATGATCCGGACGCCGCAGCCGGCGGTTTCCGCGCGCAAAGCTGCCGTCAATGATGCGACATAGGCCTTGCTGGCGTAATACGCGGCCTGGTGGGGACCGGGAACGTAGCCGCCGAGCGACCCGACGTTGATGACGCCACCACGGCAACGTTCGGTCATGGCCGGGAGTGCCGCCCGCGTCAGCCGGGTGAGGGCTGTCACGTTGACTTCGTTCAGCTTTTCGACCGCGGCAGGGTCCTGCTCGAGAAGCGGGCCCGACAGCCCGCAAGCTGCGGCGTTGACGAGAATGTCACAATACCATCCGTGGTGCTCCAAGGCGCCATTGATCCGCGCGAACGCCTCTGGGTCGGTGACGTCGAGGGTCAGCGTCGCGACGGTGGACGGGGTCGCGGTGGCCGCAGTCGCGGTGGACGCAGTCGCGGTGGACGCGGTCGCGGTGGACGCGGTCGCGGTGGACGCAGTCGCAGTTGGCGTTCCATTAGTCGTCAGCTGCACGCTGGCGGCTGCTGTGTCGAGGCGCGCGGCATCGCGAGCAATCAGCAGCACGGGACGGCCGCGACGGTTGAATTCGGCGGCGATCGCCAAGCCGATACCGGCCGATCCGCCCGTGACCACCACCGCCGGGCTGAGTTTTGAAACGGCGAGGAGCGCTGCGGATGACCGCGCCGGGCAATACCGCGACAGCCAGCGATCGGCGGCGGCTTCGACCAGCCCAGCAAATCCGACCATCAGCCGCTTAACTGCCGCCATTTGCACCTCTCCGCCGACCTCGACCACCAGCTTTGTTTGGCTGCTGTTTTGCCATAACGCGGTGACTGCCTCAGAAGTTGTGGATCGCCGACCTGACAATCGCACGGCGGCGGCCTAATCTATCTGCCATGGACACTCTTCCCGCAGTCGACACATCGCCAGTGACGGCCCCGCCCTATTTCGACCCGGTCGCGCTGCGCGCCGAGTTGACCGCCCTATTCCGATCCCACGGGGACGATCCGGCGGCAGCGAAACCTGCCGTACTCGCCCGCCTCAAGGCGCTGGTCAAATGCTCACGCGCGGCTGCCCGGACGCAACTCGAGACCGACCTCAACGGGCGGCGCTGCGCGGCCGGGCTGTCGGCATTCGTCGATGAACTGGTGCGGCTGATCTACGACTACAAGGCAGCACACGTATGGCGCACGGCAAACCCGTCGGATGCCGAACGCATGACGGTGGTGGCCACCGGCGGCTATGGCCGCGGCCTTCTCGCGCCGGGATCGGATATCGACCTGCTGTTTCTGCTACCCTACAAAAAGACGCCATGGGCGGAAAGCGTGGCTGAGGCCATGCTCTATTTGTTGTGGGATCTCGGGTTCAAGGTCGGCCACGCGACCCGCACCATCGACCAGTGTCTCAAACTGTCGACGTCGGACATGACGATCCGCACGTCGCTGCTCGACGCCCGCTGCGTCCATGGCGACCGCACGCTTTATGATGAGTTCGAACGGCGGTTTCACGCCGAGATCGAAAAGGGCGGATCGCGCGTCTTCGTTGCCGCCAAAATGGACGAGCGTGACGTACGCCTGCGCAAGTCGGGTCAGTCACGCTACCGCGTCGAGCCCAACGTTAAGGACGGCAAAGGCGGCCTGCGCGATCTTCATACGCTGCATTGGCTGGTTAAACATATCCACGGCGACGACGTTGGCCCGCGCACGGTCGAGGCCGGTTTGTTCAGCGCTGCCGAACTCGCAACGTTTCTGCGCTGCGAGGACTTTCTGTGGACCGTGCGCTGCCTGCTGCATTTTGTGACGGGACGGGCCGAGGAGCGGCTCACGTTCGACGTCCAGCCGCAACTTGCGGCAACGCTCGGCTACCGCGACCGTGCTGGCATGCGCGGCGTCGAACGCTTTATGAAGCACTATTTCCTTGTCGCCAAGGATGTCGGTGTGCTGACCAACACACTGAGCGCTGGCCTTGAGATGCGCCAGCTCAAGGCCGCACCCAGGTTGTCATCGCTGGTCAGCCCGATCTCGTGGATGATCCGCCGCGATATCCGGATGCGCACGGAATTCCGGCTCGACAACGACCGGCTCAACGTGGCCGCTCCCGACGTATTCCAGCGCGATCCCGTCAACATTTTGAGGTTCTTTGCCCAAGCGGAGCGGACCGATGCAGCCCTGCACCCCGACGCGGTCCGCCTGCTGTCGCGCTCGCTGAAGCTGGTCGACCACTCGATGCGCGCCGATCCCGAAGCCAACCGGATTTTTCTGAGTATCCTGACCGGGCGCAACAGCCCGGGCACCGCGCTGCGGCGGATGAACGAGACCGGCGTGCTGGAGCGTTTCGTCCCGGCGTTTCGCAACGTCGTCGCGATGATGCAGTTCAACATGTACCACCATTTCACGGTGGACGAGCACATGATCCGCACGGTCGGTCAGCTGACCGAC
>JAWXCP010000071.1:0-14853 GCA_034408685.1 Hyphomicrobium aestuarii | reverse complement strand
GCCCGCACCATGCGCCAGATCATCGATGGCGCCCGCCGCTGCCGCCGCTTCGGCTCAGTTCACGCAGCGTTGGCCTGAGCTAAAGGGAGAGGCATGTGTCAGACGTGGTGACTAGGCACCAAGATCATAAGGGGAGCGTCGGATGCCGCAGTGCCGCAGTCAACCGGGTCGCAGCCGTCAGACACGCGCGCGCAATTGAATATAGAGCGCGCCAGCGCCGCCATGGTGGATCGCCGCCTCGGTGTAACTCACCACGATTGAGCGCATGTCGGGCGTTGCGAGCCACACCGGCACGCTGCGGCGGAGCACACCAGGCGGCTCCACACGATCGAGCGACCATGGCTCGATCTCTCCAAGGGCGAAATTCGACCGCCTTGGCGCGCCTTTCCCGGTAATGACCAGCACATAGCGCAAGCCACGGGCCTGAGATGACCGCAAAAATGACACCAGCGCGGCCTGCGCCTCATCGCGCCGCATGCCGTGTAAATCGATCCGGGCTTCGATTTCTGTGCGCCCGCCGCGCAAGCGTCGCGCACTTTTGGTGTCAAACAGCGATAAATCCGGAGATCTAGCCGTTGTTGGCTTTACCTTCGGGGTCGAGACGGGTGGGCTGTAAGGCGGCAAAACCACCGGCGGCCGCGCTGGCTCGCGCGGTGTCCGATGTTGCCGGTGCCCCATCGGCGCGGGCGGTGTAACGGCGGGTGTCGACGACGTGGGTAGCACGTCGTCGATGTCTGGCAGCGCCGGGTGAACGCGCCCTTTAGCCCCCTCGAGCCGCGTCATGGTCCGCGCCGCGTGGTCCCACAGCGCCCACTCGTCATCGGTCAGTCTTCGGGTGCGGCGCTTTCCGCCGCGATCCTCAGCCATGGCGGGATGCGCGGGTCATGGCGCGCCCTCCCGCGGCATAAGCGCAAACAGGTTCGCTGGATGCTTGGTGACGCCCGCTAGCGTCAAGGCGTCAGGCCCCGTGCCGAAATAGATATCGCCGCGTTCGGGTCCCTTGATCGCCGAGCCGACATCGTGGGCGATCATAAGCCTGTGAAACCCGGCTGGTTTCACGTGAGTCATTTCTGTCGACGAGGCGAAAACCGGCGTACCGAGGCCGTGAAACGTGGTGTCGACAGCCAAGCTGCGGCCTATTTGCAATGGTGAGCCAAGAACGCCGACCGGCGCGTCGCCATCGAGTGGCCGAAAAAACACGAAGCTTTTGTTGTGCCACAACACCAGGCGGGCTTGCCCGCGATGGCTCTTGAGCCAGTCTGTCATCGTCTGCAACGTCAGCTCATCGGCAGAGAACAGCCCCTGATCGATCATGACCCGGCCGACCGATGTGTACGCGTGGCCGTTTTTTCCGTCGTACGTCACGCGGAACATGCGCCCGTCCGCCAACCGGATGGCGCCAGAGCCCTGAACGTGTAGCATAAAGGCATCGACGGGGTCTTCGAGCCAGACGAATTCGAGACGCTGGCCGTCGAGTGCCCCGGTTTCGATATCCTGACGCGTCGCATATGGCTCCGATGTTCCGTCAGAACGGCGGCGAACATGGGTCAGCCCCAGCGCCGACTTGGCACCCCGGTCGGCCTCGGGGACCACGTTTTCAAGGTCGGCTGGCCGGCGGTAAAGCGGAACCGTGAACCGCCCGCCCGGCTCGACCGCACCGTCGAGGACCGGCTCGTAATACCCCGTCAGCAGCCCCTTCGACAGGTCATGGACCACGCGATGGGGCACAAATCTGGCCTCGAAAAACGATCGTGCGGCCGCAGTCCCCCCGATCAATGGCCGAGCGCCCAGCGCCGCCCGGTACACCGCTGCCAGCGACGGTGATAGCTCGGCCTGCCTCAGTACGGCGGCAGCTCCCGCTACGAGCGCCTCGAACGCAGCAAAATGATCGTCGTCTGCCCAGTTGGACAGGGCGTCGAAGCCGACCGGCTGACGTGTGACGGAAGGTGCGGCCATCGCCAGCGCTCCGCTCGGCGGTTGGGGCTACTGGTCCTGCGTGGCGACGAGACGCCAGTTCGGGTTCTGGCGGGCCCGTGGTGTCGAGATATCGCGGCTGAAGGTCCAGACGTCGGTCACTTCTTTGATCTTCTGCGGATCGCCAGCCATGACGGTGCCGCGGCGATCGCGCGTCGCGCTGATCAGCTGGCTTAGGAACTTGACGGTCACGGACGCAGTGCCGTTCTTCAGCTCAGCTTCCGTGATGTCGGCCTTGAGGATGCCGACAAAGCTCTGATCGACGATTTCGCCACGACGGTCCCGCGCCATGATCTCGGCGTTGAACGCCTCGTAAACATCTTTGCTCAACAGGTCCTTCAGCGTCTTGCGGTTACCTTCGGCGAACGCCGTCACGATCATCTCGTAGGCTTGGCTGGCGCCCTTGACGAAACCGCCGGGGTCGAAAGCTGGATCGAGCTTGTAGATCTCGACAAGACCGTCGGCAATGGCCGCATCGTTCGCGGCGAATGCCCGGATTCGCTGCTCGGCGTCGGCGACAGCGACGTCACCGCTGGCCGCCGCAACGGCCGCCTCGCGCCGGGGTAACGTCACGACTTTGCCGCCGTCTTGCCCGGTCTGGGGACCGCGACGCTTACCATCGCCGGACCGGTCTGAGCGCCGCTCTGTCGGACCGGGATCGCTGCCGAGGATGCTGCGAAGTTTCAACACGACGACAATCGCAACGACAAATGCGATCAGCGTGTAGATGTCGAATGAGCCAGGCATGGGCTTAACTTTCCAAAGCGTGCGAGCGACCAAATCCACCAGGGGCGGCAACCGTTACCCATCTTGATAGCGGAAGGCGACGGACATGTTACGGCTGAACGGTGGGAAAGATTGCTTTCTGCCACCGCCTTCAAGCTGGAATATGGTGGTTTTGCTAAATAAAGCCAACACCGAAGCGCACGGGTCACCAACGCACCCCTCTGGCGGGACGCGTCAAGCAACAACGGGACTTCAGGAATGCCGCTGAACGCGCTGATTTTCCTGCTCCTGCTGGTGGCGTTCCCGCTGCTGGAACTGGGGATCCTGATCAAAGTCGGGGCGAGCATCGGCGTGTTCGCCACCCTAGGGCTCGTCGTCGTCACTGCGTTGATCGGATTGACCGTCTTTCGCCAACAGGGCGCTGGCGTGGCCCGCAGGGCGTACGAGCAGTCGCGCAATGGCGCACAACCCGTGGAACCGCTGATTGAAAGCGGTCTGCTGGCAATGGCAGGTGGTCTATTGATCGCGCCCGGGCTTGTAACCGACTTTTTGGGCGTCCTGCTGCTCATCCCGCCATTGCGACAGTGGCTGGCGCGAAGGATCGTCGCACGGGGCAGCGTCACGATCATGAACACCCGACGTCGCCGACCCGGGCCTTCGTCCCAAGACACTATCGACGGTGACTTCGAACGCCTCGAAGAGCGCGACCTGAAACCGCCCCGGCCTCCCGTCGATCCGCCGACCGACGGGCGTTGATAAACGGGCGTTGACCTCGAGCTTGCAGTCAAACCCACGAGCGGAGCCGATCATCGCCGCGCCACGATTGCCCAGCGGCAGTGCCCGTGCTAGCGACCCGCGCTCCAAACACAATCGAAGCGATGAAACTGGAACCCGCGATGGCAGACAATAAGAACGGCAAAACGGAAGCCAAGGATGCCGCCGGCAGTGCCGAGCCGATCCCGATGCAGGCCCAAGTCGTCGGGCAGTTCATCCGCGATCTGTCGTTTGAAAACCCCAACGTTCACAAGCTGATCGATGGCCTCACCGAGAGCCCGAACCTGAAGCTCGAGGTCAACGTCAACGCAGAGCGGATGAAGCAGCCCGATCTATACGAGAGCAACATTCATTTTACGGCCAGCGCCACGAACAAGGACGGCACGATCTACATCTTGGAATGCATTTACGGCGGCATTTTCCGCCTCCAGAACGTGCCGGAGCAGGCGCTCGAACCGTTCCTTCTGATCAACTGCCCGACGATCCTGTTCCCGTTCCTGCGCCGCTTGGTTGCAGATGTGACCCGCGAAGGCGGTTTCCCGCCACTGCTTCTCGATCCGATCGATTTCGCGAGCCTGTTCATGCGCCGTCAGCAAGAACTGGCCAAACCGCAGTTATCGAGTTGAATTCGTGATGGCGGCGGCCGGGGCCACAGGACCCGAGGATAAAGCCCGCCGCCAGATCGCCTTGTCGCCCATGCCGGCAATGAACGCGGCATGGCTTTCGATATCGGTCGGCGTCAATCGCAGCGGAAGCGGCTCGGGTCGCGGCCTAGCTTGACCGTTGGCGCGCTGGGCTGCGTTACCATTGCGAACAGTTCCTCTCGGAGCCGCGTTGGCCGCGACCAAGCCGAGGGCGGCCTGTCGCTCGCCTAAGAGCTCAACGTAAACTTCGGCCAGCAGAATACTGTCCATCAACGCGCCGTGCTTGACGCGCTTTGTGTTGTCGACGCCGTAGCGCTTGCACAACGCATCGAGCGTGGCAGGCGAGCCAGGATGTTTGCGGCGGGCCAACGCCAGCGTATCGAGCACCCGCTCCGAACGGATCGTCGGCTTTTTCAGTCGCGACAGTTCCGCGTTCAGGAACCCGACGTCGAAAGCGGCATTGTGAATGACCAGCGTATCGCGACCGATAAACGCCAGGAAATCGTCGGCAACCTCGGCGAACACGGGTTTGTCGGCAAGGAACGCCGTCGACAGACCATGGACCTTTTCAGCCTCTGCGGGAACCTCGCGCTCGGGGTTGATGAAGCGGTGAAACTCCTCGCCCGATCGGATGCCGTTGAGCATTTCGACACAGCCGATTTCAACGAGGCGATCGCCCCGATAGGCATCAAGGCCCGTCGTTTCGGTATCGAGTACGATTTCGCGCTTCACGTGTCAGGCCCCGCCCTCAGACCAGTGCCGGGCGAATGCGTGCGCCGGCAATCCTGGCAACCGGGCAAGTATGTCGTCGATTTGCGCCCTCGTGTCCTCGACTGGACCGCTCGTATCCACCACGAAGTCGGCTCGCCGCCGCTTTTCAGCGTCCGGCATCTGCCGCGCGAGAATACTGTCGAGCTTGTCGCCGGTCATGCCGGGCCGGGCAAGAACGCGCATCCGCTGCGTGGCGGCATCGGTCGTGACGACGATGGTCTGATCAACGAGCCCATCCGCACCGGTTTCAAACAACAGCGGAATTTCGAGAACCGCGACGGGCTCCCCGCGGCGCGACAGCGCCTGCAGCTTGGCACGTTCGGCGACGCGGACGGCTGGATGGACGATCGCTTCGAGGCGCGCAAAGCTCTCCGGCTGAGCCGCGAGCGCCGCCGAGAGCCGAGCACGGTCAACGGCTCCGTCGACGGTCGTGCCAGGGAAGGCGGTCTCGATGGCACCAGCCAACGAACCAGAATAGAGCCGATGAACCAGCGCATCTGCGTCGATGACCGGGATCCGCCGCGCGACAAGATGCTGGGCGGCGGTCGATTTGCCCATGCCGATAGAACCCGTCAGCCCGACGATCAGCATGGCAACCGCTCAGCCCCTCGCGATATCGGCAGCGACCAGGTCATAAAGCTCGGCCGTCACCTCCGGGCGGAGACCGAACCATCGCTGAAACCCCGGCACGGCCTGATGAAGCAGCATGCCGAGACCATCGACAGTCCTCAGCCCATGTATCCGCGCGCGTTGCAGAAACGCCGTTTCCAGCGGGGCATAAACAATGTCCGACACGATCGTGGCCGCATGAAACCCAGCGAAATCGATACCGACATCGCCAGTATGCTTCAGGCCGAGCGAGGTCGTATTGACCAATACCAGAGCCAACCGCGACTTGTCCTCGCGCTGCGACCAGTCGAACACGCGAACACGTCGACCAAATGCAGCGGCCAGCGCCTCGGCACGCTCGCGCGACGGTTGAACAGTCGAATTTCGCCGACACCGGCTTCGAGAAAGCCGTAGACGATGGCCCGCGCCGCCCCGCCAGCGCCAAGGACCGCGACAGGCGCATCCCGACCCGCCCAATCCGGCACGGCAGCCGTCAGCGCCGCCATATAGCCGTAGGTATCTGTATTGGCCGCATGCAACCGGCCACCTTCGAGCCATAGCGTGTTGGCAGCCCGGACCGCTTCGGCCGAAGGCTCGCGCTCATGCGCGATGCGAAACGCTGCTTCCTTATGTGGCACGGTGACGTTGCATCCGTCGAACCCTTGCCCCGCGAGGCTCGTCAGAAACGATGCGATGTCGTCGGGCCGAACAGGAACCTTGGTGTAAGCGCCATCGATCCCGAACCTTGCCAGCCAATATCCATGGATCATCGGCGAGCGCGAATGCGAAATCGGCCAACCGATCACACACGCCCGTTTCATGCCGCAAGCGCCTCCCGGGCGCGCAGTTCGTTCAACAATGGCAGCAACGGCAAGCCGAGAATCGTGAAATAGTCTCCCTCGATCCGGTCGAACAGTTGCAGGCCCAGACCTTCGAGTTCGTAGGCCCCGACAGACATCAATGGCGCATCGCCAGCGCGCGAGAGATACGCATCGAGAAAGTCGTCAGAAAAAGCCCGCATGGTCATCCGCGCCCCCTCGACCATGCCCCACACGGCCTCACCTGCTTCCGCAATGACGACGGCGGAATATAATTCGTGCGTCCGCCCGCGCAACCGCGTGAGGTGATCCCGGGCCTGCGCTATGTCGGCTGGCTTTTCAAACAATCGGCTGCCCAGCGCCAACACTTGATCGGCGCCAATCACGAGCGCGTCTCGGTTGACCAGACTGACCGCCTCGGCCTTGGCCCGCGCCAGAACGCCAGCGACCATGTCGGCTTCGATGCAATCGCTTTCAGCGAGCAGCCCCGCTCGAATTTCGGCCTCGTCGACGTCGGCGGGAATGACTTCCAACGCCGTCAGTCCGGCGTTCACGAGCAATTGCCGGCGAATGCGGCTGCCCGACGCCAAGATGATGCGACGCGGATTTTGCTGCCCGGTTGGCGGCGGCGGCTCAATTGGTGTCATTGGGTACGACCCCGAGCTCGCGATCTTGATACAAGCGGATGATGGCCGCAGCGCTCTCCTCGATCGACCGGCGCGTCACATCGATGATCGGCCAGTCGTGCTCGGCGCAGATCCGACGCGAATGGAGGATTTCGGCCGTAATCTGCTGGCGGTCGACATAGTCATCGAGGTCGCGCGGCGCGAGATGTTCGGTGCGGTTGCGGCGCACCTCGGAGATACGTTCGGCACTGGCGACAAGGCACACCACGAACGCCGAATTCGGCTCGAACAGTTTGGCTGGCAGCGGCACGTTGGGCACGATGGGCACGTTGACGGTTTTGTACCCGCGATGCGCGAGATAGATCGCGGTTGGCGTCTTCGACGTTCGCGAAATACCCAGCAGCACGATGTCGGCCTGATTGAGATCGTCCGGTAGCCGCCCGTCATCATAAGACAGCGTGAAATTCATCGCATCGATCCGCCGGAAGTAACTGGCGTCGAGCACGTGTTGACCGGCAACGACCGGCGTATTCGGCATGCCGAGATAGCTCTCGAACACCTGCATGATCGGCGCGAGAACATACAGACACGGCAGCTTCAACTCGCGACAGCGGGCCTCGAGTTCGTCGGCAAGCTCGCGATTAACGACCGTGTAGAGCACGATCCCAGGCGCCTGTTCGATCTCTTGCAGAACGCGCTTCATCTGCTTGGCAGTGCGAACAAGCGGATGAACATGCTCGATCGGCCGTACGGTCGCGTATTGGACGCCTGCCGCCTTGGCGATCGTCGTCAGTGTCTCGCCGGTCGAATCTGACACGAGATGGAGATGAAAGTAGCTCGGAAGCGGGTTGGCCATCGGTGGATAAAACCCGAGGTTACGCACAGCCTCGACCGAGTGGCACGTGCACCCCGGACCCGATCGGCCGGTTGTCCACCGAGTTGCCCACACGACACCCGTTTGGAACAGCGCGACCGCACGTGCACCAGCGCACGGGGATCATCGCGTTGTGCTAGTCCATCCGGGCGTTGTCAACACGCAGCCAACACGGCCAGCCATTCCGCGACACCCGCCAACCGCTTGAGCTTGATGTTGATTTCAGCCGCTTGTGGTTCGCAACTCTCGATGCCATGAGATGTAGCTGTTACCTTCGGACTGGCGGCCGACCTGGGGAAATCCACCGGATGGACTGCTAATCACCGCATCCCACCGCCCTAAGAGTCACTTCAATAAAAGAAGAAAATCTTCTCGCAATTTAAGTAAAGGGACGGTCGCCGTCCCAAACCGGACAGGACGGCAGCAGCACATGGCTGAGCAGACCAACACAACGCAAACATCACAGACAGCTCCGTCAGAATCGGGCAAGACCACACCGACCGACGCGAAGCCCGGAGCGACCAATGCCCATCGGCGGTTCATCGACCCCTTGCGTGGAAAGGCCCTGTCGCCGCCACCCGTCTGGCTGATGCGTCAAGCCGGCCGGTATCTCCCCGAGTACCGCGCCGTGCGCAAGGACACCGGCAGCTTTCTCGACCTCTGCTACAACCCCAAACAAGCCGCCGAAGTCACACTCCAGCCGATCCGCCGCTACGCCTTCGACGCCGCGATTTTATTCTCCGACATCCTCGTCGTGCCCGACGCGCTGGGCCAGCCGGTGCGGTTTGAGGAGGGTGAAGGCCCCAGACTGGATCCGATCCGCGAGACCGCCGGACTTTCGCAGCTGTCGCTAAAAAAACTCCACACCCACTTGGCCCCGGTCTACGAGACCGTCTCCCGCTTACGTCAAGACCTGCCGGCCGAGACAGCGCTGATCGGCTTTTGCGGCGCGCCCTGGACGGTTGCGACGTACATGATCGGCGGCCAGGGCTCGTCGGACCAAGCTCACGCCCGGACCTTTGCCTATCGCGATCCCGAAGGCTTCCAGACCTTGATCGACATCCTCGTCGAGGCGTCTATCGAATATCTCTCCCGCCAGGTCGACGCTGGCGCGGACGTCCTGCAACTGTTCGACAGCTGGGCCGGTAGCCTGCCAGAGGGCGAGTTCGCGCGCTGGGTGGTCGCCCCAACCAAGCGGATCGTCACAGCTTTAAAGGCACGCCATCCAAACGTCCCGGTGATCGGTTTCCCGCGCGGCGCCTGCCCAAGCCTTGTGGCACACTTCGTCGCGCAAACCGGCGTCGCTGGCGTCAGCTGCGATACCGCCATGCCGCTTGCTGATGTGGCCGCGATCCAGGCATCTGGCGTCACCGTTCAAGGCAACCTCGACCCGCTTTTGTTGGTTGCTGGCGGGGAGGCGCTCGACCGCCGCGTGGATGAAATTCTGGCCAAACTGGCAGGCCGGCCGTTCATCTTCAACCTTGGGCACGGAATCGTGCCACAAACCCCGCCTGACAACGTCGCGCGGCTCGTCGCGCGAGTCCGGCGAACGGCGTAACGGCATCACACGTGACGAGACGCGCACAGCGGGGCAGCAGCAATGGCAATCAGCAAGGACCAAAGGCTCGGGCAGCCAGCCGTGCGCGCATGGACGGCGCTCGGCATTACGGTCGGAGCAACCGCACTTGCGATCGTAGCGCTTGGCGAAGCGGCCTATCTTTGGGTCAAGGCCGTCCACGTCTTTGCGATTATCGCGTGGATGGCTGGAATGCTCTATCTGCCGCGGCTCTTCGTCTACCACGCCGACGCGGCCAAAGGCTCCGAGTTGTCGGAGACGCTGAAGCTCATGGAATACCGGCTCCTGACCATCATCATGAACCCGGCCATGATCGTCGCCTGGGTGCTGGGCCTGTGGCTGGCGTGGCAGGCTGGATATTTTGCGAGCGGTTGGATGTGGGCCAAGATCGCGGCCGTGGTCGCGCTGACCGCCGTGCACGGCATACTGTCAGCCTCCGTCCGGCGGTTCGCCGAAGATCGGAACGAAAAGCCCGCGCGCTATTGGCGGATGATGAACGAGGTGCCAGCAGTGCTTGCGCTGGCCATCGTCGTGCTGGTGATCGTCAAACCGTTTTGAGAAAAGCCGCGCTGATGGAACGGCTACCGGCTACCGGCTTATCGGCTCGCACCGCGTCGTCGTCAGTGCCCCAATCAGTGTCCCGCGATCACCATGGCAAGGGCCACCGCTCCGACGAAAATCAATGTCACGGCCCACAACGCGTCGAGGTTGAACCAGCTCTTGGCGATGAATTGCGTCCCGAGCCAGCGGTACGCGAGCCAAGCCATAACGGCGCCGGACGCGAGCATGGCGAGGGTATGGACAACGGCGACGATCAACGCCGTGGTGAGATTGAACGTCATCAAGGCACCCGCCGCCCGATGTCCGGTATCGGTCGCCGCCGTGCGGCAGATGCCGAGATAGATCGGCACCAGCATGAGCCCTGCTCCGTGGGCAGTCGCCACAGCGAATGACCACAGCCCAAGCTGCGATGGGCGGATGCGGACCAACGCCTGAGGGTGGCGTCTGTCGAACAGTTTGTAGACGCCGAACGCGATCACGAGAACGCTGGCCGTCACCTGGATTTCCTGCTGCCAGTAGACGAGGCCGTATAGCATCGAGAACGGCAAGATGATCACGATCATCGCCAGCAGATGACCAACCGAAATCGGTGCGAACGCCAGCCACAGACCGCGTTGGCTCCGTTCCATCAGTCCAGCTGAAACGGCCAATGGCCACCCCATACCGGGGTTGATACCGTGATAGAGCCCGCTACCGACAACGGCTGCCCATAATGCGAACGGCGACCATTCGGATATCGCCACTCTCAGAACGATGGGTAGCAGAACGAGTCTGTCGAACAGTCTCCGCCTTCCAAGCGGATCTGGTGCGCGCGATATCCGTCGGGGAATGTCACCCAATGATCATGGGCAAGTTCGAGGCCGCCGCCGGGTTTGACGTGAGCCATGACCTGCACGCCTGGAATGCCCGCCGGATACAACTGGTCATCCCACGTCGAGTAGAGCGAATTGGTCCAGTACACCCGCTTACCGTCGCGGCTTATCTCGAGCATTTGCGGGCCGCCGCCATAGGCATGCCCGGTCGGATGAGGCGTCTTGCGCGTTATCCCGCCGATGTGGACCGAACCGGTCAGTTTCGGTTTTCGGGGGTCCAACACGTCGTACTGCTGCAATTCACCGGTGCCCCAGCAAGCGACATAAAGATAACGGTCATCCAACGACAAATCGATGTCAGTGACGAGCGGTGGCACGGCGCCGAAGCCTTGCAGCAGAGGAGGTAACTGATCTTTGGGTGCTGCCTCGGCGGGAATCGTGACGGTCTTTTCGATGTGGAACTTTCCGCCCTCGCGCCACCACGTCCAGATCGAGCCTTCGAGATTGGTGGTGTCGACGACAACGCCGACAAAGCCATATTCCCGCGCCGGATCGTGAGCCGGCCGAACCTCGAGCGCCATCTGATGATTTGCGCCGAGATCGAGTGTCTGAACGTTGCGGCGGGCGCGCAGGTCCCAGAAATGAAGCCGGTGGCCATACTTGTTCGCAAGCAGGTCCTCCGGGACGATCCCGTTTTCGTACTGCGGCGGCAGGGCCCATTCGCTCGACACCATGTAATCGCGCGGCAGGTTCCACCAGAAATCGTAATGTTTGTACTGGCTGCCGCGATCGATTTCCCAACGACCACGAATATCGAACGTTTCGCAATCCATGATGAAGATGCCGGGCGGACCGTCCATCCCGTCCTTGCCGCCGCCGCCAAGCGTGCTGACGTAGATACCTTCCGGCCCGCAGTGAACGGTATGGGGTCTCGAATACCCCGTTTTGTGAAACAGCTCTTCGGGCTCAATGATTTTATGGATGCGAGCCTGCGTCGGATGCGGCTTGGTATCGATCACATAGATGCGCGATGAGCGGATGCCGGGGATGATGAGAAACCGGCGCTCCAGAAAAGCGTGACCGCTCAAGGGAGACAAGGACGACGAACAGGCGTTCCAGCCGAAATGATGAAACTCGTCCCCGGTGTAGGGCATCGTCACGGTGTGGACGATTTGGCTATAGGTCGGCGACGCTGGGTTCACGTCGATCACGGCCAGAGCGTCGGGCTTCGTGAAGTCAGGACACAACATCAACGTGTAGGCAAAGGCCTCGACGGGCGCATCCATGGCAATCTTCGGCGAGGCATAGAATGTTGGATCAGGTCGCATGGGTGACGGCTCCACAAAGTGCGCCAGACGTTCGCTGACCCCTGACGGCGTACACAACCAGCCCTGCATGAGACAAGACAAATTGGCCCTCCACCTTGGCCCGCCAAGTTAGATTGGGCTCAAGCCCGCTGAAGAAATGAATGCCCGTGGCGCGGCCAAACGTGAGCGCGACGTGCCTAACAGAAAAGGCCGGCCTCCAGGGGGGAGAGACCGGCCTTACTCAGCAGGAGAGGATTGACGATTGTTGCCAATCGGACCGGTCTCCCTCGAAATGCCCCGGGGGGCTGGGGGGCTGAGAGTTCCAGAGCTTCTCTTTGGAAGACCGGACCGATTGGCAACACGTCTGATATCCATCTGCATTTGGAACTTTTTTAGGCCGAGGTCTGTTTCAAATGCGGTCTTTCATTTTAGGCGCAAAACGTAAAGGAACCTCTGAGACGGGTTTTCATGGTAAAAAATCATCCTGAGGTTGTTCTATGGCTTGCGCGGACGCTCTAGAGTAGTGTTCGGTCAATGGTTCCTCTCAAAACCGTATGATCGGCTTGAAACGGCTCACCCCTTGAAAATCGCCGCGACCGGCGCAATCATGTCGGGATCATGACAGGAGGCGCTTTTGAGCGACAGTGATCCGATAACGTTTTGCCCGCCATCCGTTGCCAGTTCCGAAGGCAAGCGTGGTCGGCCGAAACCCCCATCGGCAGTACCTCATCCGCCGAATATGGCTCCTCGCGAACCGGCTATGGTCGTTTTCAACCGGTTGGAGCTCAACGACATATTTAACGTCTACGGCCGCCGGGTGGCGGCGGGCGATTGGCGCGATTACGCTATTGATTGGGGACGTGAGACGGCGAGTTTCTCGATCTTCCGCCGGGCATCCGAAGTGCCGATTTATCGCGTGATCAAAGCACCGAAGCTGGCACGGCGGCAGGGTGCTTTTGCGGTCATCTCTGCATCGGGGCAGATCCTCAAGCGGGGCCATGAGTTGAAGCAGGTTCTCGCCGTTCTCGACCAGCGATTGAGCCTCGTAAAATAGCCTCCGCGAGAGTCCCCGGCGTCGCCAGAGAACCTCGCGAAATTCATTAGGTGTCGATCATACGAAAGGGCCCCGCTGTCGCCAGCGAGGCCCTCGTGATTACACCCGGCGATCCGTTTGATTACTCGTTGCTGCCAGTCAAGTTGAGCAGGTTGAGGAAGATGCCGAGGAAGTCTTGATACAGTGAAAGCGCGCCAAAGATCGAAGACTTGGCGACCGCTTCGCCATCGCCGTACTGGGCGAGTTCGTAATAGGTGTCCTTGATGCTCTGCGTATCATAGGCAGTGAAGCCAGCGAACACGAGCAGGGCGACACAGCTGATCGCGAAGTTTAGGGCCGGGAAGCTGGTCTGATAGACCATCATCAAGCCGAGATGGACGATCGAGGCGATGATCACACCGATCAGGCCCATGACGAGGAAGGTGCCCATACCGGACAGATCACGCTTGGTCAGGTATCCATACATCGACAGGCCTGCGAAGGCAGCAGCCGAGATGAAGAACGTCCGAGCGATGGTATTAACGTCAAAGCGGACGAAGATCGTCGCCACGGACACGCCAACAAGAGCGGCATAGAGCCAGAATGTCATCTGGGCGGTTGCCGCGCTCATGCGGTGCGACCGCACGCTCATGAAGATGATGACGGCGAGGGGGGCGAGCATAACGACCCACTTCAGCGGCGACCCATAGATCACTTGACCCAGTTCGGTCGGGACCAGACGGCCACCAACTTGCTGAAACGTGGCCATGAACATCGCGTAGGCGACGACACCGGTAAGGGCGACGCCGAGTGTCATGTAGTTGTACACGCCGAGCATGTACGAGCGCAGGCCTTGGTCGACAGCAACGCCAGAACGGGTTGCCATGCCGGGCTGCGCATAAGGGGCGTTGTCGTACTGTGACATTTTTCGCAAGATATCCCTGTTGCTGCGGACGGAATTAGGCCGCTACCACAATATGGAACCATTCGATGGTAGTTTCAAGACGCGTCGATCTTGATGTTTATGGTTCGTTCCGACCAAATGTTGAGCCCGGAGAATGCGGCAGCGTTCGTTATTGCGCGTATCATTCCGACTTCAGTAGCGGAACGGGTGGCGCGCGCAACACGAGGCTGGTTGACACGAGGCCAAAGGCGGCAACCAACATAAACGCCGTAACTAGAGCTTGGACGACGGCTGCGATCGAGAATACGAACGGCACTTCCATTACCATGACGCCAGCATAGGCCGCGAGAGAGCCGAGCGCGACGGCAAAAACAGCCGCGATCAGCGCCAGAACCGCGTATTCCGCGAGGTGCGCCAAAAGGATGCGCCGCCGGGTCACACCGAGCGCTTTCAAGATCACCGCCTCCTTGATGCGGTGGCGTTGGGCCGTCGCCATGGCACCGGCGAGCACGAGCGCCCCGGCGGCCAGTGTTACGCCGCCAGCCACGCGCACTGCGATCAACACCTTGGCCAAAACGGCATTAAATTGAGCGATGGCTTCTTTCACCCGCACCTGTGTGGTCTGCGGGAAGGCCTTGCCCATGTTTCGCGCCAGCGCGATTTCGGCCTCCGGCGTCGCAGTAGCAGGCAACGTCACGGTCGCCAGCATCTTGTAGGGCGCCGCTGCCAGCGTGTTGGGCGAAAACACCAGAATGAAATTGAGGTTGAGGCTCTCCCATTTCAGTTCACGCAAGTTGGCGATTTTCGCCGTCAGATTACGCCCAAGCACGCTGACGGTGACCTC
>JAWXCP010000070.1:0-3377 GCA_034408685.1 Hyphomicrobium aestuarii | reverse complement strand
GCGTTAGTGTGGCACCGTCGGACATGATTTCGCGCCCATCTGCAAGGCACACGCGCCCCCTCGATACAAGGACTGGAGGGACCCATGAGCACTTCGACCATCGCCACTGCGGCCGCAATCGCGTTCGCCGCTTCTCAGGCGTGGGCCGACGATTTGAAGCTTCCGCCGGAGGTTACGCCGGCTTTGCGTGCCGCGTGTGAGGCTGATGCCCGCCGTTATTGCATTCGTGACGGATCGACCGTCTCCGCAGTCAAGACCTGTATGCTCGAGAATTTCACAAAGCTCGCCGGAAAGTGCCGTGCACAGATCGTAATTGCGGGCTTGGCCGGGTAATCGTCGGCCTTGACGATCGCGCTGATCCCGCAGAAGTGAGGTGTGTCCAGTCGGTCGGGCGGCCGCTCCCGTCACACGGAGAGGAAAGTCCGGGCTCCATGGAAACGCGGTGGCGGCTAACGGCCGCCGGGGGCGACCCTAGGGACAGTGCCACAGAGATCGAACCGCCAGCACGGGCCTCGCGGCCCGCTGGTAAGGGTGAAAAGGTGCGGTAAGAGCGCACCGCGCGTCCGGCAACGGATGCGGCAGGGCAAACCCCACCGGGAGCAAGACCGAATAGGGGCGGCCGCGTGCGGGATGGCGACATCTCGGCACGAAGCGTGTTTCCAGGCTGCCGCCCGGGTTGGTTGCTAGAGACGGCCGGTAACGGCCGTTCGAGAGGAATGGCCGTCGCGGCGGTAACGCCAAACAGAACCCGGCTTACAGACCGACTGGACATGAAACAAAAGAAAAAGGGCCCGACCAATCGCTTGGCAAGGCCCCGAATTCTAGATCGTCAAGCACTGACTTGGCCGGGGCAAAAGGTGTTGCCCACCGGCAGCCCCTCTACTCGAAAATCGATTGCGCCGGGCGTCGCGCGGCGCGGTAGCGGTAGACCTGCTGGCTAGCCCGCGGACGCTCATCGTCGTACGACGCGACGGCGCCGGTGGTGAAGCGCTGCCACGTCACGGTGACACGCGTGCCGACTCCGACGCGCGGATAGAGGTCGAGCACGTCGGCGTTTGTCAGTCGAATGCAGCCTTTCGACACGGCTTGGCCAATGGTCCACGGCGCATCGGTGCCGTGAATTCGGTACATGCTCGACCCAAGATAGAGCGCGCGCACGCCAAGCGGGTTCTGCGGGTGGCCGCCGGGAACGAAAACAGGCAATTTGGGGTTTTCGGCGCGCATATCTGCGGTCGGGCGCCAATCGGGATTGACCCGCTTGTCCGACACGATCGTCGTGCCGGCCCAACGGCTTTGCTGGCGTGGCACCGCGATCGGATAGCTGATGGCCTGGCCTGGGCCATTGACCAGATAGAGTCGCCGGTCGCCGAAGCTCACGATGATTTGGCCGGGCTTGTATTGCGGGCTGAAGCGCACCGTCTGGCTGCCACCGCCGTACTCTTCGCTGCCACCCCAAAGGAACGACATCAGGTCCTGGGCATGGGCCGTAGCAGGCGCGAATGCCACCGTGAGGAGCGTGCTCGCAGCAACAGCGCTCCGGCGTAGTGAGGAGGCAAAGGACATACGAGAACTCCGTTGAACCGCTCAAGACCGGTCCTAGCCGGCAAGAGCAAGATAGCGCCGATGTCCCCACTTACCCCCAACACGGTGAAATTTGGCTTAATTTGAGACCGAATGCTAGCGCCATCGCGCATCACGATGCGAAAACCGCGCTCATGGTGTTTGTGCACTGCTATCTATACCCGCCTCAGGCCAGCGAAGCGACGACCGCGCGGATCTGTTCGATCGAAAATGGTTTTGTGATCGTGGCGACGCGCGGACCGGAAATCTCCTGCACGCGCACCAGTTGATCGAGAAACCCTGACATCACGATGACCTTGATCTGAGAGTCGAACGCCAACACGCGCCGCGCCAGCTCGAGACCATCGACGCCCGGCATCTGCACGTCGGTCACGAGAAACGCATAACGATCCTGCGCGGCCTGCATCGCCTCGATCGCTTCTACGCCGCCACCGACCGCGTCGACCGTGTGCCCTGAGGTCTGGAGCGTCCGCGCAACGATTTCGCGCATGGCAGCATCGTCGTCCGCAACCAAAATTCTAGCCATGTGCTCCGCCTCTCTGTTCTCACGTCCGGTACCGCCCAAGCCTCAGCTCGATGCGGATCATGTTTGCGCGACATGTCCGACGAACGGGAGTTCGCGGAACCGGTGCGCGACATCCATGCCATAGCCGACAACAAAGACCTGGGGGCACTCGAACGCACAAAAATCCGCCGTCACGTCGACCGCACGCTCGACCTTTTTTTCGAGCAGTACACACGTGTAGATGCGTTGCGCGCCGCGCGCTGCCAACAGGTCCTTGGCAAAGGCAAGTGTTCGACCCGATTCGAGAATATCGTCGATCAGAATGACGTTGCGCCCGCGCACATCGAGATCGAGGTCGCGAAGGATCGTCACTTGGCCGGAAGATTGCTGCCCTTTGCGGTAACTCGATAGGGTCAGAAAATCGATTTCGGGCGTCATCCCACGGCGTGACAGTGCACGGATCAGGTCGGCGGCGAATACGAAGCTACCTTTCAGCACGGCGATGACCAGCGGCCGCTCGATGTCGCGATCTGCGATTTCGCGTGCAAGTTCAGCGAGCCGGGCTTCGATCACCTCAGCTGAGAACACAACCTCGACCCGCTTGCCGCTCGAACTATCGCCCATGTCTCAGGTATCCTTGCCTCAGGTATCCTTGCCTCAGGTATCCTTGCCTCAGGTATCCATTCCTCAGGTATCCTCGCGTCGACGTTCCCGGAGCGCGATCCAGAACCATGGTTACTGGTATCGGCCGATTGCGTCACCCTTGCAACGGCCCACTCATGAGCGTGCCACATTCATCGTGGCATTTGGTCGTCAGGTTCCAGCGGTTGATTGCACCCGCGTCCACGCGCTATGCCACGTTCGAGATAAGGCTGCTGTTCGATAGCGGCGACGGCGCGGGACATTCACCCGCATCGCAACATGCACAATCACCGATCGGAATACGGCGCCCGTGATCAGAATGAACAACGTCGCGCTCAAGTATGGGAACTCACCGGAAACCCTACACGACGTAAACTTCGACCTTTTACCCGGATCCTTTCATTTCCTGACAGGCCCGTCGGGTGCCGGGAAAACGTCGCTCTTGAAGCTGCTGTTCATGTCCCTTCAGCCGACGAGGGGCCAGTTGTTCATGTTCAATCAGGACATCACCCGCATCCCAACCGCCAAGCGGGCCGAGTTGCGGCGCCGGATCGGGATCGTGTTCCAGGACTTCCGACTTCTCGACCACCTGACCACCTGGGAGAACGTCGCGTTGCCGTTACGCGTCGTCGGCAAGCAAGTCGCCGAT
>JAWXCP010000069.1:0-10058 GCA_034408685.1 Hyphomicrobium aestuarii | reverse complement strand
TTTCCTAGCAAGCCGATCAGGCTTGCGTCGTCAAGCGCCTGCCCCTCGATCAAATTCCCCAGCGTCCAGCCCGAATCCATAACTGACGACACGCCCTAGGATTCCTGGAGATTTTGGATCACGATATGTAGCATGGAGTGCTACGCTTCGAAACACGAGAGGCTAACGCGCATGCCGGCACTCGACGTCCATCAGGTCAAAGCGCTGACCGACAACTATGCCGTCATCGTCCACGATGCTGCGACGGGGACGACCGCCAGTATCGATGCGCCAGATGCAGCGGTTGTGGCAAAGGCTTGCGCCGACCGTGGCTGGACCCTGACGCACATCCTCGTCACCCATCACCACTGGGACCACACCGCCGGCATCGCCGACTTGAAGCAGCAGTTCGGCGCAATCGCGATCGGTCCGGCCGGTGAATCCCATAAGATTGCCGGCCTCGATCATCTTGTTCGCGAAGGCGACACCGTCGAAGTCGGCGGAGCGCGCTACTCGGTCATCGAGACGCCAGGCCACACCCTCGGCCATATCGCGTTCATCGAGCGGGCGAACGGCCTCGCATTTGTCGGCGACACACTATTTGCCATGGGCTGCGGCCGTGTCATCGAAGGCGACTACGCCATGATGTGGGGTTCGCTGCGCAAGATCATGGCATTGCCTCCGGACACGATGGTGTTCTGCGGACATAACTACGACGCGGCCAACGCACAGTTCGCCGTCACGATCGACCCTGGCAACGCCGCGCTCAAGGCCCGCGCACAACGCGCCGTCGC
Organism: Hyphomicrobium aestuarii; assembly: GCA_034408685.1. Classification (GTDB taxonomy): domain Bacteria; phylum Pseudomonadota; class Alphaproteobacteria; order Rhizobiales; family Hyphomicrobiaceae; genus JANXVY01. The sequence continues at coordinate 9,285 of JAWXCP010000069.1, read as the reverse complement.
TGGCGAGACCAGTGTTCCCATGCGGCTTGCCGACGAACTCGCGACGAACCCGTTCCTGCGGGCCGACACGCCCGAAGTCCGCGCTGCGGTCGGTCTGCCAGATGCCCCAGCCTGGAAGGTGTTCGGCGAGATCCGCGACCGCAAGAACCGCAGCTGATGTCCGACGCTCCCGACATGCCTGCTGGCCGAACGGCAGCCGCGTCACACCTGAGTGCGGCGGAAATCGTCGCGCTGCTTGATCTTAGTCCGCACCCCGAGGGCGGCTGGTACCGCGAGACGTTCCGCGACAGCCGGACGGTCGACGGCCGCGCTGTCTCGACAGCGATCTACTTCTTGCTGCCGCACGGCGTCGTATCCCGCTGGCACCGCGTCGATGCCGCCGAGGTTTGGCATTGGTACGCTGGCGCTGCGCTCGAACTCGCGATCGGCGACGGCGGAGCGTGTCACACGGTCCGCCTCGGACCGCAGTTTGTCGATGGCGAGCGGCCACAGGCAGTTGTTCCGCACGGATGCTGGCAGCAAGCACGATCGCTTGGAGCGTGGACGCTTGTTGGCTGTACGGTCGCCCCTGGCTTCCTGTTCGAAGCCTTCGAGATCGCGCCAGACGGTTTTGACTTACGAAAGTCCTGAGCAGCCACGCGACTGATGTGCCCGATTGGACACGGGCAAGCACCAACCCAGCGAAATCCTCGCTATACCGCGCCGCAGCGGAGCAACGATTTGTAGATTTGCACAGATCGCTCACAGGCTCGTCTCTTGGCTGAGCCAGCTCGTCTTGCCGCACCAAGGCGACTCGGAAACAGTGGCTTCATGATTCGGATCGAGTGAGGGTGTGAAGCCATGAAGCGTGATGCCAACGGGCCGGCGTTGAGCGCGATTTTTGTCGACTACGACAATATTTATTTGTCGCTGAAGCGCAAGAACGAGGACGCTGCCAAGCGTTTCTCCAAGGATGCGGCCTTGTGGTTGCGCGACCTCGAAAATGGCGCGCTGATCACGGCGACCAGCGGTTTTTCGACGGCAGGGCCGCGCCGCATCGTGCTCAACCGCTGCTATGGAAACCCCGTACCGCGGCGCAACAGCCACGACAACTCAACCGACATGAACTCGTTTCCGTTCATCCGGCACCATTTCCTGCGCGCGGGCGCAGAAGTCGTCGATTGCCCGCCGCTGACGGCCCAGTTGAAAAACTCGGCCGACATCCGCATCGTCATGGACGTGCGGGATATGATCACCCACGACACGTACTTCGACGAATTCATCATTCTATCGAGCGACGCCGACTTCACGCCGCTGCTGCACCGTCTGCGCGCGCACGCGCGCCGTACGGTGATCTATGCAAATGACCAGACCGCGTCGCCCTACACTGCCATCAGCGATGGCGAAGTGCGAGAATCGGACCTGCTGCGACTGTTGCTCGATTCTCGCGGTAGCGATCGCGCCTTGACCGTCGATACGCAGCCTGCGCAGTTGCCGCAATCGGCGCCGCCACAAGCGGCCGACCATTCGCTGCTGCGCCGCGACCTCGCCAATGAGGCGGCCAATCTCGTTCGCGCGGCCGGGCAGCCTGTGCCGCTCGAGGCGCTTGCCGATCGTCTGGTCCGCCAGTTCGGTCACGACCGGACGTCGGGCTGTAATTGGGCGGGCATGGGTGGGTTCCGCGAGCTGCTTGCGAGCTATCTGCCCGAAACGCTGAAGATCAGCGAGCAACCGCCGTATGTCGTCTTCGACACTGCGCTTCCAGACGTCCCGCAACGAATAGATGCTTCGGCGCTCGGTCATCGCGGCGTGGCCCACCCGTCCGAACCGCTGCACCATCGCGCGCCGCAATTGGCACCCCCGCAGACCGCGCCGGTGCCTCCAGATGCCCTACATCCGCTTGCCGCGCCGCGCGGGAACGACGGGCCGCGTGCGCAAGAGGGACCGCGTGGGAACGACGGGCCGCGTGGGAACGACGGGCCGCGCCTAAGCCAGACGCCGGCGATCCCCGGTCAACCGCGCGGCATTCCAGCGCCAGTTCACAGCCCCGCGCAAGGTCCCGCACCGCGCGCCGCGACCCCTTCGCGGCCGCCGTCGCTGCCGCCGCCTCCGCATCAGTCACCGTCCATCGCCCCGCAGCCCCCAGCGCAGAGTGCGTTGCCAGCGGTTGCGCCGCCTCAAATGCCGACCGCCGCGGAGCCAACACCGCAACTGGCCTTGCCACAGCCACAGCAACAGCCTGGCATATCTGCGGCAGCGGTCCAGCAGATGGTTGGCCGCATCTATGACGCCTGCCAAGCGCCCGCGATCTCGCCGCCAGAATACCGCTTGATCTTTGACGTCATGGCTCAAGAAATCGCGTCACGCGGGCTTAACGGAATGCAGACCCTCGATTCGATCGAGGCCCAGGCCAAGGGCTTCGGCATACGTCTTGGCCGCGATGACGTGCGATTCATTTTGGAAGTCGTCAGTAATGGCGACGAATGGTTCGAGAACGGTGTTTCAGCGAACTTATTCGCGAGTCGGTTCCGGAATTTCGTCATCGCCCGGTGTCGCAGCACGGGGTTGCAACTGTCGGCCGACGAGCTCGACTTGATCGACCATTGGTTTGCCGGGGCCGAGCAGCGCACCTCCCACGTCGATGCAGCACCGCAAGCGCCTCACGGCGCGCCCCATTATGCTGTGCCGAACGCAGCCCAAAATGCGGTAGCGGCTCACCCGGCCGCCATCGCGTCGCAAGTGGCACCGCCCCCGCGCCAGCAACTTGCCGCGCCACAGTACAGCGCGCCGATTGCTCCGACTAACCCGGTCGACATCTGGTGGTCGACCGATGCGGCATCGGGCCAACGCGCCACGGGCACCGACACGGGCGACGACTTTCCCCGCATCATCCGGTCTCGTACCCGGTGAGCCGCTGACACTGGACTGAGACTGAGACGTGGCCGATGCCAGGCTTGTGCATACAAAAACGGGAGCGGTCGAAACCTGCTCCCGTTTTTTGTTTTGGTTGGTCTGCTCGCGTCAACTCACGCGTCGTCTCACTCTCACTCGGCGAAAGCCTCTTCGCGCTTTTTGCGGATCGCGGGCAGGAACGTCAGGATCAACAACACCGCCGCGATGATCAGGAACGATAGCGACAGCGGCCGCTCGTAGAACACGTTCCATGTCCCTCGTGACATCGTCATCGCCTGCCGCAGGTTTTCTTCCAGCAACTTGCCGAGCACGAACGCAATCAGCATCGGCGCGGGCTCGAACCCGTGCTTCAGCAGCAGATAGCCAGCGAGCCCGAACACGCCCGTGAGCAGCACGTCGAACGGCTGGTTTGCGACCGAGTAGACGCCGATGCAGCAGAACAGCAGGATCGCTGGAAACAGCAGCCGGTAGGGCACTTTGAGCAGTCTGACCCACAGCCCGATCAGTGGCAGATTGATGATCAGCAGCATGAGGTTGCCGACCCACATCGATGCGATCATGCCCCAAAACAATTGCGGCTGCTTCTCGATGATTTGCGGGCCGGGTACGATGCCGTGGATGGTCATTGCGCCGATCATGATCGCCATCACGGCGTTGGGCGGAATGCCCAACGTCAGCATGGGGATGAAGGAGGTTTGAGCGCCAGCATTGTTAGCCGACTCTGGACCGGCAACGCCCTCGATGGCGCCATGACCGAAGCGCGACGGGTCTTTGGCAAGCCTCTTTTCGATCGTGTAGGACGCAAACGGGCCGAGCACGGCACCGTTCCCTGGCAGGATGCCGAGGACCGAGCCGACGATAGTGCCGCGTGCGATCGGACCCGCCGACTGGCGCAGATCTTCAGCCGTCGGGAACAAGCCCGTTACTTTGCCTTGCACGACATCGCGCTTTTCGGGGTTCTCGACGTTGCGCAAGATTTCGGCAAAGCCCACCGCCCCCATCGCGAGAGCGGCGAATTCGATACCGTCGGCCAGTTCGACGAAGCCGAACGTCAGGCGCGTATCGACGCTGTCCACATCAGTGCCGACGGAGGCCAACACGAGGCCGAGCGAGATCATCACCAGCGCCTTCAGCACGGACCCACGGGCCAGCGCGACGGCGAACACGAGGCCCATGATCATCAGAGAGACATAGTCGGCCTGCCAGAACTGCAGCGCCCACGCCGACAGCGGCTTGGCAAGTGCGGCGATCAGCAATGTCGCGAACGAGCCTGCGATGAACGAGCCGATGGCGGCAATAGCCAGCGCACGGCCACCGCGGCCTTGCTTGGCCATCTGGTGGCCGTCGAGCGTGGTGACGACCGACGTCGCCTCGCCCGGCATGTTGACCAGGATTGCAGTCGTCGACCCCCCATACTGCGCACCATAATAGATGCCAGCCAGCATGATCAGCGCGCCGGTCGGGTCGAGTTTGTAAGTAATCGGGAGCAGCATCGCGATGGTGGCGATGGGACCAACGCCCGGCAGCACGCCGATCAGCGTACCGATGAGCGTTCCGATCAGGCACAGCAAGATGTTGACTGGCAACGGGATGATCAACGTCCCGGCACCCGGCAGGATGTCGATCGGGACAAGCTTGAAGACAACCGCGAAACCGCCGGCCAATTGCGTGAGAAAATCCATGGCGGAGGCTTACCTCAAGAAGGGCGGATAGACGGGGATCGGCTGACCGAGTGCCACGGAAAACAACAGGACGCAGAACGTCGTGATCGCGAGTGCAAACAGGAGACCCTCGCCGAGCCGGAAGTCCTCCATGGCAGCTCCAGCCAGCATCACGGTGACGAAGCCGCTGATGGCGAGGCCCAGACCTGGTACTTTGACGATGCCGAGATCGAACCCTCGGATCGTCAAGCCGAAAAAGGTGACGGCGGCCATGATGAAAAATGGAGCGCGCCACGGCATCCGCTCGAGCTTTGGCCCGCGCGTGGTGAACGCCGAAAGGGTCAGCAGCAGGGAAAAGATTGCGAGGATCGCCACGTAGAGGCGCGGCACGGTCCCGGGGCCGAAGTTCGAACCTTTCATGCCGCGCAGGTCAGCGACCGCCCAATAGCAAATGCCAGCGAAAATCAACAGAGCGAGGCCGCCAACGAGGTTTTGCGGGCTCTTGACCAGCCCGTTCGCATTGCCGTCACTGTTCGACATGTTGTCCTCCGTTCATTTTGGCCCCAACCCCGCCCGCGCAAAACATGGCGGAATACTGCATAACTCGACATTGCCACTGCGCGCTTGTTGTTTTTTGACGTTCGGCCATGAACCGCAACTTCGGTCCTGAACTAAGCGAGCCGTTACCTCTGCGTGATGATGAGCCCCGGCTGGTTGTCCAACCGGGGCTCAAATCGATAGCGGCCGAGGCCGCTGATCGCCTTTAGTTTCCGGTCACGCCGGCCGCCTTGATGACGGGGCTCCACTTGTCGACCTCGGACTTCACGTGGGCACCCAGCGCGGCCGGGGTCAGAGCCGCATCATCTGGGATGACGACACCGATGTCGTTCAGCTTCTTCTTGACGGCCTCATCCTTCAACGATGCCACGGCTGCAGCGTTGATCTTTGTCACGATGTCGGCTGGCGTGCCCTTAGGAGCGAACAGCGCGTTCCAACCCGACACGATAAACTTCGGCAGTTCGACTTCGGCTGATGTCGGGACGTCCGGTGTCAGCGTGGAACGCTTCTCGGCAGCAATTGCAAAGCCGCGCAGCGCGCCGCCCTGGATCTGCGGAACGACAGTGGTCGACTGGTCGCAGACGTAATCGACTTGACCAGCAAGAACCGCCTGCATCGCCGGACCCGACCCCTTGAACGGCACGTGCGTAACGTCGACGCCCAGCAGCGAATGGAGGAACAGGCAGGTCAGATGCGACGTCGCGCCCACGCCGCCGGAACCGAAGTTGAGTTTGGCCGCGTTGGCCTTCACGTAGGTGACGAACTCCTTGAAATCTTTGACCGGAAGGTCCTTTTTCGGCACGAGGTACATCGGCACGCCGCCGGTGTTGAGGATGAACTCGAAATCGGTGCGCGGGTCGTACTGCAGCTTCTCGCCGTACATCGCGACGCTGGCCGACATCGATCCCAGATTGCCCATCAGGACCGTGTAGCCATCTGGCGCAGCGCGCTTGACGCGCGTAGCACCTGTCGTGCCGCCAGCGCCCGTCACGTTCTCGATAACGACCTGCTGGCCGAGCGTGCGGGACATGTGGTCGCCCATGATGCGGGCAACGACGTCCGTCGGGCCGCCCGCCGCAAACGGGACCACCAGTGTGATCGGCCGGTCTGGGTAGGCTGCGAGTGCGGATGTGACTTGAACCGCGACTGCCGCCACAGTTGCCAGCGTCGCGGCAAGTGCCGCCTTGAATACCGTCATCAGATTACGTCTCCCTGAAGCTTTTTTTTACGATTGGAGTAAGGCGTCCAGACTGCAGTCTGGGCCCGACCCTGCGCCACGCTTAGCAGGATGTCGGCCAGGAATTAAGTGAGACCTGCCGAGAATTTGATTGAATTCGTTCGAGTGCGCGACGAAACAGTCGTCCTTGCGTTGGCTTGCAACGTGCTGTTGCCTACCAAAATGCCAGCAACACTGGAGCTCTTCGATGCCGTCTCGCAGCGCACAACGCCACTATCGCATTGCCGTCATTCCGGGCGACGGCATCGGCAAGGAAGTCGTGCCGGAGGGCGTGCGCGTTCTCGAAGCTGCAGCCAAGGCCCACGGCTTCACGCTCGCGTTCGACAATTTCGACTTCGCGTCGTGCGACTACTACGCCAAGCATGGGCAGATGATGCCCGACGATTGGAAGTCGCAAATCGAGACGCACGATGCGATTTTCTTCGGTGCCGTCGGCTGGCCAGATACCGTTCCTGACCATGTGTCGCTTTGGGGCTCGCTGATCAAGTTCCGCCGCGACTTTGACCAATACGTCAGCTTGCGCCCCGCCCGCCTGATGCCCGGCGTCAAGTGTCCGCTCGTTGGGCGTGAACCCGGCGATATCGATTTTTACGTCGTCCGCGAGAACACAGAGGGCGAGTATTCCTCGATCGGCGGGCGGATGTTTCCCGACACCGACCGCGAGTTCGTCGTCCAGGAAACGGTGATGACGCGCCACGGCGTCGATCGCATCTTTCGCTACGCATTCGAACTCGCTCGCCGTCGGCCGCGCAAGAAGGTGACGTGCGCGACCAAATCCAATGGCATCTCGATCACGATGCCATATTGGGACGAGCGCTTTGCGGCAATGTCGGCACTCTACCCCGACATCGCCGTCGACAAGTATCATATCGATATCTTGACGGCGCACTTCGTGTTGAACCCGCAGCGTTTCGACGTGGTTGTCGCGACCAACCTGTTCGGCGATATTCTGTCGGACCTCGGGCCAGCGTGCACCGGCACCATCGGCATCGCGCCGTCGGGCAACATCAATCCCGATCGCTCCAAGCCCTCGCTATTCGAGCCGGTTCACGGCTCGGCACCCGACATTTCCGGGCAGAATATCGCCAATCCGGTCGGACAGATCTGGTGCGGCGCGATGATGCTCGACCATCTTGGCGAGACGGCCGCACACGATGCGATCCTCTCAGCCATCGAGCGGACACTCGTCACGCCGACGGGCCGGACGCGCGATCTCGGCGGTAGCTTGTCGACCACAGACGCTGGGAAAGCGGTTGCGAGTGAACTTGGTTGAAAGCATCCGCTTGCTTGGCAATTTACTTCGATAGCACGACTTGCTTCAAAGATGCTGCGATCGCCGAGAACGACTTCAGCAGTTCGATCTTGTCGGTCGCATCGTAGAAGTTCTTCGTCGCGGTGGCGCAATCGGTCAGGCGCGTTTTGATTGCTGCATCCGTGACTTCAAAAGCAACCGTATAGACGACGATGCTCTCGGCTTTTACCGCCGTGCACAGGTCGGTCAAAGTCTGGTCGGCGTCGGCCCTGTTGCCGCCCTCGTGGGATGGTGCCGTTTGGGACTTGGTGTTGCTACCGTCGGTCATCAGGACCAGGACTTTCTTGGTCTTTGGTTTTGATGTCGCCGCAGCTCCGTCCGAGAACGGCTCCTCCGCCGACAGCAGCCGCCAGCCCCACATCAGCCCTGAAGCGATATAGGTTTCGCCCTGGGGAACCAGACTGTCGATCTCAGCTTTGATATCGTTTTCGGTATCCGTCAGCCGCTTCAACGGCCGCGGGCAATTGACATTCATGATGCCAGGGATCTGCTTCGACGCGCTTGCCCTGGCATCCAGGTCCCGTGCCGCTCGCGAGCCGACACAGCCGTTCCAGACCAACGTCTCGGTCACGTCGCTACAGACGTTCGTCGGCGGCCCGTCGGGGTCGCACGACCACCACGTGCACGAGTACGGAACCCCATCATTGTTGCACGTGCTGGTCTGCGGCTTGCAGTTCTTCCACTTCTGCTCCATGCGGCACTGATTGGTCGTGGTGCTGCTGTCATTGGGCACCGACAGCCACATGGCGTTGCGATATTGTTTGCCGACGTTCACGTAGTTGGAGAACGGCACGATGCCGATTTTCAGGCGATCTTTCGCGGTTTCCTTGAACATCTGCTCGACCATTTCTTTGGCCGCTTCTTTCAGTGTCTCCATCTTCGCGCCGGCCATCGAATTGGTATTGTCGAGAACGAGTGCGACCTCGGTATTGAAGGCGTTGCGCGAGTTCGCCGTGACGGTCACAACTTGCTGATTATAGCCAAAGATGCGGGCGAAACTCATCGGGACGGTTCCGACAGCTGTTACAGCCAAACCGTCATCTAACCGTGACCAATTGGTCGAAACATTGACTGCATTGTATGCTTTGTCGGAATTGGCTTTGAAAAACGCCGTTACGGTCGCGTTGATCTCGGAGTCCTCTTTGCCACCCCCGGGGTCACCGGCCAGCGCAGCAGTATCGACCGCCGATTGTAATTTGGATTTCACGGCCAAGACAAAGCCGATATCAATGGCGAGGGCAGCGAAGCCAAAGACGACAGCGGCCATGAGCCCGGTGATGATCGCAATACCACCGTGTTGATTGTGGTTAAAATCCAATGAACGCCGAACATTTGCCCCACTTGCACGCGTCATACCGAGCCCCATCGAAGCGGTTTTTCCGGTTCGGAACGTATCGGGGCGAGGTTAACGTTGTGGCGCGCACCATCCGAGGGCGGATGTATTTGTACGTTTTGGTTTCGAGCCGCTTAATGCGGTCGGAGTGGGAACACTTGCGTTCAGAAATAGGCATGTGCCAGCGCACGCTGACGGGAGCGAAAGTTACAGTTTTGGGCCGCGTGTGCCGCCGAGGGCTGGAAATTCGTTCGCTGACGCGCCGCCACCGGACAGGATTGCCAGTCGGCCA
>JAWXCP010000009.1:0-14483 GCA_034408685.1 Hyphomicrobium aestuarii | reverse complement strand
ATGGTGTCGAATGCCGCAACGCCGTCGGCGATCACACGGGTGAACACATCGAGACGGCCGGTCGAGCTTTTTGGGTTTGCAATCGCCGAGACGTGGGCTGGCAGCGCCAGGGTCTCCATCAACGGCACGATATAGACGCAACCGACTTCGAGCACTTTGCCCTCAGGCCCGAACTCGAAAGAGTGCAGCGCGAGTTCTTCGATCCGGTCGGCAACGGGACGACCTTCCGAGGGCAGAAAGCTCGCCCGGACGCGAAACGCGCGCGGTCCGAGCCTGAGGTCGATGCTTGCGGGTTGCACCTGGCCGTCGGCTAGCGGCAGTTCGGTTGTTATGCCGCCAGCATCCGCCAGTGCGCGAATATCCTGACTGGGCAGGATCCCGTTGGCCACAGATGGGTGGCCAGCCGGGGGGGAGACCGCGGCTGCACCGTGGGATTGTTCGCGGATCGCGGGCGGCGTACCGGGCAGCGTACCGGGCGGTGAGGCGGCGGAGGATTCGGGCTTGGCGCTTTGCATCGATCCTCGATAAGCCAAAGTGGCCCCGCCGCCAAGTTTCGCGACGTCAGGTTTCGCGGCGTTAAGTTTCGCGACGTCAGCTTTTGCGACGCCAAGTTTCGCAATGTCAGCGTTTGCGTCAACGGGAAGCTACCCGCCATGTCGCAATCGCGCCTATAAGCGCAGCTCCAGCCGAATTGGACCATGTTCTGCCTGTCTTTGGCCTGTCCAAGCCGACCCCCGATGCGAACGGACGCCGCACCCATGCCTGCCGACCCGAAATTTCCATCACTACCCGCCGAGTGGGCGCCCGAGACGCTGCTTGTGCACGGCGGCTCGAGCCGCACGCCAAACGGAGAGCTGTCGGAGGCATTATTCCTCACGCAGAGCTACGTTTACGATAGCGCCGAACAGGCCGAGCGGCGGTTCAAAGACGAGGAGCCGGGATATCTCTATTCCCGGTTCTCTAATCCGACGGTAGCGATGTTTGAGGAACGCGTGCGGTTGCTGGAGGGCGCCGAAGCCGCCCGCGCGACGGCCACGGGGATGGCAGCGGTTACGGCCTCGATGTTGAGCTATCTCAAGGCTGGCGACCACGTGGTCGCCTCGCGCGCGCTATTTGGCTCGTGCCGTTATGTCGTCGAGGACCTGTGTCCGCGTTTTGGGATCGCGACGACGCTGATCGACGGCCGTGATCTGTCGCAGTGGCAGGCGGCGATGCGGCCGAACACCAAGGTTGCGTTCTTGGAGACGCCAGCGAACCCGACGCTCGATATTGTCGATATTTCTGGTGTGGTCGATATCGCCCACCGGTCTGGCGCGATTGTCATCGTCGACAATGTGTTCGCTACACCCATGCTGCAGCGCCCGATGGCGATGGGTGCGGACATCGTCGTGTATTCCGCGACAAAGCATATGGATGGCCAGGGCCGTTGTCTCGGCGGCGTCATCTTGTGCCGGGCTCAGCACGTCAAGGACCATCTCGGCGTGTTCCTGCGCCAGACGGGACCGGCGATATCTCCGTTCAACGCCTGGGTCATGCTGAAAAGCCTGGAGACGATGCCGCTTCGGGTCCGTGCCCAGTGCGCAAGTGCGGCGGTAGTCGCCGATTTTCTGGCCGAGGCGCCGGGCGTTGCGCAGGTGTTGTATCCGTTCCGCGCGGACTTTCCGCAACAGGCGCTTGCTCGGCAGCAAATGTCCGGCGGTGGTCAGATCGTGACGTTTGCGCTCGCTGGCGGCAAGTCGGCGGCCTTTGCATTCCTCAACGCGTTGCGCCTCGTCAAGATTTCAAACAACCTGGGCGATGCGAAATCTCTCATCACGCATCCAGCGACCACGACGCACCAGCGGCTGACGCCCGACGCCCGCGCGGAGCTTGCGATCTCGGATGGCATGTTGCGGCTATCGGTCGGGCTTGAAGCTGCGGCCGATCTCATCGCTGATCTCGGACGGGGGATTGCCGCGGCCGGATCTACCAGATGAGGGATCGGGCTCAGTGGTGCGAACCATAAAAAAACCCACCGGGTTGGCCGGTGGGTCAGGTGGCAGCAAGGAGGAAGTGGGGAAGGGCAGGGAGCAGCCTGGGTAGTTGCTTCAGCGGTCCAGGTACTACAGGCAGCGGTTACTTCAGCGGCTCGGCGTAGCGCGGCGCGAACAGATTGAAGCGATAGCCGACGGCGGCCGTGAAGATCCAAGGGTCGACATCGACATCGGCGCGAACGTTCGTTCCGGTCCAAACTGCTTCGGTCTCGAGCCACGTTTTCTTGACGTCGGCATTCAGATACCAGCCGCTGCCGATCTGGTAGTCGACGCCAGCTTGCAGCGTGAAGCCAACGGCGTCATCGAGCTTGATCTTGCCGCCGCCGACCGTTGCATCGCCGCGACCTTCATCAAAGAATGCGATGTATTGCAGGCCCGCGCCGACATACGGCTTGAAGCCAGCGACGGGGTCGAGATGATATTGAAGCGTCAGCGCGGGTGGGAAGATCCAGAAGTCGCCGAGCTTTGCGTTGTTGAGGATGCCTTTGCCCTCGACTTCGTGCTTGGCAAAGCAGCAGAACAACTCGACCGCGATGTTCTTGTTAAAGAAATAGCTCAGTGTCAGCGAGGGAATGACTTCCGTCGAGACCTCGGCGTCGGCACCCGCAAGCCGAGCGCCACCGGCGAAGACGTCGGCGCTGCTTTCGGGATTGACGACTGTTACACCAGCGCGAACCATGACGTTGCCGTTATAATCGCCAGCTGTTGCTGGCGTGAGGGCGACGAGCCCGGCGGTCCCGGTCATAATGGTTGCGGCTACCAACGTGCGAATTGAAGACATAGGTCCCATCCCAATTGCGAATTCCATGAAGCGGCAAGGAATCACTTCGCCAACTAAGAAGCGCAAAACGCGGTGGTCCCGCCATACTGCAGAGGCGGTTTCTACTGACCTCGGTCAGCCGATCGCAGGTCAGCACGCGTGTGTTGCGCTGCAGACACGTGTCCCCTGACGTCGATCAGCGCGAACACGGGGCTTGGCTCGAAAAATTTCGGCCGCAGTCGTCGTGAAATTGATCCGTGTCAACGGCTCGGATCGTGTGGTGACTGACAATCTCGCATTCGAGGGGAGTCGGTGCCGGGCTACCCGCTGGGCCGTCATCGTCTTACCGGGTCGGCCAAATGATGATCAACTGTCGCATCAACATGGCCCAGGTGCGCAACGAATGCGCAACCGCCGCCATGCCCCACACTGAAGCTGTCAAGTTTGCAAACGTCCGTATCGTGCTCCAACCTGAGCAGCGGCTGGCAATTACGGGCACCGGCGACAACCACGTATTTTTGGTCGCTAACGGCGCGCTGTTGCTCGAAGCGCAGGTTCACGGCGAGCAGCGGCGGGCGCTGGAACTGCTGTTTCCTGGAGATATTTTTGCAACAGTGGATGTGCCGCGGATGCCCGCGATGCTTCTGATCGCGGCGACGGCGTGTGACCTGATCCGCTACACAGTCTCGCCGGTTGATGCGTCGTCTCAGGCGGAGTGGCCGATCTTGGCTTGGATGCAGACCGCGTTCGCGCATCGAAACGCTCGCCGCATGCTGCACTACGCCAGCATCGCGGAACCCGTCGCCGAGCACCGGCTGGGTGATTTTTTGGTCGAGGCTGGGCTTTATCTCGGGCATCCGAATGGGGCTAGCCGCTCATTCGAGCTGCCGTTCGCGCGTGAGCAGATCGCATCGTATCTGGCGCTCAACCCCGATACGTTGAGCCGACTGTTCACACGCTTCAAGCAGCGTGGGCTGATCGCTGTGGCGCGACGACGCGTGACCGTCCCATGCTGGACGGCCCTATGCCAAGCGAGCCCGTTGGCAGATGCGATGATTGACCTCGCGGCGCAACGCGCCAAGGCACCCGGGCTACTCCAGGTCACCGAACATTCGTTACCGGCCTGATGCGGGACGGAGCGCCCGTTACGGCGCCCACGGGTCACGTCACGGGCTATGCGTTTCATCATTCCGTGTCTTGTGGTTTGGTTGTCCGATTGATGCGTTCGTTTGCCTGTCCCGCAGTCAAGCCCTTGCGACGGGGCAAGGGAGGTGGCAAGACGCGGATCGCAAGTTGGGATTGCCGGTTCCAAGTGGTTTGTTGACGCGACATGGGTGTGAACGATTTGAACGCAACCCCCGACAAAACCCCCGACGCAACCATCGACACAACCCTCGACGTTGGCGACCTCTGCACGGTTCGGGACTTTCTGCGACTAGGCGTCACCGAATTCACCCGCGCCCGGTTGGTGTTCGGCCACGGGACTGCGACGGCGCTCGATGAGGCGGCGTTCCTGATCCTCATCGCGCTCGACCTGCCACACGACGAACTCGCGCCATGGCTCGACTGCCGCCTGACGGCGTCCGAGAAATCCCGCATTGTTGCGTTGTTCCAGGCTCGTATCGCAACGCGCAAGCCGGCACCTTATCTCGTCAACGCCGCCTACATTCAGCAGCATAGATTTTACGTCGACGAGCGGGTGATCATCCCGCGCTCTTTCATCGGCGAGCTGCTGCCGAACGGCTTCGTCGGCGTGGTTGCCGACCCGGCACGGATCGCACGCGTTCTCGACATGTGTACCGGGTCGGGATGCCTCGCGATCTTGGCGGCGCTGGTGTTTGAGACCGCAAGGGTCGATGCGGTCGACGTGTCGGCCGATGCGCTCGATGTCGCCCGGCGAAACGTGACGGATTATCACCTCGATCATCGCGTGCGGCTGTTCGAGAGCGACCTGTTCGCAGGCCTGCCGGCTGGTAGCCGTTACGATTTGATCATCGCTAATCCGCCCTATGTCGCGACGGCGGAGGTTGCAGCGTTCGATCCCGAATATGCCGCCGAGCCGATCTTGGCGCACGCCGGTGGGACGGACGGCCTCGACGTGGTCCGGCGTATCGTGGGCTCTGCTGCGGCGCATCTCGAAACGAACGGTACGCTGGTGCTCGAGATTGGAACCGGACGCGAGCGGTTCGAGGCAGCTTATCCGGGCCTCGATGTGATGTGGCTCGATACGGAGACCAGCGAGGGCGAAGTGCTGGCGGTCAGCGCGGCGGCATTGCAGTCAAATTCCAAGGGTCGAAGTCCAGGGAAGCGAACGGCCAACTAGCCGCCCGAGCGACCGAGCCGTGTCGAACCCACTGCCAAGCCATCACGGCCCATTCATCAGCGAGCGCATGAACGTATCGTTCGGGCTCGTTCCACGCGAGCGGCCGCTGGACCGCTCTGATGACTGAGGAGGCTGCGCGAAGAAGCCCCATTGCTGCTGGGCTCGATAGTATCCAAGTGCTGTTGGAGGCGGGTAGCGGCCATTCACTCGGACGCCTTGACCGCCAACATCCGCAAATCCATCAGCGTAACGAGGCTGACGCGGGGCGCGAGCGATCTCTCGGCGCGGGGCCGGCTTGCCTGGAACGATAACGGGCGGGTCGAGTTTTTTGATTTTGTTGAACTGACCCTGCAACGCCAGCGTGATGCGCTTTTCATGGCCGTAGAGATCAGGCGCCGTTGCGACGTTCAGGGCCTGATCGGCGATTGCCGTGAAATAGGTGATGTGAACCGGGATTTTTGCTGTGAGCTTGACCTTGTTGTCCTCGGGGCCGTCGTTTGCGATTTTCCGCACTTCTTTCGGGGTCAGTCCGCGATCGGTCTCGAGCAGCAGTTCGGCGAACCGCATCGGATTGCGCACGCGAACACAGCCGTGGCTGTAGAGACGTTGCGCGTTTTTGAAAAGCCGCCGATTGGGCGTGTCATGCATGTAGACGGCATGCTGGTTGGGGAACAGAAACTTGACATCGCCGAGTGCATTGTCGTCGCCAGATGGCTGGAACACCATATAGTTTTTGATGTCGGCACGGCGCCAGTCGACCTTGAACGGGTCGATAGATCTTCCATTCAGCGTCATCTTCAGGCCAGCGCGCAGCCCATTGCCGGACTGGAGATCGGGTAGCAGCTCGGCGACCTTTATGCTGTTGGGTACGCCCCACGTCGGTTGGAACACAACCGTTTCCATCTCGTCAGAAAACAGTGGCGTCGCGGTTTCCATCTTTCCGACGATAACGCGCTCGGTATGGACGAGTGCGCCGTTGCGATAAAAGCGAAACTGCTGCTCAGGAATGTTGACTTCAACGCGCGTGTCGCCAAGGCCGTCCGGCATCCAGCGCCAGGCTTCCATGTTCGCCAGTAGCCGGGGCGCGTTCGAACCGAGCCCATTTGAGCCGAGCGCATCGTTGAGCGCACGTCGGGTCTGTTCACCGATCACCGCGTCGGCTTTCAAGCCCGCGCTGCGTTGGAACGTGCGCAAAGCACTGGCCAGAGCGGAATCCATCCAATCAGGGCCGGATGTGTCGGGTGCCGCCACGCCGAGGCGGCGGCGCAGGATCGCGATATCGGCGTGCCGTTTGCCCGGCGCGAGCATTGGACCCTTTTCGGGCAAGATCCGATCGGCCGCAATCTCAGGCGTGCCGCGGGTCTTGAGATAGGCTTGCCGCAAAAGCTCGAATTGCTGATGCTTGGGGTGGAAGCCCGTGAGCACCTTGTCGGCGGGCTCGTCAGACCCCAGCGCTGCCAAAACGCGTGCAGGTTCGATCAGGTTGGGGCGCCTGTCGATAAAGCCCGACAACTGCATTTCGGGCGAGATTATTCGGCCGCCGCGGGCGTGGCGGGCATACTTCATCGTCATTCCGGTCAGCGTCAGCTCAACCTTCGCCAACGCCTCGGGCGAGGGCTCTATGGTTGCGGTACTCGCCGCTGTGGGAAAGTCTGCGGGGTCGAGACCCCAGTCAGCGGCACGTTGTAGTTCGTCGACAGCCGCACGGGCTCGGGGCGTCAGACGGCCTGCCGTCGTGCTGGCTTGCGAGATCCAAATCGGTTCGAAGCCTCGTGCGGTGTAGAAGGCTACAGCTGCGGCATAGTCGAAGTCACTTGCGGCCGAAGCCGGATCAGTGGCCAGCAGTTTCGGCTGCGCTTTGAGCGCATCGGCTATCGCTTCGGTCAGCGGTGTCAGCGGCTGGGGCGTGCTCGGAATGTGCGTGACCGGTGAGACCGGCTCTACTGGCCCGATGTTGGCCAGTTCAACGGCCTGCGGCGACTGCGTCGCTGGACCGCGATTCTGCGCTACGACACTGTGCGTCAACGCCGTGCAACCTGCCGCTAAAGCCGAAAAGCCGATAGCGAACCCCAAAAACCGACGCAAACCCACGACTGACATCTCCCTCGCTACTTCGCCGTACTCCTGCCGTACGAAATCATCCGATGGCATCGAAGAGCGGCGGGCTCAAGTGGGACGATCAGAATATGACTGACAATTTTGTTTTGAAGCTAAGGCACTTACGTCGCGGCGTTGCTGAACTACTCGCGGAACGCGCGGTCGGCGTTCTTGACCTTGTCGAGGTTCAAAGCCTTGCCAGCATTTTTCAAACCCAACAGCCGGGTCGAGGTCACGTCGGCTTCCTCGAAATCGGCGCCGGACACGTCGGCACCAGTAAAGTCGACGCCAGCAATTTCGCTGCCGTTGAATTTTGCCCCGACGAGGCTTGCCCCGCGCAGGCTGGCAAACTCCATCTGGACGCGGGATAAGTTGGCTCCAGCGAACGAGGCACCTTCCAGGTTCGAGCTGTTGAACACACCGCGCATCAAGCCCATCGACTGGTTCTTCATGTCGGCGGAAAGGTCGGCTTTATCGAACGTCGCGCCGGTCAGGCTGGCTTTGGAAAAATCGCCAGCGATCCGACTGCCGGTGAAGTTGGCGCGATCCGCCTTAGCGCCGACAAGCTGCGTACCGAACAAGCTGGCGCCTGTCAGGTTGGCTTCGGTCAGGTCAGCTCCGAGCGCCCACGCTTGATCCATCATGACGCCGGCAAGGTTTGCTTTGACGAGTTTGGCGTTGTTGAGTCGCGTCGACTGAAGCCGGGTCCGGGTCAGGTCCAGGCCGGAGAGATCAAGCCCGTTCAACGACTTGGCAGATAAGTCAAGGGTTGCTCCAGGTGCGAGCTTGGCGATGGCGGCCTCGATGTCGCCGCGGGTCATTTCAGCTTGCGTGAACGCTGGCGATTTGAGGTCGACCAGGTCGAGCATGCTTTGGGCGGTGGCTGGTAAGGTGGTCGCGAGGACAAGGGGCGCTGCCGCGACAGCCAAGTAGGCGATCTTGAACGTACGCTTGAGCCAAGTCGCGGGCATGGGTGTCACCTGGATGTTGGGCGAAGCGTGCGAAGGCGAGATACCGAGATGTGGCGTAGTCCATACGCACATTTCTCAGCACAAGGAACTACGCCAGGACCGTCATATTCGTTACAGTCCTGCTTGTGCTTGTGCTTGTGCGCCGCCGCGACTTGCTCCGTCAGGGCCGGATCTGGCCAGTGCCGCGAACGACATATTTCATGGTCGTTAGCTGTTCGAGGCCGACCGGGCCACGCGCGTGCATTTTTCCCGTCGCGATGCCGATCTCCGCGCCCATTCCGAATTCGCCGCCATCGGCAAATTGCGTCGACGCGTTGTGCAGCACGATGGCGCTGTCGACCTTGCGAAGGAACAACTCGGCCGTGCCGCCGCATTCGGTGATGATGGCGTCGGTGTGCTGGCTGCCGTAGGCGGCGATGTGGGCCATCGCCTCGTCGACGCCGTCAACCACCTTGACCGCGATGATCGCGTCGAGAAACTCGTGGCCATAGTCGTTGGCTGCCGCTGGTTTCACGCGGGGGTCAGCCGCCTGCGTGCTCGCGTCGCCGCGCACCTCGCAACCGGTATCGAGCAGCGCCTTGACCAGCGTTGGCAGATATTCGGCCTCGGCGTTGCGGTCGACGAGCAGCGTTTCGGTCGCCCCGCAAACGCCGGTGCGGCGGAGCTTGGCATTCAGCAGTACGGGTACGGCAATGTCGAGGTCTGCGCCGCGATCAACGTAGGTGTGGCAGATGCCGTCGAGGTGGGCAAACACCGGCACGCGGGCTTCGGCCTGCACGCGCTCAACGAGGCTTCGGCCGCCGCGCGGGACGATGACGTCAATTGAGCCATCGAGGCCGGTCAGCATTGCTCCGACGGCGTCGCGGTCGGCGGTGGGCACCAGAGTGACCGCGGCTTCGGGCAAGCCAGCCGCGCGCAGCCCGTCATGGATACAAGCGACGATGGCAGCGGACGAATGGATGCTGTCGGAGCCGCCGCGCAGGATCGCCGCATTACCGGATTTGAGGCACAGTGCGCCGGCGTCGGCGGTGACGTTCGGGCGGCTTTCGTAGATGATGCCGATAACGCCGAGCGGTACGGCGATGCGCTGGATGTCGAGGCCATTGGGCCGGGTCCAGCGGGCAAGTTCGCGGCCGACGGGGTCGGGCAGGGCGGCGATGGCGTCGAGGCCGCGCGCGATTGCATCGATGCGGGCAGCGTCGAGTGTCAGGCGGTCGATGTATGCGGCCGGGCGGCCGGCCGCGCGCGCGGCGTCGAGATCGCGGGCGTTGGCGGCGATGATGGCTGGTGTCGCCTCCCGCATCGCTTCTGCTGCCGTGGTGAGTGCGAGGTTTTTGGCCTCGGTCGACGCGGTCGAAACCACGCGCGATGCGGCGCGGGCGTCGCGGCCGAGGGCGTGCATCAGGTCGGGGGTGGTTTGATCCGATTGTTTGGCGGCAGTAGCGGTCATCAGGTCTCGGTTTTACGGTTCAACCAGTACAGTGGCTGACGGCTATGGTGCGCTACTGCAACAATGACAATGTCTGGGCCGTCAACTCGAAATATCAGAGCGTACGGAAACACTCGCAAATTGTGTCGCCGATAGCTTAAGTGTGCAAGTGGCGAAGCAAATGGCAGATCTCGTATACGTTCGATGCCGAACTCGACCGAGCCGAGAAACCGGGAACCTAGTCCCGACCGCTGTTGGTCGTAGCGTTCGGCCGCGAGAAACATCTCCCTTCGAGCTTGCGGTAGAAGCTTGATGGCCATTGTGACTATGCATCAATTCGATCGGAATTTGGCCAGAGACGTCCGCATGTCTTTGATTGC
Organism: Hyphomicrobium aestuarii; assembly: GCA_034408685.1. GTDB lineage: Bacteria > Pseudomonadota > Alphaproteobacteria > Rhizobiales > Hyphomicrobiaceae > JANXVY01. The sequence continues at coordinate 4,490 of JAWXCP010000009.1, read as the reverse complement.
GTCGAACGCGTCTACGGCGTCACTTTTTCCCGAGGCTACGTGTTCGTCCCATCGCCGTTCAAGTTCGCTCGACCAATCGGTATCGCCGACATGCGAAGGGTCGTCGAGACTGCCGCCAGTCTCAGCTTGAACGGCGTTAAAAATTAAATCTGCTAACGCCTCGCGTTCTTCGAGCGTCAAGCGATTTGCTTCTGCAAAAAGACGAAGTACTGCTTCTGTCATGTCACTCCCCTGGCGATAGGCCGCCGGTTTTTTGACCATCAGCGCTGCGACGTGGAGGCACGGTTGGCGGCGGCATTTGTTCGAAGCGCTCGACGACCTCGTCGTACTTTGGATGGATCGTGCCCATCACGCGGTCCCACCATGAGAAGGTGTTGGCGTAGTTGTAGTTGAAATGTCCGTGATGCTGGTCATGGAAGGTCGTGCACAGCAGCGGGAACGGCGAGCGGTTCGACGGGGCTGCGAAGTACTCATGCCCGGCATGCCCGGCGATGCCCGTCACCTGATCGAAGATTTTGTGCGCGATGATGATTTCCGGCGGTATCGGCAGAATGAACGGCAGAACAACCCAATAGAATTGTTCGACAAATGCGCCAACCTGCGTGTCGGAGTTGTTGGCCCAGGGCGATGGCACGATCGAGCGGTGGTGATGGCTGTGCCAGCGGTAGAACATCTTGGTGTGCATGAGACGGTGGCCCCAGTAGAACCACGTATCGTACAGCATCAGCGAGATGGCCAGCATCAGCGGCCCGGACCACCAACTGAGTTCCAGTGGTGCCATGGTCCAGCCCTTGGCTTGCGCAAATAGGCCAAACGAAACGTAAAACGAGATCGACACCAACGCGATGACGCTGGTGCGCATCTCCATCGCGATCTGGTTCTTTTGCGGGCGGCTTTGGATGCGCCGCTCGGGGTGCTGGCGGTTCAGGCCATCAAACACCAGCCCAAGACCGAAGTAGATCGCCATCAAGACGACGTAGGTGATCGCCCAGAGGATCAGCAAATCGACGAGGCCAGCGCCGGGGTAGGGGTGGATCGCAAATTCGAAAGTAGACAGCATGGAGGTCTCTCTCGCCGAGGTTTATGGCGTTAGCCTTAGACCCTTGTATGCTTTGCGGCCAACACTTAACTGCCGGGTGCGGCAAAGATTTTGGCGTCAAACGCTTCGCCGAGCAATTCGACATGCTCCGAACCGGTAACCGCCGGTGGCATGGAGTTGACGAGACCCCTTTGAAATGGGACCGCCAACTCCAGCCCGAGGCTCCGTGCCCTCTAACGGACCCTGCGAACACCGGGCCTACATGACAACGGCGCGACAGGTTAATACATCGCTGTGGCATAGCAGTTTAGCAATCGTGTGTGGTTTACATCGTGGTGCTCCCATACCGCGCCCCGTTCAGGAGGAATTGTCTCCCCGTTCAATCAAACCGTAATTATGCTGTTGTAGACGATTACTACCGCCGTGTTGTCGAAATTGGCCTGCTTCGATCCACCTCCCCCTCTTTACGAGCCCGACCCATGAGCAGCGGACTGCTAGCCCTCCTCGACGACATTGCCGCGATCGCGAAAATCGCGGCTGCCTCTCTCGATGATGCGGCTGGAGCGGCGGCCAAAGCGAGCGCCAAGGCCGCAGGGATCGTAATCGACGATACTGCGGTGACGCCGCGTTATGTCGTGGGCTTTGCCGCCGACCGCGAGTTGCCGATCGTCGGCCGGATCGCGTGGGGCTCGATCAAGAACAAGATGCTGTTCCTGCTACCGGGCGCGGTCCTTCTCGACCAGCTTGCGCCTTGGGCGATCATCCCGCTGTTGATGGCGGGCGGTGCCTTCTTGTGTTTTGAAGGTTATGAGAAGGTCCACGAGTGGATTTATCCCCATCACGGCGTTGCGGACGGCGACGCGGCGGTGGCGGTTCACCCGATCAGTTCCAAGCAGCTCGAGGATGAGCGGGTTGCCGGCGCGATCCGGACCGACCTGATCTTGTCCGCAGAAATTATGGCAATTGCTCTCGCCACGGTCGCTGGGGCGCCGTTCATCACAAAACTGATTGCGCTAGTTGCTGTGGCGCTGCTGGTCACGGGTGGCGTGTACGGCCTCGTCGCCATCATCGTGAAAGCCGACGATGTCGGCACTGTCATGGCGCGCAGTTCGAATGGTGCGATGCGGATGACCGGACGCGGCATCGTCACCGGCATGCCGGGTGTCCTGTCAGCATTGTCCACGGTCGGGACGCTTGCGATGCTCTGGGTCGGCGGAGGGATCGTCATTCATGGCCTCCACGAGTGGGGCATAACGGCTCCGGAAGCGGCCATTCATGGGATCGCGCATACCGTTGGCGGCGCCGTTCCGCTGGTCGGAAGCGTTGCCGAGTGGCTCATCTCGGCTTCGATCGCTGCAGCGCTCGGGCTGGTGATCGGCTTTGTTGTCGAGCGCGGCTACGTCGCTGTGAAATCGGTGATCGCGCCATCGAAGCCCGCAACCCATTTTTGAGCCGGTTCGAGGTTGACGGCCGACCCACCTTGCGGGGCTGCGCGATTTTATCGAGCCCGATCTTTATCTAATCCGGCAACGACGTGGCGAATGAGGAAGTGAATCTGGCGTTCGCAGCGATCTGGCTCGAACGGCCCAAGCTTGGCGTCGAGCGATAACAGCACGTTGCCATGTGTCGCCGAGAACAGTGCGCGGGCTGCATCGTAACGGTCTGCGCGATGCCGTTCGGCGTGTTGCTTGTCGTCCTCCGGCTTGTCAGGCACGCTTGATGCGATTTCGGCCTCGATCAGCGCGAGCAAGCCACGCCGATCGTCGAAATAAGCAGGCGGTACGGGGTAGTCATCGCGCAAGCGGTGCTCGAAAACGGCCCGCCAGCGGTTGTGCTTCACGGTGGCGAAATCGAGATAAGCGACCGCAAGCGCCATGAGACGCTGCTCGAGATCTTGTCCAGCGACGCGCCGTTGGGCTGCCCGCAAAACGCTGCCGAGTTCGGCAAGCGTGCGGGTGTTGGCGGCCAGGACCAGCCCGTCGATGTCGCCGTAAATGTTATAGAGCGTGCCGACGGCGCACTCAGCCTCGTCTGCGATGCGCCGAGCCTGGACCGCTGCGAGCCCTGACCGCTCGATCGTTGTCTCGACGGCGGCAAGCAACTTCGCGCGGGTCCTCTCACGGAAACCGGCGTCTTTGTCCTTCGACTTGTCCCGTGTCAGGGCGGTCACCTTGGTAGTCACAATGTCTTGTCCTCGGAGCAAAATCCGTGAACTAGGTTCACCCATCGATTGCCACACGTCGAGGCCTGTGTCAAATCGGGGGGGGCGGGATTTCTGTCCGACGACGTCGCGTGCAGCTAGACGCACCGCCCGCCGTCGACATCCAGGCACACGCCGGTGATGAACGCGCTTGCTGCTCCGGTGACGATGGCGCTTTTGCCTTTCAGCCGCATGGCTACAGCTCCGGCCCGGCGGCAAGACGGCGTACCTCGCCGCGATAGGGCGATGACAGGTAGGTTCCGAGCACGCGCACCTCGGACGAGAAGAACGACAGTTCTTCCAGGGCCAGCCCCACCGGACGGTCGGATGGATGGCCTTCGATGTCGGCCATGAACATGGTGGCCGAGAACGAACCGGCTGGCTGATAACTTTCAAGCTTGGTCATGTTGACGCCATTGGTCGCAAAACCTCCAAGCGCTTTGTAGAGTGCCGCTGGCACGTTGCGCACGCGGAACACGAACGTCGTCATGACGGGACCGTCGCCATGCTCGGCGTCGTCTGGGTCGGCGGCAAGGATCACGAACCGCGTGGTGTTGTGGGTTTCGTCCTCGATGTCGCTTTTGAGAATTCGCAGTCCGTAGGTCTCGGCCGCCAGCGTCGATGCGATTGCCGCGGCGGTCAGATCGCCACCCTCGGCGACAAGCCGCGCCGAACCGGCCGTGTCGGCTTCGGGCACTGGCTTCAGGCCGAGCTTGCGCAAGGTGTTGCGGCACTGGCCGAGCGCTTGGACGTGGCTGTAGACCTTTGTGATACCGTCGAGCGTGGCGCCGGGCAGCGCCATCAGCTGATGGCGAACGCGCAGAAAGTGCTCGCCGACAATATAGAGATCGGCATCCGGCAACAGGTGATGGATATCGGCTACCCGTCCCGCGACCGAGTTCTCGATCGGGATCATCGCGAAGGCACAATCCCCGCTTTTCACTGCCGCCAATGCGTCCTCGAACGTCGGGCACGCCACCGCGTCGAGCTTCGGGTTGATTTCAAGGCACGCGAGGTGCGAGTTGGCACCGCGTTCGCCCTGGTAGGCGATGCGGCCGCTGAGCGCTTTTGTGGCGGGCATGGGGGCTCGGGTTTGAGTACGTGCATACGGCGTGCCGCGCCGTATGCCCCACGCCGGCCCGCATGGACAACTGGAAACATCGAACCTCAGGCACGCTTGGAACCCCCGGCACGCTTGGAACCCCCGGCACGCTTGGAACCCCCGGCACGCTTGGAACCCCCGGCACGCTT
>JAWXCP010000068.1:0-3470 GCA_034408685.1 Hyphomicrobium aestuarii | reverse complement strand
GACGACGGTCTTGGTCGTCGGACGGATGCCGATGATTTCGATTTCCTCGCCGACCTTGACGATGCCGCGTTCGATGCGGCCCGTGACGACCGTGCCGCGGCCCGAGATCGAGAACACGTCTTCGACCGGCATCAGGAAGGGCTGGTCCTTCGGACGGTGCGGTTGCGGAATGCTGGCGTCGACCGCCTTCATCAGTTCGAGGATCGCCTGTTCGCCCAGCTTCGGGTCCTTGTCTTCCAGCGCCATCAGGGCCGAGCCCTTGATGATCGGGATCGTGTCGCCCGGGAATTCGTACTTCGACAGAAGCTCACGAACTTCGAGTTCGACGAGGTCGAGCAATTCCGGATCGTCGACCATGTCGACCTTGTTCATGAACACGACCAGTGCCGGGACGCCAACCTGACGCGCGAGCAGGATGTGTTCGCGCGTTTGCGGCATCGGGCCGTCGGCCGCGGACACGACCAGGATCGCGCCGTCCATCTGAGCGGCGCCCGTGATCATGTTCTTCACGTAGTCGGCGTGACCGGGGCAGTCGACGTGGGCGTAGTGGCGGTTTGCGGTTTCGTACTCGACGTGCGCCGTCGAGATCGTGATGCCGCGCGCCTTCTCTTCCGGCGCCTTGTCGATCTGATCGTAGGCCGTGTAGTTCGCACCACCGGTCTTCGCCAAGATCTTCGTGATCGCAGCCGTCAACGACGTCTTCCCGTGGTCGACGTGGCCGATCGTTCCGATGTTGCAGTGCGGCTTGTTCCGCTCAAACTTTGCTTTGCCCATAGTCAGTTCCTTGAATTCTTGTCCTTGCCTGTTTCAATCGATTCGGTCATTGGAGCGGGTGAAGGGAATCGAACCCTCGTCGTAAGCTTGGAAGGCTTCTGCTCTACCATTGAGCTACACCCGCCTGTTTCTTTCGCCCTTGCGGGCCTCAATTCCGTTGTCGTCACCGTGCTTCGGCTTGCCGAGCGACCGCTCTTGCCCTCCGTCCCCGCCGCTGAAACCGCGGGCAAGGGATGGTGGGGGAGGTAGGACTCGAACCTACGAAGGCGTAAGCCAGCGGATTTACAATCCGCCCCCTTTGCCACTCGGGACACTCCCCCAAAATGGGCATGCGTCGGCTCGCTCGCTCCAGCCGGTTTGTGAATTTTGTCCTATCTTTTGGGATCGGGTCTGCGTGTGCCCACAACCGTCAGAGCACGGGAACGGGGCTTATGGCTAAAACAAATGGGATTTGTCAACAGCTTAGGCTAGGTCGTCCCCTGAGAAAAACGATGGTTGCGACATGAGGCGTGGACGGCACCGGGGGCACGGCCCCCAAGACCATAAAAGGGGCTCGGACGGCCTCTGGCTGTGGGGAATTCATGCCGTCAGAGCGGCGCTGGCCAACCCGGCCCGACGGAGCCGGAAGCTGCTTGTTTCGGCAGGGGCGGACCCGTTGTTCCAGGCCCTGGCGGCCAAGGCCAAGATTCCGGTCGAAACGGTCGATAACGACGGGATCGACCGCGCCCTGCCCCGCGAGGCCGTTCATCAGGGGGTGGCGCTGATGACGGACGCCCTTGAGGAACTCGACATCCACGATGCCTTAGAAGGCATGTCCGAGCCGCGGCGGATGGTGCTGCTCGATCAGGTGACCGACCCGCACAATCTTGGCGCAATCCTGCGCTCCTCAGCGGCGTTTGGTGCTTGCGGCGTGATCGTGCACGAGCGCGGGACGCCTCCCGCCGGTGGCGTGCTGGCGAAGGCTGCGAGCGGCGCGCTTGAGGTCGTGCCGATCGTCCGGGTGGTCAATATCGCGCGGACATTGGACGAGCTGGGTGAGCTTGGGTTCCTGCGCTTGGCGTTCGCGGAAGAGGCGGCGCAGTCGCTGGAGACGATGGATCTGGCCCGCGACGTCGTTCTGGTTCTCGGCGCCGAGGGCGAAGGGTTGCGCCGGCTCACGCGCGAAAAATGCGACGTCGAAGTGCGGCTACCCACGGGACCGAAGTTGGGCAGCCTTAACGTGTCCAATGCGGCGGCTATTGGGCTCTATGCTTGCGCCGTGGCGCTGCGTCAGTAAAGCGCGGCGACCGTGTCGGCGGACGGGCCGCCGTAGTCTTCGATGAAGACCAGAACTTTGTAGCCGTTGGTCGTCTTCACGCGGCCGTTTTCATCACGGACGAGCGCGCCGGTCGTGCTCATCGTTCCGGTTTCCTGGTTGATCTGGAACACCGGGACTTTGCCGCGGTAGTTGTCGCGGACCAAGTAGAACAGCGTCTTTGCGTTGTCCGTCGACAGGCGGATGCAGCCGTGCGAGGCGCGCGTGCCGAGTTCTTTTTCGCCTTCGGTGTCGGTACCGTGGATCGCAAGCCCTGACGGGCGGCCGTCGATGCGCCAGTCGAAGAACATCACGAACGGCATCGGCGATTGCCACTGACGCGACGTGTAGTCCGCATAGGAGCGGCCGCGATCGAGCTTGAACATGCCGGGCGGCGTTTCGGTGCCGAGCATCTTGCCCGTCGGCGACGGCATAGCTTCTTCGCGACCCGTCGAGACCTTCCAATGGTGCATCAGCCCGTAGGTTTGGTCTTGCTGCTTGGCGAGGACGAACATGCGTTGCGCCCACTCACCGCGATCAGGCGTCGCTTTGCTGACGTAAAGGAACAGGTCGAAGTACTGAGCCACCTCTGCCGGCACGCGGGCGCGGATGCGCGCCTCGACGGGGTTGAGATCGAGTCCGCTGTTGCCGGCGCTGAGCTGAAGTTCTCTGGGCTGTTGCGGCGGCGGGGCCGCCTGCGCCAATTGCGCGGACGGTTTGGTTTGCAGCGACGGCAGGCGGATGATCGGGGCCGCGAAATCCCGCGGCTCAATCACGATGAAGGGCAGCTTTGCGCGTTGCGCCAGCGGTTCGGCGCTTGCCTGACGTTTGTCGGCCGAATCGATCAGTTCGCGCAGTGCGACCTGGCCTTGGTCGACGAATTCGTTAAATGCGGGGCGGATTTTGGCCGCGTCGGCGCTGAGACGCGCTGCGCCCCTGCCGTGGAGGGCAACGAACGTAGCGCCCGCAGCTCCAGCCACAACGAAGGCAACGCTCAAGCGTGTGAGCCAGGATGCCATGCCGTTCCCCAAATCCCCGGTAAGCAGTTTAGACTTAGCGGCGGAATGCTCAATATGGCGTAGTAAGAACGCTGCTTAACCCTCGCTGGTTGCAGCCTTTTTGCAACGCCCGGTTACACCTCGATACGATTGCTAGTTCGTGTAGGCGACGACGGGGTTCAACAGGTCGTCCCGGCCGTCGTAGTTCTCGACAAAGACCAAGGCCCGGTAACCATCCTGCAGCAGCATCGTGCCGTTTTCGTCGTGCTGCACCCTGCCCCACCGGTCGGTCGAACCGCGGTCGTTCAGGGCCAGCACCGGCACCCGGCCCTGAGTGGTGTTGCGGACCTTGTAGAAGAGCTCTTTGGCGTTCTTGGGCGACAACCGGACGCACCCGGCCGAGT
>JAWXCP010000067.1:0-4937 GCA_034408685.1 Hyphomicrobium aestuarii | reverse complement strand
TCGATGCGCGCCAAGCGCCGCCTCGCCGCCTGGGACGACGCCTACCTTGCCAGCCTCATCACCGGCACCGCTTAAATTCGTTCATGCGATTCCCCTGCGGAGATCTGTCGTGAGCTCGCCATTTCGACCTTGCGTGCCCGCATGGGCAACAGTCCGTGCCCTCGCGGCGCTCCTTGCTGGCGCGAGCGTTGGCCAACCGCTCGGCGCTGCTGCCACCCCGCTTCCATCGTGCGCAACAGACGGCTCGACGCTCGGCGTGTCGCGCATTGTCAAAATCGACACGTCCACCGGGGCGCTGTTTGGTGCGATTTCGACCCAAACGCGCGAACCGCGCTTTCTGGCACCCAAGGAAGTCGTCTTGACCTTCGACGACGGCCCGATGCCGGCCGTGACCAAGCCGATCCTCGATACGCTGGACCAGTTCTGCACCCGCGCGACGTTCTATTCTGTCGGCCGTATGGCGATTGCCTATCCCGCAACGACGCGCGAAATCATGGCGCGGGGGCATACGCTTGGCACCCACACCTGGTCCCACCCGCTCAACCTCAAGCGCCTTTCGGCCGACCGCGCCGTCGACGAAATCGAGAAGGGGCATGCCGCTGTCACAATGGCCGCCGGCCGCCCGATCGCGCCGTTCTTCCGCTTTCCCGGACTGTCCGACAGCGGCCCGATGCTGAAGCACCTTCAGGATCGCGGGATCGCGGCCTTCACCGTCGATGTGGTCTCCAACGACAGCTACATCTCCGATGGCGAGCGCCTGCTCGCGCGGACACTGCGCGAGGTTGAAAACCAGAACGGCGGCATCGTCCTATTCCACGACATCAAGGCCGCCACCGCCCGCATTTTGCCGCGCTTCCTGGCTGAGCTGAAAGCCCGTGGTTACCGTGTCGTGCACACCGTGCCGACGGGAACAACCGCACCGGTCCAGGACCACGACGGCGTGCTTGCCGCGATGCTGGCGAAGTCTGATCGCGACCTCAAGGCGCAAACGCTCGTGCCGTTTTATGGCCGCGTGAAGCCGGGCGAGACGGGTCAGCCAGCGGAACGTTTGACCGTCGCTGCTGCCGTGCCTGTTGCAATGCTCGCGCCGCCGCCGCGCGAGCGGGCCGGTGCGGCCCTCAAGACCGCCCGCAACGTTGCGGCTCGAAAGCCAGGCACTGCCGTGCGTGGCTGGGACAGCCGGTCACCGATCGAGGCGGCAGGTGCTGAATCAACATCTGCTGACGCGGGTCCCGTTGCGGGTACCGGTACCGCGCCTGCGGCTGCCCGAACCCGGATACCGCCGCCCGCTCGCACATCGTCGCCAACTTGGGCGCCAACGGTATCGCCCCCGCGCTGAACCGCGCACTGTTGCCGCGCGCCTCAGCCGCCCATAACACGGCTCCTCAGCTGCGCTCGACGGGACACACCAACATCGGATGCTGAAAGGCTGGATCGACAAAGGCCGAGACGCACTTGGAAAATTTTCCAAGACGCCTTCGGCCGGGCAAGTCTTGGATAAGTCTGGGATCTCGGGAAAACTCGGCTCGTCTGGTGAACGTGGCAAAAAGCTGCCAACTCCGGCCCGGGGTAAACGCGCGGCTGCGACATTTGCCGCCGGTATCACGTTCGAGAACGTCGAACGCCGTTATGGCGACAAGCAGGTGCTCGCTGGCCTGTCGTTCGCCGTCGCGCCCGGCGAGGTCGTCTGCCTCGTCGGCCCGTCGGGATGCGGCAAGACCACGCTACTCCGAGTCGCCTCGGGCATCGAGAAGCCGACCGGCGGCCGTGTTCTGATCAACAACGCCGAGGTCGCCGGCCCTTCCTGCTTCGTTCCGCCCGAAAAGCGCGGCGTCGGGCTGATGTTCCAGGACTTCGCGCTGTTTCCGCATTTGAACCTCGTCGAAAATGTTGCCTTCGGATTGAAGTCGCTGGCCACCGACGAAGCCCGCCGCGAGGCGCTCGCCATGCTCGACCGTGTCGGCCTTGCCGCGATGGCCGAGGCCTATCCCCATGTCCTGTCGGGTGGACAACAGCAGCGCGTTGCGCTCGCTCGCGCCATCGTGCCCCGCCCGGCTGTCATGCTGATGGACGAGCCGTTCTCCGGCCTTGACGTTCAATTGCGCGACGCCATGCAGGAGGAAACGCTGTCGCTACTGCGCGAAACCCGCGCCACCGCCGTCATCGTCACCCACCACCCGGAAGAGGCCATGCGTCTGGCCGACCGCATCGCCGTGCTGCAAGCGGGCCGTGTCGTGCAGTCGGGCACGGCCGAAGACTTGTACGCCCATCCGGCTGGGCTGTTCGTTGCGCGGCTGTTTTCCGAAATCAACGAGATCGCCTACCGCGTCGTGAATGGCGCCATCGACACCCCGCTCGGCCGCATCCCAGCGCCCGGCATCCCCGACGGCGACACCGCAGTCTTGTGTCTGCGCGAGCGCGGCCTCAGGGTCACGGCCCATAATGGACGCAAGCTGCCGCCGCCTGTCATGCCGACAGCCAAAGTGTTTGCCGGCCGCGTGCTACATCGCCGTTTCCTCGGCGACGTGTCCCTGATCGAACTCGCTGTACAAGGTTTCGACGGCCGCATTCGGGCCCGCGTGACCGACCAAGTCGGGCTGATCCGCGGCACCAACGTGACCGTCGAGATCGACCCCGCCCGCGCGCTGGTGTTCCCGGCCAAGGGCGCGCCTACGGCTTGAAACCGGATTGCATCAAAACTGTTCGGGACGGAGAACGTCCACGGCAGATACCGTTACGATACCGATTTGCCGCGACACCAGCTTGAACAACGGCTCGATCACCTCGTCGACCTTCGACGCGTCGACGATCGTGAAAATCATCACCATCGTACCGGTCCGCCCGACGACGCCATCGCGGTGCCACGCCCCGTCCTTGCCGCGCCCTGCAAGCACCGGCAGCACGGTATAGCCCGACACGCCAGCACCATCGAGCAGTGTCAGAACGCGCGTCATCAGGGGGCTCTCGACGACGATCTCGATGCGTTTTTTAGCGAACGTTTCCATGGTGTGTCACCGCGCAAAAAGGGTGGCGAGAGAGATGTAAAGTGGGATGCCCAGCGTCAGGTTGAATGGAAATGTGATGCCAAGTGACATCGGCACATAGATGGATGGACGGGCTTCGGGTAACGCGAGCCGCAGCGCGGCCGGTACGGCAATGTAGGATGCGCTGGCCCCGAGCGTTATGAACAACGCCATGCCCCCCACCGAAAGCCCGCACAGCTTTGCTGCGGCGAGGCCCAACACCGCCCCGATCAACGGCATATAGAGTCCGAAGAGCACAAGCGGCAGCGTCAGATATTTGCGGCTTTCGCGCAGCCCGCGACCAGCGATAAGCCCCATGTCCAGCAAAAAGAGGCACAACACACCCTTGAACGGATCGACAATGAATGGGGCGATCGACTTCAATCCCGCCTGTCCGGTGATCGCCCCGATGACGAACGAGCCGACTAGGATTACGATCGAACCGTTGAGCGCAACCTCGCGCAGGGTCTCTGCGTCGAGCCGGGAACCAACCTCGACACCAACGTTAGCGCCCGAGCCTAAAGCGCCGTTACTGTCAGCGGTTATCGAGCCACTCTTGGCCAGCCATAGCGCCACGATGATCGCGGGCACCTCCATCGCTGCCGCCGTAGCGACCATGAAGCCTTCATACCGAATGCCAGCGGTGTCGAGCACCTGGATCGCGGCTAGAAACGTCACGATCGAAATCGACCCGTAGTGAGCCGCGATCGCAGCAGCGTCGACACGCGGCAAGCTCGTCACGCGCAACAGGATCTGGAACGCGACGATGGGAATGAGCGCCGACAACAAGAGGCCTGCAATGATCGACAGCACAAGCTGGCCATCGACCCCGTAGGCTGCCACGCTCGCTCCGCCTTTGAACCCGATCGCGAGCATCAGGTAGAGCGACATGCCCTTGGCAACCGCCTCGGGAATATTGAGGTCGGATCGCGCCCACGTCGCCACTAAGCCCAGGACGAAAAACAGCACCATCGGCGACAGCAAATTCGTAGCGGCCAGTTCGACGACGGACATGCCCGCTCCCCCACTCCAAAATCGCGCGAGTTGTGATATGGGCCGCGGCCACGCTTTGGCAAGAAAGTCGCCTGACCCTCAGACAACCGTTGGTGCACCTGAAATCTCGTGCGCCAGAAACGCACGAACGACCGGCGGCTCGATATCGCGCGTGATGAACGCCTCGCCGATCCCGCGCGCCATAATGAACGTCATCCGCCCATCCTTGACCTTTTTGTCCTGCGCCATCAGCGCCATCAGACGGTCGGGATCGGCCGTCTCGTTGACCGGAATCCCGCCGATCCGCGTCGGCAGTCCGACCCCGCCGAGGTGTGCCGTCACCCGCGCGGCCGTCCCCGTCGCGCAATAGCCGAGTTGCTCCGACAGCCGGAACGCGAGGCACATGCCGATCGCAACGCCCTCGCCATGCAGCAGCCGGTGCGAAAAGCCCGTCCAGGCCTCGAGCGCATGGCCGAACGTGTGGCCGAGATTGAGCAGCGCCCGGTCCCCGGTCTCGTGCTCGTCGCGCAGCACGATCGCGGCTTTGGCTTTGACGCTCGTTTCGATGGCATCTGTCAATGCGGCCGTGTCGTTACCGAACAGCCCGCCAGCCTTGCTTTCGAGCCAGCCGAAAAACGCCGCATCGCCGAGCAGCCCATACTTGGCCACCTCGGCATAACCAGCCCGCATCTCGCGCTCCGGCAGCGTCGTCAGCACCGTCGTGTCGGCGATGACGAGGCTCGGCTGATGAAACGTCCCGATGAGGTTCTTGCCCTGGGGCGTGTTGATGCCCGTCTTGCCACCAACCGAGCTGTCGACCTGTGCCAGCAGCGTCGTCGGCACCTGCACAAATCTGACGCCGCGCCTCAGGATGCTTGCGGCGAACCCGGCAAGGTCGCCAATCACGCCGCCGCCGAATGC
>JAWXCP010000066.1:0-75257 GCA_034408685.1 Hyphomicrobium aestuarii | reverse complement strand
TCGATGCGCGCCAAGCGCCGCCTCGCCGCCTGGGACGACGCCTACCTTGCCAGCCTCATCACCGGCACCGCTTAAATTCGTTCATGCGATTCCCCTGCGTAAGCGTCACGGTGCGGCGGGGTCATGCTCGGGGTGCGCCACCAACTCCCCCTTCACACCCCGGGCAATCAGCACGCGGGTGCCCTCGACGCCATACATCTCGACGAACGAGCCGAATCTGGGGCCACGGCTTTCGCCAAACAGCACTTCGTAGATCGCGGTGAACCAGGCGTTCGACACACCTGGACGCTCCGGAGTCGCGCCCTTGGCGTTGAGGTCTTGATAGCGCGGTACGCTGCGGCCGATGTCGTAGACGATCGATTGCAGCTCCTCGGCCTTGGCACCCGCCGGGGCCGTGGTAAGCGCATCCGACAGCGCGGTCAGTGCGGCGACCTCGACCTCGTCGGGCGCGCGGAACACTTTCAGCTTCGACTGGCGGTCGTTGAAATAGCGGATGGCGTAGCCCGCCAACTGATCGAGGACGGGGTGCGTTGCGGGGCTTGCGTCGGGGGCGACGCGGCGGATGAAGCCCCACATGGTGGCCTTGTCGGACGCGTTCGACGCCGACACGAGGTTCAGCAACAGCGCGAATGTCACGGGAAGCGAGACGGTCGGCGGCGCGCCAGCGTGAATATGCCAAACGGGGTTGTCGAGCCGGTCCTTGGGTCCCTGGCGGCCGAATGCCTCGATGAACTTGAAATACTCGTCGACCTTTTGCGGGATCATGTCGAAATGCAGCCGCTTGGCGGTCTTGGGCTTCTCATACATGTAGAGCGCGAGGCTCTCAGGCGTGCCGTAAGTCAGCCACTCGTCGACTTCGAGGCCATTGCCCTTCGACTTGGAAATCTTCGCGCCGCTCTCGTCGAGGAACAGTTCGTAGTTGAAACCCTCGGGCGGGGTGCCGCCGAGCGCCTTGCAGATCTTGGACGATAGCGTGACGCTGTCGATCAGGTCCTTGCCCGCCATCTCGTAATCGACGCCGAGCGCCGTCCAGCGCATAGCCCAGTCTGCCTTCCACTGGCACTTGACCGCCCCGCCGGTGACCGTCGTCTCGATCTTTTCGCCCGTCTCCGGGTCGGCGTAGACCACCGTGCCGGCCTTGGCGTTACGCTCGATCATCGGCACCTGCAGTACGCGGCCGGTGCGCGGACAAACGGGCAAGAACGGCGAATAGGTCGCCTGACGCTCGGGGCCAAGCGTCGGCAGGATGATCTCCATCACCTTGTCGTACACGGCGAGCATCCGCAGCAGCGTTTCGTCGAACTGGCCACTGGCATAGGCCTCGGTCGCCGATACGAACTCGTACTCGAAGCCGAACCGGTCGAGGAAGGCCCGCAGCCGGGCGTTGTTGTGATGGGCAAAGCTTTCGTGCGTGCCGAACGGGTCGGGCACGCGCGAAAGGGGACGGTCGAGAAAGCCCGCCAACAGGTCCTGGTTTGGCAGGTTGGTTGGCACTTTGCGCAGGCCGTCCATGTCGTCGGAGAATGCGACAAGCCGGGTCGGGACGGTACCTGCGGTCAAAGCTTCGAAGGCTTGGCGCACCATCGTCGTACGGGCAACCTCTCCAAACGTGCCGATGTGCGGCAGCCCCGACGGGCCGTATCCGGTCTCGAATATAACGGGCGTCCCGGAGGGACGCGCCAGCCTCTCCAGCCGCTTGATCAGACGCCGCGCCTCCTCGAATGGCCAGGAACGAGCCTCGGGCAAAGACGGCGCAAGCGTAGGGTCGAGCATCACGGTCATCAGCGGGTATCCAAGACGGCAATGGGTCGAGCGAACCGGCCTCAGACCGGCGGCATCGCGCTTGAATTCGGTGTAGGGAGCTAAGCTGGACCCGTCAACGCGGCCAGCCGCGCTGAAGCGCCGACCGTCGACATGGGGCGAAACGCGCTGATTTTGGCATCTTGCCTTGTGGCGAGGATGTGGCAGATGTACGGCCGTTCAGGCAACAAAACGCCAGCGCGCCAGATGTCTTCAGCGCGGCCGTTCAGACAGGGGAATGCGCGACATGGATCTCGATACGTCAAAGGGTCATCCGGATATGGATTACCGGGAGCACGTCACGACCTACAAAGGGTTCTTGAGGCTGGCGCAGTTCGCGGTCGTGTTCCTCGTGCTTTTGATGGTTGCGATGTACGTGTTCCTCGTTCCGAAGGCTTAACCAGCCCGAAGGCATAACCGTGCTGAAGGCCGTGCCGTGCTCGGTCGTTGTGGGAACGGTTCTCCCGATACCTTGCAGCCCAACACCTTGCAGCCCGAAACCTTGCAGCCCAACACCTTGCAGCCCGACACCTTGCAGCCCGATACCTTGCAGGACAGGCCGTCCTGCGGTTTATGACATCACAAGCCGTCGAGCCCAAGCCGTCGACCGGGAACTTCGGCCACATGCCGCTGAACCCGTGCCGTTAAACCCGGGCCATAAAGCTCAGTCTGAATGTCGTCCGTCCCCCGAACAAGGCAGCACCATGGTCACCATCGCGGTCACAGCGGAACACAGCGAAGAGCCCCGCTTCGCGGCGTCTCCCGAAACCGTCAAGAAGCTCGTGGCACTCGGCGCCACCGTGCGCATCGAAGCTGGTGCTGGTGGCCGATCGCGATTCTCCGACGCGCAGTTCACAGCCCAAGGCGCGCAGATCGTTCCAACGGCGGCAGAAGCGTTGGCTGGCGCCGACATCCTGCTCAAGGTGCGCCGCCCGGATGCGGCTGAGATCGCAGCGCTGAAGCCCGGAGCGATGGTCGTTGGCATGGTCGACCCCTACGGCGACCGCGCCGCGCTCGAGGCCATGGCCACCACCAACGCCACGGTATTCTCGATGGAGCTGATGCCGCGCATCACGCGTGCCCAGTCGATGGACGTGCTGTCGTCTCAAGCAAACCTCGCTGGATATAAAGCCGTCGTCGACGCCGCCGCGCTGTTCGAGCAGGCGATGCCGATGATGATGACCGCGGCCGGGACGGTGCCGGCGGCAAAGTGCTTCATTATGGGTGCTGGCGTCGCCGGTCTGCAGGCCATCGCGACGGCGCGTCGTCTCGGCGCACAAGTGTCGGCAAATGACGTGCGGCCGGCGGCCAAAGAGCAGGTTGCCTCGCTGGGTGCGAAATTCATCGCGGTCGAGGATGACGAATTCAAGCAGGCCCAGACGGCAACGGGCTACGCCAAGCCGATGTCGGATGCCTACAAAGCCAAGCAGGACGAGCTTACGGCCGCCCACATAAAGAATCAGGATATCGTGATCACGACGGCGTTGATTCCCGGTCGTCCGGCCCCCCGGTTGGTCACGCGGGCGATGGTCGAAAGCATGAAGCCCGGCGCTGTGATCATCGACCTTGCCGCCGAACGTGGCGGCAATTGCGAGCTGACCAAACCCGGCGAGATCGTCGACCACAACGGCGTGCGGGTTTATGGATTGCTCAACGTCGCTGGCATGATCCCCGTCAACGCGTCGAGCCTTTACGCCAAGAACCTTTATGCGTTCCTCGAACTGCTGATCGACAAGAAAGAAAAGCAGATCAAAATCAACTGGGACGACGAGATCATCAAAGGCACGTTGCTCGCCAAGGACGGCGCGCTGGTTCATGCGATCTATGCTCCCGCCAAAGCGGCGTGAGCATCCCCCCATCTTGAAGTTCGGCGCCCGGAGACATCGACAATGCTGCGCACCATTCTGGCCTCACTGCTCTGCCTCGCCGTCGTAACGCCAGCCCTCGCCGCCGAAGGTATCGGCGCGGCGGTCGACCCGGGAATCTACCGGCTGATGGTGTTCGCGATGGCGATCTTCGTTGGCTACTATGTGGTGTGGAGCGTGACGCCCGCGCTTCATACGCCGCTGATGGCCGTGACCAACGCGATCTCCTCGGTGATCGTCGTCGGCGCGCTTCTGGCGTGCGGGGTGTCCGGGCTGAAGGACGGCAGCACCTTGGCCAAGCTCTTCGGCTTCCTTGCTCTGATTATGGCCTCTATCAACATCTTCGGCGGCTTTCTCGTCACGTCGCGGATGCTCGCGATGTATAAGAAGAAAGAAAAGTGAAGCACGTGAGGGAATTGGGAGTGGGGAATAGGGAGTTTGGATTGCCCATGAAACAGTCGTGCCCATTCGAGCCAAATTCAACTTTCCACTCCCCATTCGCCACTCCCACGGTATCCCCATGACACTCTCGACCAATACCGCCGCGCTGCTCTACCTCGTATCGGGCATTCTGTTCATCCTGTCGTTGCGCGGGCTATCGAGCCCGTCGACATCGCGGCAGGGTAACACCTACGGCATGCTTGGCATGGCGATCGCGATGGTCACCACGCTGACCCAGCTCGCCGCCCCTGATGATCTTTCGACGTGGTTGCTGATCGTCGGCGGCGTCACGATCGGCGGCGGCATTGGCGCCTATGCGGCGCGCATGATCCCGATGACCATGATGCCGGAACTGGTCGCGGCGTTCCACTCGCTGGTCGGTCTTGCGGCCGTGTTCGTCGCGGCGAGCGCGCTCTACGCGCCAGAAGCGTTTGGCATCGGCAAATCGGGCGAGATCGCGCCGCTTGCGTTGCTCGAGATGTCGCTCGGCGTCGCCATCGGCGCGCTGACGTTCACCGGCTCCGTGATCGCCTTCGCCAAATTATCGGGCCGCATGTCGGGCAAGCCGATTACCTTGCCGATGCGCCATTACATCAACCTCGCGCTGGCCGTGCTGATCGTCTACCTCGTCTACGAATTCTGCCAGTCGGGCGGCTCGCACTTGCTGTTCTGGGCGATTACCCTGCTGTCGCTGGCCCTTGGCGTGTTGCTCATCATTCCGATCGGCGGCGCCGACATGCCCGTCGTCGTGTCGATGCTGAACTCGTATTCGGGTTGGGCAGCCGCCGGCATTGGCTTCACGCTCGGCAACATCGCGCTGATTATCACCGGTGCCCTCGTTGGCTCGTCGGGTGCGATCCTGTCCTACATCATGTGTAAGGGCATGAACCGGTCGTTCATTTCGGTGATCGCGGGCGGCTTTGGCGGCGAAACGGCCGGACCCGCTGGCGGTGCCGAACAGCGTCCCGTCAAGCTCGGCTCGGCCGAAGATGCCGCCTACGTCATGAAGAACGCCCAGTCGGTGATCATCGTGCCCGGCTACGGCATGGCGGTGGCCCAGGCGCAGCACGCGCTGCGCGAACTCGCCGATACGCTGAAAAAGAACGGTATCGACGTGAAGTACGCGATCCATCCGGTCGCGGGCCGCATGCCGGGCCACATGAACGTGCTGCTGGCTGAAGCCAACGTCCCCTACGATGAAGTGTTCGAACTCGAGGATATCAATAGCGCGTTCCCGCAGGCCGACGTGGTCTACGTGATCGGGGCCAACGACGTGACCAATCCGGCCGCCGAAGACGACAAGACGTCGCCAATCTACGGCATGCCGGTGCTGCAGGTGTGGAAGTCGGCCACGGTGCTGTTCAATAAGCGTTCGCTATCATCGGGCTATGCCGGCATCGACAACCCGTTGTTCTATCGCGATAACACCGTGATGGTTCTGGGCGATGCCAAGAAGATGACCGAGGAAATCGTGAAGAGCATGGCCCACGCGTGAGCAGGGGCCGTTGATCGGCTGGCAGCGCGCTCGATGTCGCAGGGCGTTCCCCATCGGGGTTTTGCGCTGCCGAGGGGCTGGCCATCGGCAATGATTTGGTTTAAGCGACCGCCTTCCGTAGTTGGGGCATGCGCCAGCGCCCCAGGTATTCCGTGGTAGCTCAGCGGTAGAGCATCCGACTGTTAATCGGACGGTCGTTGGTTCGATCCCAACCCACGGAGCCACTTCTCCACTGCCCAGTCACGGCGGCAGTCGGCTCGGCCGCCCAAAAGTTGGCCGCCCAAAATAGGCAACCCGGAACTCGCGTCCCTGGACGGCCCGCTCCAGGTATTCAGTGATCTCTGCAATGCAAAGCATGATAAATTCGTTTGCTCGTGCTGGTCGACCCGGTAGGCGGGTGTGCCGATCAGCAGAGGACGGAACTCAAATGTCACTCACGTCGCATGTCTCGACACTTGTCAAAGTTGGATCGCTCGCGTTCGTCGCGCTTGCCGCCGCAGCGTCTGCTGCCGCCGCACAAGTCAAGGACATCCGCATCGACTGGGCGACCTACAACCCGGTCTCCTTGGTGCTGAAGGAGCAGGGGCTGCTCGAAAAGGAATTCGCCGCAGACGGCGTCAAGATCACCTGGGTCCAGTCGGCTGGCTCCAACAAGGCGCTCGAGTTCCTCAACGCGGGTGCGATCGAATTCGGCTCGACGGCGGGTGCTGCTGCGCTGATTGGCCGGATCAACGGCAACCCGATCAAGTCGGTTTACGTGTACTCGCGTCCAGAATGGACGGCGCTGGTCACCCGGGCAGACACCGCAATCACCAAGGTCGCCGACCTTAAGGGTAAGCGCGTTGCCGCCACCCGCGGCACTGATCCTCACATTTTCCTTGTTCGCGCCCTGCAAGGCGTCGGGCTGACGGAGAAGGATATCACGCTGGTCCTGCTCCAGCACGCCGACGGAAAGGCTGCCCTGTTGCGCGGCGACGTCGACGCTTGGGCGGGTCTCGACCCGATCATGGCCTCGGCCGAGGTCGAGGACAAAGCGGTGCTGATCTATCGCAACAAGGACGCCAACACCTGGGGCGTGCTCAACGTCCGCGAGGAGTTCGCCGTCAAGAACCCAGATACCGTCAAGCGTGTGCTCAAGGCCTACGAGGCGGCACGCACGTGGTCGCTGGCCAACCCGGACAAGGTGAAGGGTTACCTCGTCGCGGTAACGAAACTACCAGACGCCGTCATTGCTAAGCAGCTCGGCGAGCGCACGGAGCTGACGCATTCGGCGATCGGTGCCGACCAGTCGGCCTCAATCCTCGCAGCGGGATTAGCGCTTCAACAAGCTGGCGTGATCAAACCCGACGTCGACGTCAAGAAGACGGTCGGTGACCTCATTGATAGCAGCTTTCTCGTCGCAACCAAGTAGGTGTCGCGGACCGCCAGTGGGAAGGGCAAGACCCTTCCACAGTGCCGTAGGTTCGGATAGCCACTCTCAAGCGATCGAAAGCAGGCCATGAGCACTGTCAATACGATGAGCATCGAACAACCGGCGAGACCCGTCGAGGCGAACCCATCCCACGGCAGCGCGCCGCGCCCATTGGCTCGCGTAACTGCGGCTGCGTCCGAACATAAGGTCGCAAGTGGCCAGGCTATCGGTGGCTCGTTGATGAGTGGCCCGTCAACCAATGGCTCGTGGATTAGCGCTTGGTGGGTCGGCCTCGTGCTGCCGGTCGCCATCGGTATCTTGTGGGAACTGGCGGTCGCTGGCGGTTACGCCAACGGCCGCCTCGTGCCACCACCAACGAAGATATTCGAAGTTCTGTCCGAGCTTGCAGCGTCTGGTGAGCTGTGGCGGCACATCGCCGTAACGAGCTGGCGGGTCGCCGCCGGTTTCCTGCTCGGCACGTTGGCTGCGACGCTGATCGGTGCGCTGGCTGGCTATTCGACGCTCACCCGCCAACTGCTTGATCCCTCGTTACAGGGTCTGCGCGCTGTTCCCTCGATCGCCTGGGTGCCGCTGTTCATCCTGTGGCTGGGCATCTTCGAAGCCTCGAAAGTCACCCTGATCGCGGTCGGGGTGTTCTTCCCCATCTATCTCGGCGTGCTCGGCGCGATCCTGGCTGTCGATCGCAAGATCGTCGAAGTCGGACGCATGTTCCGGCTTTCGTCAATCGATCTCGTGCGGCGGGTGTTGTTGCCAGCGATCCTGCCGGCCTATGTGTTGGCCCTGCGCGGCGGGCTCGGTCTCGGCTGGATGTTTGTCGTCGCGGCCGAGTTCATGGGCGCGTCCGAAGGCCTCGGCTACCTCCTCGTCGACGGTCAGCAGGTCGGTAAGCCCGCGCAGATCGTGGCTGCAATTCTGGTCTTTGCCGTGCTCGGCAAACTGTCCGACAGCCTGTTGGCCAGGGTAACGGCTCCGTTCCTGCGCTGGCAGGACACCCAAACCAACGCAAATTGAGGCGCTGCCATGCTCGAGGTTACCGCGCTCAGTAAGACCTATGGCAACGGTACGCAGGCGCTTGATAACATCTCGCTGCGCATCGAGGCCGGCGAGATCGTTGCCGTCGTCGGCGGTTCGGGTTGCGGCAAGAGCACGTTGCTGCGGTTGCTGTCAGGTCTCGATCGGCCGACCAAAGGTCATGTCGAGGTCGACGGGGCAACGATCGACGCCCCCCACCCGTTCGTGTTTCTGGTGTTCCAGGAGCCACGGCTGCTGCCTTGGTTGACGGTGGCTGGCAACATTGCATTCGGGCTGTCGGACCTGCCCAAAGCCGAACGCGAGGCGCGTGTAGAAGACGCGCTGAAGCAGATCGGGCTCGCCGGATACGGCAATCGCTGGCCAAAAGAACTCTCCGGCGGCCAGGGCCAGCGCGTCGCCATCGCCCGCGCACTCGTGCAGCGGCCACATGTTTTGCTGCTGGACGAGCCGTTCTCTGCCCTCGACGCGTTCTTGCGCGCCGAGCTTCAGGACCAGCTTTTGGACCTTTGGGCGCAAACGCGACCGACCATGGTGCTCGTCACCCATGACATCGAAGAAGCGATCGTACTGGCCAGCCGCATCGTCGTAATGCGCCCCCAGCCGGGCCGCATCGCGCAGGTGTTCGACATCGGCCTGCCACGTCCCCGTGACCGGATTTCGCATGAGTTCGAAGAGACCAAACGACAGATCCTGCTGACCTTGCGCTCGACGTTTGCCCGGCGGGACGCAGCCTGAGTACAATAGCCAAACGACAATAAGAATTGCCGCAACGGCATCTGACGACTGAGAGGAAACAGACCATGGACGCTGTCACGCTGCGCGGGCTCCAAGCCCCACTCAAAGAGCAATATAAAGCCGATCCCGGCAGCGCCGTGATCACGTTGAAAGCCAAAGGCGTCGTCGATGAGATGTCGATCGCCTGCAAGCTCGAGACCGGACGCGCGATAGCTGTCGCCGGGCTTCATCCAGCAACCGGTGGGACCGGGCTGGAATTGTGCTCCGGCGACATGCTGCTCGAAGCGCTGGTCGCCTGCGCTGGCGTGACCTTGAAGGCGGTCTCGACCGCGATCGGCGTCAAGCTCGATCATGCTGCGGTCAACGCCGAAGGCGATCTTGATTTCCGCGGCACACTTGGCGTCGACAAGACGGCAGCCGTCGGGTTTTCGGCTATCCGGCTGACGTTCGACGTGAAGAGCCCGGCAGCCCCCGAGCAGCTTGCACAATTGTTGACGCTGACCGAACGCTATTGCGTAGTCTATCAGACCCTGCGCGGGTCGGCGGCGATTACCGCTCAGATCACCAATGAGGCTGTGGCCGAAGCGGGCTGAGCCGGTCTGGTGTCCGCTGCCGCAATCGCGGCTTAGACCTCACACGGCAAGCAACAGCTCGTCGCCTAATTCCAGTGGATAGAAAAACGTGACGCCGGCGCGTGAACCCATGCGCCATACGATCCGCCCGAGCAACTCGCGCCCACTGGTGGTCAGGCGAACGCGGATCCGCTGGCCCGCCGTGTAGGCGCTGAAGCTTTTGAAGGCGAGGCCGCCCTGTGAGATATTCTGGATGATCACCAGTTCGTGCCGGACAGGGTCCGAAACGGTGGCCTCCGCGTTGATTTGCACGCGCCGCTCACGAACCAGGAACTCGGTCTTTGCGCGTTCGAGATGCCCATTGGCGAGGAGCGGGCTTTTGCCTTCGAGGACATCGTCGAGCAACCGGGTGAGGTAACTCATGTGGGCGACCTCATAGGCGTCAGCGAGGCGCCCTTCGATCGAAATCAGGTCTTTGAGGATCAACTTGGCGAAGCACGAGGCCGTATACGTTGCGTCTCGCGCCAGCGCGATGTCGGCGCTGCTGATGCCGCCTCGCTCGGTTTCGAGCGCTAGAAGCCCGTCGAGAGCTTGGCGCATGGAGCGTAGATAGTAGACAAAACCGTCAAGCCCCGAGCGAACCGAAGGGGTAAGGTGGCTGGCCAAAATACTCGACTTCACAGCGGCGAACGAGTGCGGGAACTTCGGTGTAAATTCGGTGATCTCGGGCGGGAAATTGAACCGGCGTGAGAAGCCGACCGCGTTGAGGCAGCTCGACAAGTTGATACACGCGATGGCCGAGGTTTTGACCTGTTCGGAAAAGGTCTTGAGCAATATCATTTCGGCTTCCTCGAGCGCCAGCGCCAGCCGGTCCCGAAAGCCATTGTCAACATGATATCTTGAAACGCCGAAACCGGCTTCGTCCAAGGCTGCCATCGTCCCCGACCCGGTAGAATTTAGGCTACATTCGACCAGAACGTCTAAACATTGAGTAACTTCGACCCAAAACCCGCTGGGTCTGTTTGCTTATGCTTAATGCGCGGGTTAACGCCGCGATTCTCATACGGTTAGACTTACAGCGTGCCAGCAAATTTGGCCGAGATCTGGTCGCCGGTCGCCAACGTCCTGCTGCGCTTCGAGCGCTCGGATGCGGCAGATTGAATGTCTGCTGTTCGCACGCGGGACTTCGCCCTTACCGCAGCAGCTTGCGAAGAAGCCCCGGTTCTCGTGGTGCGCTCGGGGCGGGGGGCCGCGCCAAACGGGCTGGTCGCAAGGGCTGTGGGATTGATGGCTGAGTTAGCCGCGACCGCGGTTTGACGCGGGTTCTGCAACGGAGACGCTACCTGCGGAACGATGCTAGCCGTCGTAACAGGCGAAGCTGATGCAACACTGGAACTCGGGATGGTCGCAGTACCAGCTCGTGTCGCAGCAGGCTTCGAGGGCTGAGCCGTCGGCAAGACCGGCGAAAGACGCGCCGTGACAGGTGCCACATCTTCGCGGATACGCTCGGCGACCGCGACAAGTGTCGAGCCCGCCCAGATTTCGAGATCACCCGAGCGGAGCAGCACATAATGACCACTGCTCTGCCCGCCCCCGGCAATATCGAACCGGCGACCGGCGCTGGTCGACGCATCTTTCAGTTCGTCGACCGTCTTCTGCCCGTTCTTGAGGCGCCATTCGGCAAAGATCCGGCCAGCATCGCTGTAAATCGTCAGGCGGCCGAGGGCCGCTGGCGGCGGCGTAAGCCAAGAGCCGAGCAAGTGGCGGGCGTCCGCGCGGTGCTCGGCAAGCAGCATCTGCTCGTCGTCGCGTTTGAGGCCGTGGGCAAGGAACCTGGGCTTGGGCGTGAACACCACACTGGCCCATGCGCCTTGGCCGAGCGGAACGCCGGGCAGGAAGAAGTTGACATAACTGCGTGTCGCCGGGGGTTGCGCGCGCGCATGGATGGCTTTGGCCAGCTGCACGACGTCGGCTTCGTCAAGTCGTTGCGGTATGCGGACTGAGACTGCGCGACGCTTGTCGCTTGCTTCCTCGGCGATGATCTGATGCGGTGGAAGGGTGTCGGCCTGAGCACGGTCAGCTAGCGCTAAGAAGCCACCAGTGTGCGTGATTATGGCGCACAAGACGTATAACGGCAGCCGCGAAGCTGCCCGAAAGGAAGCGCGCATCATGCGCGCGGAAAATGATGGCATTGAATGGTTACCCAGCGGAAGCGGTGCCGGAGCGTGCGCGTTCATTGCACGACCCTCGGCCCAAACCTACCCTTCGCTGGCGACAATGAAAGCGTCGCGTAAGTAAACCATTAATGCCCGCCCCAGAGCAGGACCGGTTTTAGTGCGTCTGGACCAGACTGCTTTGCGTGCCGTGAACGAGCTGCCGGCAACCCCGGCAGCTCGATATGTCAAGGCGACAGTGCCTTTGTCGTCAGCGGCGGGGGCGCGTCACCTGGCTCGGCTTCCAGCGCAACGGGGGTTCCGTGTATGCCGTCGCGGTTATAAATGTCGGGGCGGAATTCGATACGCCCGTCGGGCTCCGCCCAAGCCGTGATGTAGGTGAAATAAACCGGCATCGGGCGCGTCAGCGTCACGTCGAACGCCTGCCCGGCGGCGAGCACCTGCTCGGCGCGACCGGGCTGCTCCCAACCGGCTTCATAGCGGGCGATCCACTCGGCCAGTTGAAACACGTCCTGAACGCGAACACATCCGGCGCTGAAGTCGCGTGCCCGTTGCTTGAACAAGTCCTTGAGGGGCGTGTCGTGCATGTAGACGCCGTGCTCGTTGACCATATCTATCCGGACGAGGCCGAGAGCATTCTGAGGGCCAGGGTCCTGCCTGAATTTCCAGCGCTTGGAATCAAACGTCGACCAATCGACGTTGCGGCTGTCGACTTCGCTGCCGTTGGCCGCAGACACGAGCCGGATCTTTTCCCGCTCGAGGTACTCGGGCTCTTTGACGAGCTTGGGTGCGACATCGAGCGTCGCGATGCTGTCGGGCACGCGCCAGTAAGGGAAGAAATTGAGCGCACGGATCGTGGCCCGTATCGTCGGCGTATCGCGGCCGACGCGCCCGACGATGACGCGGTGGCGCAAATGCACGTCCCCGCGCTCGACGGCCTCGAGTTGGAAACCTGGAACGTTGACGAGGATGTAGCGATCCTCGGTGCGGTGCGGTGACAGTTCCTGAAGGCGCTGGGCGTTGAGACGCAGCTGCTTGAGGCGTGCCTCTGCCGTGACGTTCAGTTCGGCCAGGGTCGGACGGTCGACGCGGCCAGAAGGACGCAAACCGTGGGTCTCCTGAAACCGCTGGACCGCAAGCTCGACCTCGCCGTCGTAGGTAAAACCATCGAGCCCCGATCCGCGCTTCAAATAGCTTTCTGCGATCAAGCGGCGGCGAAGTAGCGGCACGCGCTGATCCTCGTCGCCCGGCCGGATCATGCGGTTGCCCGGGAGCTGCGGCCAGCCGCCCGCCTTTACGATCCGTTCATAGGTGATGTAGGCACCATCGAGTGCATCGAGCATCTCGTTCGAGCGCATCGGGGTCCGGTTGGCCCGCAGGTCTTCGAGCGGATCAAGGGCGGGGCGACGTTCGCGAACAGCTGGCTCGGCGCTGCTGCCGAAGCCCTGGATCGCCTGCCAGAAATTCTGCTCGGCCGAAGCGGCCGGTGACCCGAGCGTCACGCCCGACGCCAAGCCCGACACCAGACCGGTCGTGACGGCGCGGCGCGAAAGGCGTGGTGCCCTAGGCTCACCATCGGTGGACTTGTCACCTGCTCGCGGGAGGTTGCCAGACGAGATTGCAGGCGGTGTCAATTTGCTCATTCTCTTTCCCGTCTTCTTCGCATCTTCGGGGGGTGACCGTTGGTATCCATCGACCGAAACGCTGACCATTGGCTTACGCAGTGCCACGGCAAAGTTAGCTAACGCCGTGCCACGGCGAATAAGGTGGGCGCCTTACTGACCGCTCCAACGCACGACCAGGGCCGCACAACGAGAGTTCCGCCTCATTGATATGGCTAAACAACGACAAAAAACCAATGTCGCGAACGAGAGGCAGCTCTGCGCGTTGCATTGCAGCATCATGTTGCAATCTGGGTAGCCTTTGGCCGGTTCAAAAGTGATCGTAGCCGGTCGCCCCGAACGCGACCGCCTGTCCCGCGCCGTCGCGGATGGTCACGCCGGTGCCCGATCCTGTCGCGCCAATACAAGCGAGACGAACGCCGGAGCTTTGTGCAGCAGCTTCGAAGTCCGCCGCGTGCTCATGTGAAACCGCGCACAGAACCTGATAGTCATCTCCGCCAGCGACGATGGCGGAGGCGACACTCGCGTCTGCGCCAAGTGCGCGTGTGACAGGCACAGACAGCGGAAGTCGGGGAAAGTCGACGACGGCTGAGACACCACTCGCGGCGGCCATCCGCCCCAAGTCCTTGGCAAGACCGTCAGATAGGTCCATCGCGGCGACCGCGTATTCAATGAGCAGTGGCGCAATAGCGAGCGGCGGCCGTGGCCGCAGATAGCTGGCCTCCAGAAGCGCACGCTGGGCCGCGTCCAAGCCCCAGCCCGCCGCTCGCGGCTCTCGCCGCCGCACAACGAGACCGAGCGCGGCGTCGCCAAGCGTGCCGGTAACGTAGAGAGACAAGCCAGGTTTGGCCGTGCCACGCCCAACCATATGCCGCCCGGTACCTTGGCCGCTGGCTGCCGCGCCGATGGCGGTGATCGTGATCGTGATCGGGCCAGCACGGCGGTCGGTATCGCCACCAACCAACGTGATGCCGAACGCGGCTTGGGCTTCACCCAGACCGCGAGCGAACGCAGCCATCCAGTCGTGGGTCGGCGCCTGCGGAAACGACAGCGCCATCAGATAGGCCCGCGGCGCGGCGCCTTTGGCAATCAGGTCGGAAACGTTGACCGCAATGGCCTTCCAGCCGATGTCGGCGGCCGGGTCGCCGGGCAGGAAGTGGACGCCTTCGGCAATCGCATCCATGGTCATAACAACGGGCTGAGCGATGTCGAGCACGGCCGCATCGTCGCGAAGGCCGAATGCGCCTGCGTTGGTAGAAGCAAGTGGCGCCAGATACCGCTGGATCAGCTCACCTTCGCTGGTGACACGCCCGGCCAAGGTCACGTCCCCGCCGTGCCGCCCGCTGGTGCCGACATCTCGGTCGCCCGAACACGGCGCGCCACGCGGTCGAGCACGCCGTTGACGACGCGCGGCTCCTCGCCCTCGAAGAACACGTGCGCGATGTTGATGTATTCGGAGATCACGACGCGAACAGGAACGTCCGTACGCTCGAGCAACTCGAAGGTGCCAGCCCGCAGGATCGCCCGCAACGTCGAATCGATACGCACCAGCCGCCAGCCCTCGGCGAGGAAATGGTCGACCAGTGGATCGATGTCGCGTTGCCGACGGACAACGCCGCGCAGCAGGTCGGCGAAGAACTGGACGTCGGCGCCTTCTAACGATTCGCCAGGTTCCAGATCCGGGTCGGATTTTACCAGCGCCGAGCCTGTCGTGTCGGCGCCTTCAGCAGCTGCTGTCTGAGGTGCGAGCCGGTGCAACTGGAACTCACGGATCACGGCGTTGAGGTCGGTGCCAGCGAGGTCCATCTGATAGAGCGCTTGCACCGTGGCACCGCGCGATAGCGAGCGCGGACGCGGCACGTCGGCAGGTTGGGGCGGAACGAACGATTTGGCGCGTGGCGTGGGGCCGGTCATTGCGCCGGCTCCGAGAATTTCTGGTCGATCAAGATGAGGCTGAGACAGGCGCGCGCCGCGTCTCCCCCTTTGCCCGAACGGCCGCCTTGGGCTCGTTCCATGGCTTGGTCGCGGTTCTCGACGGTCAGGATTCCGTTGCCGACGGGTACGCCCGCGTTGATCGCGACATCCATCAGCCAATAATTCGCATTGTGCACCACGACATCGTAGTGGGTCGTCTCACCACGGATCACGCATCCAAGCGCGACCGCACCGGTATAGACATCGGGAAACAAGGCAGCGGCGGCAGCGAGTGCTTGCGGAATTTCAAGCGCACCTGGCACCGCGACGCGGTCGTAAGACGCGCCATGCGCGTCGAGTTCGGCGATGGCGCCAGCGATCAGCTCGTCGGCAATGTCCTCGTAATAGCGGGCCTCGATCAGCAGGATCTTACCGCCGAAATCGAAACTGCCGCCGCCGAGGGTCTCGGTGGCTTTCTTGCGCTGCGCCATGTTCGCCTCGGCCACTCGTCGTCAGGGTTTCGACTTGGGGATCGCCCGGGTGCTGACAATGCGCAGCCCGAAGCCTTCGAGACCTACATACACATGCGCAGGCGAGTTCGTCAGCAGAACCATATCGCGAATACCAAGATCCCGCAGAATTTGTGCACCGACGCCGATTTCGACCTGCCGCCGCGCCGCTGGGTCGCCGCTCGGTAGAGCCGTATCAGGTTCGGCCGAACGCCGGACGGCTTCCGACACGGCCTTGGGCCGCAGGTCGCGGATCAGAACCAGGACCCCACGGCCTTCGCGCGCTATTTCCATCATCGCACTCGCGATTTCGCCGCCGCTGCCTGCCGCGAGGAGGTCGACCAGCGGATTGACCGCATGGACACGGACCAGCACCGGCTCCGGGCCGGACAGGTCGCCCTTGACCAACGCGAGATGTTCGGTCGGATCGACCGTCGCAGTTTCATAGACTTTGAGCGAGAATGCCCCGCCGTTGACACTTGTGATCGTGGTCGAGGCGATGTCGCGGACCAGCTGGTCGTTGCGCAAGCGGTAGGCGATCAGGTCGGCGATCGTGCCGATCTTGAGCTCGTGCTGTTGTGCAAACGAGAACAGGTCCGGCAGGCGGGCCATGGTGCCGTCGTCGTTCATGATTTCGCAGATCACGGCGGCTGGCGACAAACCGGCCATGCGCACCAAATCGACCGACGCCTCGGTGTGGCCTGCGCGGATCAGCACGCCGCCGTTGCGGGCGACGAGTGGAAAAACGTGGCCAGGCGAGACGATGGCATTGTGGTCTTTGGTCAAGTCGATGGCGGCTGCGATCGTGCGCGCACGGTCGGCCGCCGAGATGCCGGTGGTGATACCCTCGCGCGCCTCGATCGAAACCGTAAATGCAGTACCGGTCCGCGATGCGTTGGTGCGAACCATCGCTTCGAGACGGAGGTCGCTGGCGCGCTGTTCGGTCAACGTCAGGCAGATCAGACCGCGGCCGAAGCGTGCCATGAAGTTGACCGCATCTGGCGTTGCCATCTGGGCCGGGACGATCAGGTCGCCCTCGTTTTCGCGGTCCTCGGCATCGACGAGAATGATCATGCGCCCGTTGCGCAATTCCTCGATGATTTCGGCCGTCGGGGCGATGGCGCCACGAACGGTGTTCTGCGGCGCTGGCGTCGAGTTCGCATTCATCGGCTGGTGCACTCGTGAGCTGGAGCCGGTGTCATGACCGAAACTCCAATTGTCGCGCGACGTAGCGCGCGAACACATCAACTTCGAGATTGATCGTTTGGCCGACGTCTTTGCGCCCCCACGTCGTCATCGTCAAGCTATGGGGGATCAGGTTCACGCCGAAGGTATCACCAGCCACTTCGTTGACGGTCAGCGACGTGCCGTCGAGAGCGACGGAGCCCTTGGGCGCGATGAATGGTGCGAGATGCGTCGGCGCCTGGAATAAGAACCGGCGGCTGTCCCCATCTGGGCGGATGCTCAAAATGGTCGCGATGCCGTCGACATGGCCCGAGACGATGTGTCCGCCGAGTTCGTCGCCGAGTTTGAGGCTGCGTTCGAGGTTGATCGCCTGCCTCGGCTGCCATTGCCCGAGGGTCGATTTTGACAGCGTCTCATTCGAGACGTCGACGTCGAAGCGGCAGCCGTCGCCGTCGGGCTCGATCCGGGTGGCGGTCAAGCACACGCCGTCGCAGCAGATCGAAGCGCCAACCGCGATGCCGTGCGCGGGGTAATTCGATCTGATGGTGAAGCGTCCGCCTTCGTTGGCAACGACGTTGCCGACGTCGGTAATGAGGCCAGTGAACATGGGGCTCCTGTCGGCGTGTTGGCGGCCATACCTCAGCCTTCGTCAAACGGTCGGGACGTGCGTTGGATCATGGCCAGTGCGGAACCACCATACGCGGTCCAGTCCAACTGTGCGATGGCCAGCTAACTGGACGGCTGCCGCTCCGAGATGGTCAACGAGCGCACGTCGGGCCGCATTGAGCGCGGCTGCTTCCGGCAAGCGGGTAGCGCTTGCATAAAACAGCACGATCTCGTCGACGAGGCCCGCCTCGGCGAACCCTCGCCAGACCTTCGGGCCGCCTTCGACCAGCAACCGGGTGATGCCGCGCTCGGCGAGGCGCTCGACGACGGCGGGAAGCCACAGCGCGCCGCCGACCTCAGCGACAGCTTCGACCGTCGCTCCGGCATCCGACATAGCCGCCACGATGTCGCGCCCGGCGCTCGGTCCGGTGACCACGGTCAACGGCGCGATGGAACGCGTCGCAATTAGCCGGGTGCCAGTCGCGTTAAGACCGTGAACGTCGAGACCGCGCCTCGCCAGGACGACGCGCGTTGGCGATCGGCTGGCCATCCCGGGCAAGCGGCAAGTCAGCTCCGGATTGTCGGCGATCACAGTGCCTGAACCGACGAGGATGGCGTCGGCTTCGGCGCGCATCAGATGGCCAAGTGCGCGGGCCTCGGGCGATGTCACGATAAGCGCCTTACCGTCGGCGCCGCGCGGCACAGCGCCGTCGGCATCCAGCGCCAGTTTAAGCTGGATGAGCGGCCGTCGCTGGCCGATGCGGATCACGTGCCCACGGGCGACGATCGAGGCCTCTGCCGCGCGCAGTCCGCGGCTGACGTCGATGCCGGCCGCTCTCAGCCGCGCCAGCCCGCGACCGGCAACGCGGGGGTCGGGGTCTTCGATTGCAACGACGACGCGAGCAATCCCGGCCGCGACGATGGCGTCAGCGCACGGCGCCGTCTGCCCATGGTGCGAGCATGGCTCCAGCGTGACATAGAGCGTCGCCCCGCGCGCCCGTTCGCCCGCTTGCGCCAGCACCAACGGCTCGGCATGCGGCCGCCCGCCCGGGGCCGTGACGGCGCGCGCGAGGATTTCGCCGGTCGCGGGGTCCGCAACAACGGCCCCGACGCTCGGATTCGGCGCCGTGCGTCCCAGCCCGCGACGGGCCAGCGTAAGGGCGATACCCATGGCGTGATGGTCGAAGGCCGAACATGCCGGGCGGCAAAGTGCTGTTGGAGATCGGGACACGCCAGTATTCAATGCTTCCTGTATTCGGTGCTTGCTGCATTCAGTGCTTGCTGGATGGCGGTGGAATATCATCCGCTGGTCGTGGGGACTGATCGCGGTCGCCAACGGAGCCCTCGGCATCCCCGCTAGTTCCAGCTACGGGTTCCACTTCGGTGTCGCCAGGCAGGGCAACATCCCGCGTAATCTCTGACACCACGTCTTCGAAATCAGCAGCGTTGCGGAAGTCGCGGTAGACACTCGCAAACCGGACATAGGCCACGGGATCGAGGCGGCGCAGCGCCTCCATAACCATTTCGCCAATGGTCGAGGATTGCACCTCGGCTTCTCCGTTCGATTCGAGACGGCGGACGAGGCCCGATACCAGCCGCTCGACCCGTTCGGCATCAACCGGCCGCTTGCGCAGCGAAATGTCGATCGATTTCGACAGCTTGTCGCGATCGAACGGCACTTTTCGGCCGCTGCGTTTGACGACGGTCATCTCGCGCAGCTGCACGCGCTCGAACGTCGTGAATCTGCCGTCGCAATCGGGGCAGACGCGGCGGCGCCGGATCGCCGAATGCTCCTCGGTCGGCCGACTGTCTTTGACCTGCGTATTATCGCTTGCGCAGTAAGGGCAGCGCATGGGCGGGGTGTCCTTGCATTGGCGGACATGCCCGATACGCCATTGTGGCCGTGCGCGTCTATCGCGAACCGTTTCTGTGCGATGCCGTGCCAAGAACGGCCGCAGCAGAACCGCCCGCGCGCCCGGCATAAACTTGGATAGTCCAGATACAGCGCATGTGATGCCCGACCCGGCTGCCACAATCACGGACTAATCCACGATCCGAAAAAATCGAGCGTCAGACGTTCAGTTCGTAGCCGTCGGAACCGCAGCGACCTTCGCTCGAAACGGCAACACTCCGTTGATGGCGGCAACCATCGCGTAACTGATGATCATCAGCAGGAACCACGCACCGAGCTTGGCCGTGCTGACCATGTGCCACCCCTTGGTCTGGCTCGGATAGACCCACGCGGCGGTCAGTGTGCCGATGTTCTCGGCAAACCAGATGAAAATCGCGACGAGAAGCAACCCCACCAGCAGCGGCATGCGGCGGTGAACGCGCCACACCTTGAAATAAACAAAGCACCGCCCGAACATCACGACAGCCGCAGCAAAAAGCAGAGGCCGCACGTCGGTGACATAATGGTGGGCGAAGAAGTTGATGTAGATCGCAACAGCCAGCACGCCGAGCATCCACAATGGCGGATGGTGGGTGAAGCGGAAGTCGAAGAGGCGCCAGCAGCGCGCAATGTACGACCCGACCGCCGCATACATGAAGCCGGTAAATAGCGGAACGCCGCCGATTCTCAGGACCGACGGCTCTGGATAGATCCATGAACCCATCGCCGTCTTGAACACTTCCATCACGGTTCCGACGATGTGGA
This sequence comes from Hyphomicrobium aestuarii, assembly GCA_034408685.1. Classification (GTDB taxonomy): domain Bacteria; phylum Pseudomonadota; class Alphaproteobacteria; order Rhizobiales; family Hyphomicrobiaceae; genus JANXVY01. The sequence goes on along the minus strand of JAWXCP010000066.1, from coordinate 55,219 downwards.
ACGCAAAAATCACCTTTGCTTCTTCCATCGTCTCGAGCTTGGTCGCGATCATCACGATCTGAATGCCCAAGGCGGCAAGCACGAGGAAGTCGTAGCGCGCCAGAGCGGCCCCCTTGGGATAAAAAAGGTAGGTCCCGATCAGCAACGCAATCATCAGCCCGCCGAACAAGCATGCCCACGCCTGTTTGATCCCAAATCGCAAGAATTCGTACGCGAACGCCATTGCCGGATGACGGTCAGCGCGCCGCCCGAACCGCATTTCGATGGCAATCAAACGCCGCAACGGCGGCCATCGGTAGGCCGCGCTCCGTTCGGTCGCCACAGTCCTCGGGGGCTCTGAGGTGCCTTGCGCCATTGTGTTATCGGTCTCTACCCGCCGTTGCCTAAGGTGATGGATCCGTTGTCCGAACGGTGATTGGCAACTCGGGTCGTGAATAAGGCAGCATCCGCTACGGCGCGATCGTCTCGCACTCAAATTAACGGTTGAGCCTGCTCTAAGCTCCGGGAATGTCGAGGTCTTTACAGATTTTCACGACCAACATCTCAGCAATCTCGGTGTGACGTGGAACCGCTGTTCGCTTTCCAGTCGTCGCGTTTCCCCATTACGAATGGCGCCCACCCTCTCGAACCAGATGACAGCCGTGCGACAAAAGATGCCGGATCAGGTCCCGGCGCTTCATAGAATAATCGGGATCTCGGAGAAGTCGGTGCCAGCGCTTGCTCGGGCGTCAGCGCGGTTCATTTCGAGTGCTTCGCGCAGAGCATCGCGAAGACTGGCGAGCAAGGCATCGCGCGTGGTCTCTTGCGCATTGACGCCCGGGACCTCTTCGATCCAACCGACCCACCAAGCGCCGTCCTGACGGACGATCGCGGTGAATGCCGCCGAAGAAGGAGTAGTTGTTTCAGCGTTCATGGCAAAGGACGGCTCAGACGCACAAGGGTTGATCGCCAACATAGCGACGACCCGAACGAAACCCAACTAAAAAGGCCCGGCGAATGCGTCGCCGAGCCCCAGTTTGTGACCGAGTTGGCCAGATCAGCCGTAGATCGGGAACCGGTCACACAGCGCGATCGCCTTGGCCTTCACAGCGGCTTCGACGGCGGCATTGCCCTCTTCGCCGTTCTTGGCGAGGCCATCGAGCGTTTCACAGATCAAGTGCCCGATCTGCTGGAACTCGGCAACGCCGAAGCCGCGCGTGGTGCCAGCTGGCGAGCCGAGGCGAATGCCCGAGGTGACCATCGGCTTGGCCGGGTCGAACGGAATACCGTTCTTGTTGCAGGTGATGTGCGCGCGGCCGAGCGACTTTTCCGAGATGTTGCCGGTCAGGTTCTTGGGACGCAGGTCGACGAGGATCAGGTGGCTATCGGTACCGCCAGAGACGAGCGCGTACCCGTTCTGCACCATCACCTCGCCCATCGCCTTGGCGTTATCTATCACGTTCTTGATATAGATCTTGAACTCTGGACGCAGCGCCTCACCAAACGCCACGGCCTTGCCAGCGATGACGTGCATCAAGGGACCGCCCTGAATGCCGGGGAAGATCGCCGAGTTGAACTTCTTGGCGAGGTCTTCGTCGTTGGTCAGGATCATGCCGCCGCGTGGGCCGCGCAGGGTCTTGTGCGTCGTCGTGGTGACGACGTGGGCGTGCGGGAACGGCGAGGGGTAGAGGCCGGCGGCAACGAGGCCAGCGAAGTGTGCCATATCGACCAGGAACTTGGCGCCAACCTCATCGGCGATTTCGCGGAACGCTGCGAAGTCGATGACGCGCGGATAGGCCGAGCCGCCAGCGATCAGCAGTTGCGGCTTGTGCTCGTGGGCGAGCTTGCGAACTTCGTCCATGTTGATGCGGTGCGTGACCGGATCGACGCCATAATGAACGGCCTTGAACCACTTGCCAGACTGGTTGACCGGGGCGCCGTGGGTCAAGTGACCGCCAGCGGCGAGCGACAGGCCGAGAATGGTGTCGCCGGGTTTCATCAGCGCCTGGAATACGCCTTGGTTGGCTTGGCTGCCTGAGTTTGGCTGGACGTTGGCAAAGCCGCAGTTGAACAGCTTCTTGGCGCGCTCGATCGCAAGCTCTTCCGCGATGTCGACGAACTGGCAGCCGCCGTAATAGCGCTTGCCGGGATACCCTTCGGCGTACTTGTTGGTCAGCACGCTACCGGCGGCTTCCAGAACAGCCTTCGAGACGATGTTTTCAGACGCGATCAACTCGATCTCGTGCTGCTGGCGGCCGAACTCCTTGGCAATTGCCGAAGCCATTTCCGGGTCGGACTGGGCAAGGTTTGCCTGGAAGAAATCGTTTGAGTCGTGGAGCTGGTGCGCCAGGTTGGTCATGGAAGGTGTTTCCCGGATGTGTCGTTGACGAAGAAAAAATTTGGTCTCGGGGTGCAATTGCCCCCCTGATGCTGCCCGTTGACGCGGAACGAACATCGCCAGAACTACGACTATAGTTCCGGTTCGGACCGAAGGGGAAGCCCCCCGCGCTAATCAATGCCGCGTGGCAAAAGCGCCGCCGCCTGGGCGGGTCGGCCGCGCCTGCCCGGCCGGGTAGGCGCGATGAAAGCGGAGCCAGCGCTGGGCCCATCCGGCCCGGCTAAACACGCGCGGGTCGTGCTCCTTGACAGGCCCGCTTCAAACCTCTCACTCCGCCGCAAGTTGGAGCGGCAGGCCCTTGGCGACGGGGCATTCGGCCCATAACCCGCGCAGCGCCGACACGAGTGCCGCCATTTGCGCATCCGTATGCTGCGGCGATGGCGTCAGACGGATACGCTCGCCGCCTTTTGGTACGGTCGGATAGTTGATCGGCTGGACGTAAATGCCGTGTTCGTCGAGTAATGTATCGGTCAGCGCTTTGCAGCGAACCGGATCGCCGACCATCACTGGCACAATGTGGCTCGGATTTGCCATAACCGGCAATCCACCCGAGATCAGCTGCGCTTTCAACGTCCGAGCGCGCTCCTGATGGCGGGCTCGTTCCAACTGGCTCGCTTTCAAATGCCGGATGCTGGCTGCCGCACCGGCAGCGATGGCCGGCGCAAGCGACGTCGTGAAAATAAAGCCCGGTGCAAACGAGCGGATGGCGTCGCAGCAGTCGCGGCTTGCGGCAATATAGCCGCCCATCACGCCAAACCCCTTTGCCAGCGTGCCGTTGATGATATCGACGCGGTCCATGACGCCATCGCGCTCGGAGATGCCCCCTCCGCGTGCGCCATAGAGGCCTACGGCATGGACCTCGTCGAGGTACGTCAGCGCGTTATACTTGGCCGCCAGATCGCATATTGCCCCGATCGGCGCGATATGGCCGTCCATCGAGTAGACGCTTTCAAAGGCGATGATCTTTGGTGCATCGCGGGGCAGCGTCGCCAGCTTTGCTTCGAGGTCTTCGATATCGTTGTGGCGGAAGATGACCCTGCGGCCGCCGCCGTTGCGGATGCCCGCGATCATCGATGCGTGGTTCTTTTCATCGGAAAGCACGACAACGCCGGGCAGTAGTTTCTGCAGTGTCGACAATGTCGCATCATTCGCGACATAGGCCGACGTGAACAGTAGCGCGGCTTCCTTGCCATGGAGATCGGCGATCTCGTGTTCGAGGTCGACGTGATAGTGCGTCGTGCCGGAAATGTTGCGGGTTCCGCCCGAACCCGCGCCGACGGTCTCGATTGCCTCGTGCATTGCAGCTAGGACCGCTGGGTGCTGGCCCATGCCGAGATAATCGTTCGAGCACCAGACGACAATTGGCCGGGCGGTTTCGCCGATGATTCGTTTCCCGGCGGGGAACGAGCCACGCGTGCGGAGGATGTCGGCGAATACCCGGTAGCGGCCTTCGCGATGGATGGCGCCAAGGGCTGACTGAAATTGCGCGCGATAATTCATCCGAGTCTCGTTCTCCCGTTTGCCACGATAATCTCACGGCGACCGCGTGCCTTCAACGCCACTACTGTCGCAGGACGCTTGAAATTTGCTCTGTTTGCGCAACATGTTGCGGTGCAAGAGGTCGGCTCACGCAATCTCACGTTGACGTACGGCAACAGTGAGACATTGGGTTGCGCGGCGAGTTGCGCGGCGCGGCGTTGTGGTGCCGACCCGACCGCAGATCAAATTGCCCAGTGGCCGTGCCCATTCCGTGCGATGATGATCAATTTACGGAGGCCCTAGGCGAGCCCCCGCCAGCACATCTCTCGCAAGGACCACCGTGCCATCGAACATTGCAGCCTTCGCCTGGACGAGCTTCGTGATCGAGCTGACGCCCGGGCCAAACATGACCTATCTCGCGGTGTTGACCTTGGCCGAGGGGCGCCGCGCGGGGCTTGCCGCGGTCGCGGGCGTGGCACTCGGTCTGGCGATCATCGGCTCGCTCGCCGCACTCGGTGTCGGTGCAATCGTGCAGTCATCGCCAATGCTCTACGAAACGCTGAGAATTGCCGGTGTCGCTTACCTTTTGTGGCTGGCTGCCGAGACGTGGCGCGGCGAAGACGTCACCCCCGACGTGGATGCAAGCGACGACGGGCAAGCCGCCATGCGCCGGGCCTTCACCAATGGCCTCGTCACGAATGTGCTGAACCCGAAGGCTGCCATGTTCTATATTGCCGTGCTTCCGGTGTTCCTGGATCCGTCGCGGCCAACCACCGCGCAGGCATTCACCCTGTCGGCGATTTACGTCGCTATCGCCACCACCATCCACCTTGTCATCGTGCTGCTGGCGGCCCGCGCCCGTCCGGTTATCGTCGCTGGCGGCCGCTCGGTGGTCGTGCGGCGCGTGCTTGCCCTCATGCTTGCTGGCGTCGCGGTATGGATGGGTGTCGCGACCCGGCGGTGACGCAATACCTTGCTCCGTTTTAATGTGCGTTGATCGAGCAGCTGGCTAACTTGTCGTAATGATCACGCGCCCGTTCGGCTTGTTCAGGCCCGCCTGTATGATGCAAATCCTTGCTTTGGCGGTTGCCACGGCGGGGTCTGCGCGCGCTCAGCAAAATGAACCACAGGCGCTGCCGCTACCGATGGGGAGCGGCGCGGCAACGGCAGCTGGCTCAAAGGGCAGCGAAGCCGCAAAGGCAATAATCCCTGAGATCGGCTGCCGGGATTTTCGCCGACGCCCGGTGCGCGTGCTGGAGGTACCAGCATTAGGCGATGTCGGCCGCGCCGAATTCGTGGGCAGCGGACCCGTGATAAAAGTCGACCCCGACATCATGCGTCGCTTGCCTAACGGGCTCCAGGCGTTTTTCGCGCTCCACGAATGCGGTCACCACGCTCTCGGCCACCTGTTCGCACCAACATCTGAAAGCGAAAAAGAAGCAGATTGCTGGGCCATGAAAGAAGGCATCAGGCGGCAGGACTTCGTTGCCGCCGACGTCGCCAGTTGGCGGCCATTTTTTGAAAATAGCCGCGGCTCTGCGTTCCATTTGCCCGGCCCGCAGCGCGTTACGTTTCTTGCCAATTGTCTGTCGGATTGAGCGGTATGCGCACTTTCAAAATCCGCTGGTCGAATACGGGCCACTCGAAACGATGATGCGCGTCGGCCTCCCGCCCGATCTCGATACGCGCTTTGCGCAAGCCGGCATTGCGATCATCGAATACGCGCTGACGGCGGCAGACCTCACGGAAATGGATCGCGCGTTTCCAGTTGTTCCACCGGGTGCGGCCGGTGCACGCGCGGCGGACGTCGCACCTGACGATTTTGGTTGGCTGGCCGAACATAGCGTGTTGGCCGCGCTTGCAGAACGGTTGGGCGGTGAACCGCTCCACCTCGTCCGCGCGCTCGCACTCGATAAATCCCCATCAGCCAACTGGTTCGTACCGTGGCACCAGGACCGCGCCGATGACAATAGCGAGCGGCCGGCAGATGTGTTGGCCCGGATCGTGACGCTGCGACTTCATCTCGACGACTGCGGTGAAGATAATGGCCCGCTCGAGGTCTTGCCCGGGACGCACCTGGCTGGCCGCATCGCTCGAACCGACGTTGCGAGGCTCACGGAATCAGCCGAGCCGCTATTGTGCCTCGCCGCCCGTGGCGACATCCTCGCGATGCGTCCCCTCTTGCTGCATCGCTCCCAGCGGGCACGCAAGCCGCAAGCGCGCCGCATCCTCCATCTCGAATGGGGGCCCGCCGTTCAACGGACCATGTGATCAGCCGCAGCCTTGGACCGGCGCGCGGTAGTGCATCCGCTGCGGCGGTATCCGCTCCTCGATGAACCGGCACAATGCGGCCGCGGCCGGCGAAAGCCGTTGTGCCGGCAGAACGCAGATCTCAGCCTCTCTTAGGCAGGGCCAACCCGCGCCGGGCCCTAGTACGGCAAGCCCTGGCGGCACCAGGGCGAGGGGCATGACCGTGTAGCCGAGTGCCGCTCTGACCGCGGCCGAGCAGCCCGCGTGGCTCGGGCTTTCATAGATTGCCGTCCACGGCACGTGTTGATGATCAAGGGCCTCTGTCGCGCGGCTCCGGTAGACGCAGGGCGCAGGCGCCACGACGAGCGGTAAGGCTCGCCCGCGGCGGGCGTATGCCTCGCACACGACGTCAAACGGAACCGCGTCGTCCTCAGAGGCCGGACCGACCCACACGAGTTCCTCGCGCCATAGCGGGCGAGCTTCAGGATGGCGCGCCGCCGGGTCCTGCTTGATGACAACGATGTCGTGTGCACCTGACTCGAATGCCTGAATCAAGCGCAGCGTCAGATCGCACGACACATGCAATTGTACGCGTTCATGGGTCGACGCGAAAGCCGCCAGCACGTCGGGCAGGTAGGCGCTGGCGAAATCTTCCGGACTTGCAAACCGCACTTCGCCTTCGAGATCATCGACGCGAAAGCGCCGGATCATCGCATCGGTCGCGGCTACGACCTGCTTGGCATGGCCGAGCAGCCGTTCCCCTTCGCCTGTCAGCGCAACGCGGCGCGTGTCGCGTTCGACCAACGTGGCGCCCATCAGGTCTTCGAGCTTCTTGAGCTGTGCCGAAATCGCCGACTGCGACCGGCCGACTCGAACGGCGGTTTTCGAGAAACTCAGCGTCTCGGAGAGCACCAGGAACGTGCGCAGCAGGCCAGTGTCGAGATCATACATCGGCGAAGGTCCAGTTATCGGCGGCACCTATTAGTGTTCGCAGAGTTATGCGTTTCCCGAAAGCACGTCGGTTTCCTACCGGTCCTGCGCCAACCGGAGGGACAAATGACATGCCAACCGACATTTTGATCCAAAACCTCGTTTCGCCGATTACGCTCGCGTTTCTCCTCGGTATCTTCGCTACCCTGATCAAGTCGGACCTTGAGATCCCCGAGCCTGTGATTAAGATATTCGCGATCTATCTGCTGTTCTCGATCGGTCTCCAGGGTGGGCAGGAACTCGCCAGCGTCAAGCTCACCGACATCGCGGCCGGCCTTGGCGTGACGCTTGCCTTGATCGTTCTGCTGCCTGGCATCGCGTTTCTGATCGCCCGTTATGCGGTCGGGCTCGGCATTAAGGACGCGGCCGGCGTGGCCGCGCTCTACGGCTCGGTTTCTTCCGTCACTTTCGCAGTCGCGCAGAGTTTCGCCAAGGGCATGGGTACAGAGATGGCCGGCTATGTCACCGGTCTCGTTGCTCTGCTCGAATTGGGCATCCTCGTCGCGCTGTTCCATGGGCGGCTGGCGCTGGCCCGCGACAACGGAGTTAAGGGAAGCCTCAGCAGCCTGCTGATCGAGACGCTACGCGGGCGCGGTCTCGTGCTTCTCGGCGGCGGCCTCATCATCGGCGCTGCCATCGGAGAGGCGAATTTCAAGCGCATCGAGCCGTTCTTCGTGGAGCTGTTCCGCGGCGTCCTCGTGCTTTTCATACTTGAGATGGGGATGGCAGCCGCCCGCCAGATGCGGGATTTCGCAGTGGCAGGACCGCGGATGCTGGCGTTCGCAATCGTGGTGCCGATGCTCAATGGCCTCATAGGAACGTTGCTCGCGACACTGGCCGGGCTGCCGCTCGGGTCGGCGTTTGTCATCGGCGCGGTCGCGGCGTCGGCCTCCTACATCGACGCGCCGGCCGCCGTCCGCGCCACGTTCCCCGACGCCAACCCGGGCATCTACTTGACGAGTTCGCTCGGGATTACATTCCCGTTCATGCTGATCGCCGGTATCCCGATCGTCTATGAGATGGCCCGATTTTGGCGCGCCGTGATCGGGTGAGCGACGGCTGTCGCGGTCACGTCAGCATCACGCCGAGCCGCCCGGCAAGGTCCTGGATGTATTGACTGGCGACGCGGCCCGAACGCGACCCGCGCGTCATCGCCCATTCGAGCGCATCACGCGTCAATTCCTCGTGGCCAATCTCGAGCTGGTGATGGGTCACATACGCGCGCACCATCTCGAGGTACTGGTCTTGCGAGCACGCGTGGAAGCCGAGCCACAATCCGAAGCGGTCCGACAGCGACACCTTTTCCTCGACGGCCTCGCCCGGGTTGATCGCGGTCGCGCGTTCGTTCTCGACCATGTCGCGCGGCATCAGATGGCGCCGGTTGGACGTGGCGTAAAAAATCACGTTACCCGGCCGACCCTCGATACCGCCTTCGAGCACCGCTTTCAGCGATTTGTAGCTGGTGTCGTCGCGGTCGAACGACAGGTCGTCGCAGAACACGATGAAGCGGTGATGGCTGGCTTTGATCAGGTGCAGCGCACGCGGCAGGCTCGAAATATCTTCGCGGTGGATCTCGACAAGCTTGAGATCAGCGCCATCGCGCGGACCCGGCCCAGATTGGCCCGTTCCAGATTGGCCCGTTCCAGACTGGAGAAGCCGGGCGCGGACATCGGCGTGGGCCGCTTTCACGAGGCTCGATTTGCCCATGCCACGCGCGCCCCACAGCAGCGCGTTGTTGGCTGGCAGCCCGCGCGCGAACCGGTCGGTGTTCTCGACCAGCAGGCCGACCGCCCGATCAATCCCCTGAAGCAGCGTCAGCGGCACGCGGTTGACGTGAGCCACCGGTTGGAACGATGGCGGATCCGCCTGCCACACGAAGGCCTCGGCCGCGTCGAGGTCGGGTTCCAACGGCGGCGGTGGCGCCAACCGCTCCAAAGCGGCCGCGATGCGGTCGAGTGCAGGGGCTGACATCGGCGGCAGGGTGGGTTCGGCGGTCTGCATGACGGGTCCGTTCGGCGGGGTGGCAGGTGGAAGACAACGCAAGGCGGATGGCTCGCGGTGGAGCATTCTGCCGCCGGTCGTGGGGTAGAATTGAGCGCTGGACAAGGGGAATGGCCATTACTATACCCGCCGTCTCGCTAGGAGACTGCGGTCCCCTCGGCGGGTGCGCCCAAGTAGCTCAGTTGGTAGAGCATGCGATTGAAAATCGCAGTGTCGCCGGTTCGATTCCGGCCTTGGGCACCACTTTTTTCATTTGACTTACGAGCGGGCCTCCCAATCAAGCCCACGCCGTGCGGGAGTTTTGCGGGACCCGTCCGAAATCGACCCCCGCATCACCAGCAGCTCCGGCCCATTTCGGCCCGCGTCGCAGACGGTATTGGCAGCGGCCAAACGCGTTCGACCTGCCGCAACCTACCCCAACGCTTTGTTGCTTTGCTTGACCGCAGTCCGGTCGCTGCCGTCCGTGCCGGGTATCGAAACGGCAGCCGTGCCCGCAGCACCCGCATCGACATACAACTTGCCGCCCATATCGGCGAACTTCGCGCTCATTGCCGCCATGCCTTTTTCCGCTTCGGCCATCGCGCTGATGCCGGCGTTGGTGCTCGTTGCGTAGTCGCGTACGTCCTGGCTGATCTTCATCGAGCAGAACTTCGGCCCGCACATCGAGCAGAAGTGCGCGACCTTGTGGGCGTCCTTGGGCAAGGTTTCGTCGTGGTACTCGCGCGCCGTATCAGGATCGAGACCAAGGTTGAACTGATCCTCCCAGCGGAAATCGAACCGTGCCCGCGATAGCGCATCGTCGCGCAGCTGAGCACCGGGATGGCCCTTGGCGAGATCGGCGGCATGGGCTGCAATTTTGTACGTGATGACGCCGGTTTTCACATCGTCGCGGTTGGGCAAACCGAGGTGCTCTTTCGGCGTCACGTAGCACAGCATAGCGCACCCGAACCAGCCGATCATGGCAGCCCCGATGCCGGACGTGATGTGGTCATAACCCGGCGCAATATCGGTTGTCAGTGGCCCAAGCGTATAGAATGGAGCCTCGCCACATTCGCGCAACTGCTTGTCCATGTTGATTTTGATCTTGTGCATCGGCACGTGGCCGGGGCCTTCGATCATCACCTGGCAGCCCTTCGCCCAGGCAACCTTGGTCAGTTCACCCAGCGTTTCGAGTTCTGCAAACTGCGCGCGGTCGTTGGCATCCGCAATCGAGCCGGGGCGTAACCCGTCGCCGAGCGAGAACGAGACGTCATAGCGGCGCATGATCTCGCAGATCTCTTCGAAGTTCTCGTAGAGAAAGCTTTCCTTGTGGTGTGCGAGGCACCACTTGGCCATGATCGATCCGCCGCGCGACACGATCCCTGTCACGCGGTTGGCCGTCAGCGGCACGTACGGCAGGCGCACGCCAGCGTGGATGGTGAAATAATCGACGCCCTGCTCGCATTGCTCGATCAGCGTGTCTTTGTACATCTCCCAGGTCAACTTGACGGGGTCGCCGCCAGCCTTCTCTAGCGCCTGATAGATCGGCACGGTGCCGATCGGCACCGGCGAGTTGCGGATGATCCACTCGCGCGTGGTGTGAATGTTCCGGCCAGTCGACAGATCCATGACATTGTCGGCACCCCAACGGATGGCCCACACCAGTTTGTCGACTTCCTCCTCGACCGAAGACGACACGGCCGAGTTGCCGATGTTGGCGTTGATCTTGACCAGGAAGTTGCGGCCGATGATCATCGGCTCCAGTTCGGCGTGGTTGATGTTGGCGGGAATGATCGCCCGCCCGCGTGCAATTTCATCGCGAACGAATTCGGGCGTGACGTGGGCCGGGATCGCGGCGCCGAATTGCTCGCCATCGGCAATGGCGGCGTCGGCGCGGTCGAGCATTGCAGCGCGGCCCAAGTTCTCACGGTGCGCAACGTAAATCATTTCTTTCGTGATGATGCCAGCGCGGGCGAACTCGAGCTGCGTGACCGGCGCAGGTTTGCCTCCGACGGCTCCGCCATTCGCGTCGACCCCGCGCATAGGCTTGGGCACGTTTGTAAATGCGCGGGCGGCATGTGCGCCCGATACATGACCATTGTCTTCCGGTTTCACCGGGCGTCCGTCATAAACCTCGACACCACCTCGCTCCAAGACCCAGGCTGCGCGATGACGCGGCAGACCGCGTTCGACGTCGATCCGCGCATTCGCGTCCGTGTAGCGGCCTGACGTGTCATAGACGCGGAACGTAGGCTCGGCCGGGTCCGACAGCGCAATTTCGCGAAACGGAACAAGCAAATCAGGATGGCCTTCAGGCGACGCATAAATCTTGCGCGATCCAGCGATGGATCCGGTTGTGACGGCCGGACGGGCCATGGTGCCAGCGACGTCGGCGGGGCGGGTCGGCTTGTTCATCGAACGGATCCTACTGGGTTGTTTGTGGTTTTGCGGGCAGCGGTCACCGTCAGACCAAGTTCGATCTGGCGCCGCTTCGGCAGCCCCTGTGCGACGAGGCGGTGGCTTTGGGCGAGATAGGCGAGCAGTTCAGCATCATCGAGCGTTTCCGGGCCGGTCCGCTGCACCCAAGTCATCGAGCGAGCGGCGAGGTAAGGCGCCGGCCGCAGTCCCGGCTGATCCTTCATCAGTCGGAATGATAGCGGCGTCACCTTGAATGAGACCGCGAGTTGATCGGCGCTGTCGCTCCATCCGGCGACGGCAAACACTTTCGTGTCGACCTTCCAGACATGGGCTCCGCCCCATTGCACGACGTGGCAGGTGTGGGGTAACCCCGCGCAGAACGCGTTGTAGGTCTCCAACGTCAGGTTCACGACCTGTCCGCGTCCACCGCGTCGTCGCGACGTAGCACCAGCTGTATTTGAGTTGCGCAGTGGCATAGTCCCGTTCCTACGCCGGCATGACCCGGTTCAGGTACAAAGGGTGCTCGGGCGACACACGCCCAATCTCAGCCGGGTCAACCCGGCGCCCCTCGGAAAGAGCGACGAGGATGGAGCATGGCGGCGGCGTTGGCAAGGGCCTGTTGCCACGCCACCGCCTGTCGCCACCGGCCCTGTTGCCACCGGTCGCAGAGCTGCGCAGTCGTCGCGTTTCATCTATTCTTCGCAGCTGACGTTACGCCGCCGCGATCCGCATATCGACGAAATCGTATGTCGTGTGAAAAGTTGCAGCGTCAATACCGTAGACGTCGTCGCCATTCCGAACCAGATAGCCGTTTCCGATTGCTTGATGCTCGCCCCATGCCGCGATGATGTCGATCCCGCCTTCGAATGGCAGGACTTCGATCACTTTTCCCGTCGGTTGGAATAGCTCCGGATCCGTCGCCGAAGCCGCCGTGTAAAGTTCGTCGAACTTCTCAGGCTTGATCACCCACTGATCAAGATTGCCCTGCGGATTGCGGACGACCTGCAGATCTCGGTCGAGCTTCGTGGCGATGAACTCGCCGACTTTTGCGGTCGAAAAGCCTTGGAAACCGTCCGTGCTATGCGCCTCGATCTGCTCGCCGCCAACGGCCCGGGTTGCGCGGATCGTACCGGTTTTGCGCGCTTGCCGCCGCTGCAGCCCGTGCTGGTCAAGGTCCCGCGTAATCCACTCGAAGTCATTGTCAGGCGACAGCCGAGCGGTCGACGACAGCCGCGGGAACGTCCGCCCGCCGCTGGTCTGGTATTCGATTTTATAGCGCGACGTCGGGCTCCAATTGCCAAACTCGGCGGCGAGGAGGCGATTGACCTGCCGCACCAAATCGACAACCCCGTCTACATCCCCAACCACGGCAGCCTTCCGCGCCACCGAAAGTGGATGGCCGAGCGCAAGTTCGGCAACGCCAGGGCGTGGGCTGGTCGCGCGGCGCAGTTGGGCCCAGGCGTTGGCATAGCGTTCGGACGTCGCACGCTTCTGGAGCAGCGTGGTCGTTAGTTGCGAGTAGCCATAAACGCCGACAGCAAATAGCGAGGCAAGAACGGCAAGGTCACCCCAACCGGCCCGTGTCCGTTCGAGCAACCAAGCCGCGGAGCCTGCCGGAAACCAATGCAAGCCTCCACTCTGCTCCGAATCCAAGGCAAAATATAACAACCCCAAAAGTACCAACGCAACCAAGAGCACAGCACTTGCGACTTTCCGCAACCGTTCCGGCAGCATCGAGTCGACCAGATTGTCTTTCGACAGCTTTTCGAAATAGCCCTGCTGGACCTCGATGTGGTGGCGGCGGATATATTCGAGCTTGTGGGCCAGGAGATCGATGCCATTGCCTTTGTCCGACAGCGCAACGCCGAGAAAATAGCGGCGGCGTTGATCTTCGGCGTGGCCGCGCAACTCGTACCACTGCTGTTTCAACGGCAACTTAGAAACGTCGACCTTGATGCCGCCCGCTTCGACCTGCCCCGGCCGCCACACCAGGTTTACGAGCCAAGCGACAATGCCGCCCGAGTTGGTGTCGGCAACGATCAAGGTGAAGATCAAAAACAGGATCGAGAAGTTCCGAAAATCCTCGACGTGGTTGGCGAGCGAGTGCGGCACCAATGGGAAAATATACTGGACGGCCACGGCCGTGACCGGAAGCCCGATACGAAGCACGTTCTCGTATCCCACGATGGGTCGTTCCGCGCGGCGGGCGAGGATCACCAGAAACTCGGCGAGGAAGAAGCCGAGGACGGCTGCGATGCCAAATCGAAGCGCAAACCCGAGTTCGGGTGGGACGACGCTGAGAAACATCGCGACGAGGACGAATAGCAGCGCGAGCAGCGCGATCAACGACATCGAGAACTCGAAGCGGCATCGCGCCTTTTTCGCGCACGCGTCGAGCTTAGCGTAGGCCACGGCTGCGTCGATGACCCTTTGGTCTGTCGATAGGATTTTCGATAGCCCCGGTGCCGTCGCCGCATACTTTAGCGCATGCCCTGCGACGTCGAGCTTCCAGTCGTTGTCAGGATCGTGTTGGCCGATCGCTAGAATGGCGTCTGCCACCGGATCGCGAGGACCCGATCCAGGCAACGGCGAACTCGCCGAACCTGCGGCCAAGGCTTGGAACAGTTCCACATCCGCTGCTGCACTCATGATACCACCCGCGCGAGGACCGTTGCAAACTGAGGCCTGTTCCGTAATCTCTCATCAGCAGGTGACGGGGCAAATGGGCGGAGGCCGAATCCCCCGTCGGTTGTTGCCTGCCTGCGCCACTAGAGCAACACTGTCGATAGCAATGGTTGACACTGACAGCGCGCAGAGCTTCCGTCACGCATAACATTGCGTTGGGTAGCAGGCGGACGACTGCACGAAGCGGCTTTGCTTTGGAAGCTTCCGATCTACGAATTGTGCCCGGTCAGAGTGAGGCGTTCATGCGGATACTCAAACGCGTCTTTCGTGCCATCGCCCTGAGTTTCGCTGCGGCCGTTGTGGTTGGTCTCGTCGTGGTTGCACAGCGACCGATCGAGACCGTTGCGGTTGCGCAGACCAACGCGCAGACCAGCGTATTGGCAGCCAATCCCGCGCTGCTCGTGGTCAACAAAGAATATCAGCATATCGACAAGCTTCCGACGGCGGAGAACGACGGACGCCGTCTCGCGGAGGTGCTGCGCAAAAAGCCGGGCTTTGCGCCAGACCTCCAGCCGCAGAAAGACTTGACACCGGATGACTTCGAGGTGCGATGGTCGGCGTTCCGCGAGCAGATCCTCGCGATGAAAGCCGACGGCGTTGCAATGTTCTATTTTTCGGGGCACGGCGTCGAGATCGACAACGACAGCTACCTCGTCCCGATCGATGTTCCAAAGGGCGCCAGTGAAAGCCACTTGCGCAGCAAAAGCGTAAGCTTGCGGCGATTGTTCCGTGAGTTTCGCGGCTGGCAGGAGGTCCTCGCGTCTCGGACCTCGGCGATCAGGGTCAACGGCATTTTCATCATTGATGCCTGCAGAGAAATTCCGGTTCCTCAGGCCGCTCAGACAAAGTCGACCAAAGGCTTCACTCCGGTTGTTGCCACCCCTGTGGCCCCGCCGTCTCGCACGACGCAATCAGGCATGATCGTCTTGTATGCTGCCAGCGCCGGACAGGTTGCGCACACGGTCGTCGACGGCAGCGATCCGGCCGACAAACCCTCGGTCTACACGAAGCATCTGTCGCAGCTACTGGAGAGTGGCTTGGCCGTCCAGACCAGCGCCACGCGGGTCCGCTGGGAGGTGCACAAAGAGGTTGCCGCCTACCCCAACCTGGGGCCACAAACGCCAGCTTTCTACGACGAATTGCTTGAGACGATCGACGTCTGGGGCAAAACCATCCCGACTGAGGCCGAGCCACCGTCCGCCGCCGTCGCGATCCGCCGTCCAGTCGAGCCGAGCCAACCCGTATGGGAATGCGAAACCTGTCCCCATCTCGTGGTTGTGCCCCCAGGGTCATTTAAAATGGGCTCGCCGCCGAAGGAACTGGGCCGCCACCCGTCGGAAGGTCAAGCGGGTAGCGGTGACAAGATCGACGGCCGGATCGAAGTCACGATTCCCGAGGCGTTCGCGATCGGCACACGCGAAGTGACCCGCAAAGAGTATCAGGCTTATATTCGCGATAGGTACGCGCGCTCCTGCCCGTCAACTTTGCCGGTCTGCGCCGCGACGGTGGAATCGCTCAACCGCCCGGTGACGAACGTGTCATGGCGCGATGTTCAAGACTACATTGCTTGGCTCAACACCCGCATCGGTCTGGGTCCGGACAAGCCCGGCAAAGGCTACTACCGCCTGCCGACCGAAGCCGAGTGGGAGTATGCGGCGCGCGGTGGCATCGATAGCCGCTTCATCTCGGGCGATGACCCGAGCAAGCTGTGCCTGTACGGCAACGGCGCCGACCAGAGCCTCAACACCATGACGCTGCTGTCGGTCAACAATACATGCAACGACGGCAAGGGCCGCGACCTTGCCGACGTGCAGAGCTACAAGCCGAACGGTTTCGGGCTCTATGACGTCCACGGCAACGCCTGGGAATGGGTTGGGGATTGCTGGACGGATATGCTCGGGGCGGAGAAAGCCAAAGCCGATGCGAGCGGACCGGGGTCTGGCGAAACGAAGGAAACGTGCCGACGCGTCGCCCGCGGCGGGTCGTGGCGCAGTGCGCCAGAGGCACTTCGGCTTGCCAAGCGTGTGCCGTTCCCGCCCGATCATGCGCGCGTCACCCTCGGCTTCCGCGTTGCACGCGTCCTGGCCAAGAGCGAGGTCGTCGCGGCGAAGTAGGCGGGTGAGGGGGGAGGAGCCGTAACTTCCGGCTCAATCGTCAGCCGTGCCGATGTTATGGACCGGTGGGACACCGGCCCGCGTCGGGTCGAGTGCTGCGAAGGCATCGAACTGGGACAGGAAGATCCGCCCCGTCAACTCGGACTTGAGATGGGTACCGTTCAAGCGGTCCATCACCGGCCCCTTGACCTCGGACAGGTGAAACGTAACGCCCGCTGCGTGAAGGTTGCGGTTGATGGCTTCGAGACTCTCAAGCGCGCTGTAATCAATCCGGTTGATGGCTGAGCACATCAAGATCACGTCCTTGACGGCGGGTGATTGCGCGACCAGCGATCCCAGGGTCTCTTCGAGAAACCGGGCGTTGACGAAGGACAGGCTCTCGTCGATCCGAACGGTCAGCACTGTGCTGCTGGTAACAACGGCGTGGCGGTCGACGTTGCGGAAATGCTGCGTGCCCGGCACCAGCCCGACGACAGCCACGTGCGGCTGGCTGGTCTGCCAAAAATAGAGCGCGATCGAAACCGCGATGCCCGTTCCAATGCCAATCTCGACGCCGAATACAAGTGTGGCAGCGATCGTCGCAACAAGCGCCATCGCGTCGCTGCGGGAATAATTCCACGTCCGCCCGATTGCGCCGAAATCGGCCAGGGACAGCACGGCGACGATCACCGTCGCAGCCAACGTCGCGTGCGGTAGAAAATAGAGTAGCGGCGTCAGGAATACGGCGGCAGCCAGGATGCCGAGAGCGGCATATGCACCGGCAGCTGGCGTCGCGGCGCCAGCGTCGTCATTGACGACCGAGCGCGCGAACCCGCCGGTGACAGGAAAGCCGCCCGACAACGATGCGGCGACGTTTGCCGCGCCAAGCCCGATGAGTTCTTGGTCGGGGTCGATGCGTTCGCGTTTGCGGGCGGCCAGTGTCTGACCAACCGAGACGGATTCGACAAAGCCGACGACGCTGATCAGCAAGGCCGGCAGCAACAGGTCGAGCCACAACGTTGCATCAAACATCGGCAGCGTGAGCGGTGGCAATCCTTGCGGGACGCTTCCGACGATTTTCACGCCGAGCGTGTCGAGGGCCAAGGCCCAGGTTGCAAACGTTGTTGCAGCGACGGCAAAAACCGGCGCGGCCCGCGACAGCGCGTTGGCAGTCCGCGGGCCAAAGCCGCGCGCGATCAGCAACGGTTTGAGTTGGCCACGGCTCCACCACAGGAACCAGAGCGCAAATGCGCCGAGCGCCATCGTCACCGGGTTCACCGAGCCAAGATTGGCGAATAACGAGAGGGGTGTCTCGATTAACGATGATCCGCTGGCAGATATTCCCAACAGGTGCTTGGCCTGCCCCGCCGCGATCAGGATGGCTGATGCTGTAATGAAGCCCGAGACCACAGGATGACTGAGCAGATTGGCGATCGCACCCAACCGCCAGATCCCCATCAGGATCATCATCGCTCCCGACAGCAGTGCGAGGATGAGCGCGACGGCGGCGGGATCGGCGCCCTTCGCCGAGGCCGTCGCTCCGATGGCCGACGCCGTCATCAGCGAAATGACGGCAACCGGTCCGACGGCGAGCGTCCGGCTGGATCCGAACACGGCATAGGCCACGATGGGAAGAATGCTGGCGTAGAGCCCCGTTACCGGCGGGAGCCCGGCAAGCATGGCGTAGGCGAGGCTCTGCGGGATCAACATGATCGTGACGATCACGGCCGCCAGGGCGTCGGCGGCAAACGTATCGCTCGTGTAGCTGCGGCCCCACGACAAAAACGGTATGCGGCGAGTAGCCCAAGGCGGCAGAGCATCCGCGAGCCGCCCGATGGGCGATTGCGGCTTGGCTGGTGGCTGGGTTTCTGGGCTTGCAGGCTTTGAGCGTGGTTCGCGGTCGCCGTCATCAAGCGGGGCATCAGGCGGCGTCATGCCGTCGCTCGAAGATTGATCCGGAGACGGCTGCGTGACGCGATCACGGCAGCAGCCTCGTCACGGAGACCGCCCCGCGAATTTGACCGGGCTCGAAGCCGACGGCCTGATCGCGTGGGTACAGGCGTTTGACTTCGGCGGCGACGTCGGGCGCTATCGATGTGCCATGGCACGAACTGCACGGCTGATCAGCCATCGGGATCGCCTTCATGAAGCGAAACGCCGGCCCCTGGGCCGTCGAGACGACCTCTTCATGGACCAATGACGATGGGTCGGCGCCAGCAGCTGTTTGCGCGACGAAGGCAGACAGGATCCGGAGTTCGAAGTCGTCCGCCGCGTTGCTCTCGTTGCGGACGCGCAGGGCGGTCCGTTTGATCGTCAGGGGTGGTTGTCCAACCTGCGCGGCGACGGCGGGAGCGATCGTGCTGCACGCCGCCACAGCGCCGACGGGGCCATGACTTTTCAAGGCCGATTGCAGTTGACTGCGGAGCTGGCCGTTCAAGCTGGCTGCGGCGGCCATGGCGTCACGCCGCGCTTCGGGAACGGCGGGGTGCGTTAAACCGGGTTGCGCTGAAGTGGGTGGGACGGCCGTCGGCTCGTTGGCGTAAACTATCGAAGCAATGCCGCTTGCTATGATGGCAACCGACGCGATTGCGGCCAAGGCCAGGGGCCGGTTCGTCAGCGCAATGCGGTTGCGACTGAGATGACGGCTCGTCGATTTGTCGTAGCCCATCATTTGGTACCTTTCGTAACCGATCGCTCTGCGACAGCTAGGGCATCCGCCCGGTCATCTCGACTTCTGTTGCGTCGCTCGGCCAATCGCGCCAGCCACATACCGCCAAACATGGCGAGGCAAAACATCAGCACAGGACCGGTCCCGCTTGCCAGCGAGGCCAGCGCCGGGCCTGGGCAAAGTCCAGCGAGCCCCCAACCGATGCCGAACAGGGCAGCACCCAAAATGAGCCGTGCGTCGGGCGTGGTTGCCGTCGGTAACGAAAATCGCGTGGCCAGGATCGGACTGCTTTGCGCCAGTGCAAGCCGGTAGCCGAGTGCGGTCGTTAAAACCGCGCCGCCCATGACGAATGCCAGGCTCGGGTCCCAGGTTCCGGCGACATCCAGAAAGTTCAAAACCTTGGCCGGATTCGTCATCCCGGAAATGACGAGACCGATGCCGAAGATGAGACCCGAAGCGAGGCC
Source organism: Hyphomicrobium aestuarii (assembly GCA_034408685.1). Taxonomy (GTDB): domain Bacteria; phylum Pseudomonadota; class Alphaproteobacteria; order Rhizobiales; family Hyphomicrobiaceae; genus JANXVY01. The sequence goes on along the minus strand of JAWXCP010000066.1, from coordinate 35,815 downwards.
CCAGAGGATAGCATTCATCAAACACCTCCAAGCACGTGGCGAACGATGAACACCGTCGCCGCACCTGTGGCCATGAACGTGGCCGTTGCAGCGAGCGAGCGGACCGATCCCCGCGACAAGCCGCAAACGCCATGGCCGCTGGTGCAGCCCGAGCCGAGCACGGCGCCAAAACCGGTCAGTCCGCCAGCGACAATCAAAAGTGTCCAGCTGCCGGACGGCGTGCCGGTCGATGCCGACAGGCCCATTGCGGCGACCAGCAATGGTGCGGCGACGAGACCGGCGACGAATGCGATACGCCAACCGAGTGGCTCACCGTCGAACGGCGGCAGCAGACGGCTTGCGATACCGCTGATGCCGGCGATGCGACCGAGGCTGGCCATGAGCATCACGGCGGACAATCCGATGAGGATGCCGCCGGTCAACGACGCGAGAGGGGTGAATTCCGTCATGGTTGGCCTGTCATTTTATGATTGGCATCCTATGATTGGCATCGAGCCACCCACGCTGGTGTTCCACCGAGCAGACCGCGCTCACGGACATGTGACGCCCGAGGCAGGTTCGCCAGCGAGCCAATTATTTCTGTGCGCTGCGCGAGGCTGAGGCCGCGCAGGTCGAAATTCCAAACATGGCGTATGGCGGGCACCAGCCGAGGATCGCGGTAGCCAGCGGCACGAGGCCGAGCCAGCCCCACGGCGTGTGCGGACCGACAAAGACGATGCTGATGAGTGCCAAGCCAACGACAAGGCGCAGGATACGGTCGATCGTTCCAATATTGCGAGCCATTATGCTGTTCCGATCTGTCAAAGGCAGGGTGCGACCTGCGGTGCCGAAACGTATCGCTAAGCGCCCGAGACGAAAAAATCAGTGACTAGGTCACCAAGTCGAGCAGCACGTTGTCGTTCAAAAACGCCAGACGCTGGCCGTTGTTCCCAAGCCATACCCGAAGGCCCCTACGTAGTGCGAGACAGGCCTTCCAGCGCCCCCCGGTCGGTAATTTCGACACTTCCGCGAAGGCCACGGATGAGACCGCGCCGCTGTAAATCCTGCAACTGACGGGTAACGACCTCGCGGGCACTGCCAAGTTCGTTGGCGAGGTCCTGATGGGTTGCGGTCACGCGACCCGAACTATCTGCGAGCTCCAGCAGGCGTCGCGCGAGCCGGACGTCAAAACGCGAGAAAGCCACCTGTTCGATCACCTGAAACAGATCGGTGATGCGGCGGCTGAAGGCCGTGAAAACGAATTGCCGGAATTCTCGCGACGTTGCGACGATATCATCGAACACCCCGCGCGGTATCGACACGGCCGTGATGCCCGTCTCGGCGACACCCGTTGCATGGTAGTCTTCGTAGCCCATCAGGCACGCCGTTGTGAGCGCGCAGCTTTCGCCAGCGGTCGCCCGATAGAGCACGATTTCACGACCGCCTTCCGACACCTGTGAAACGCGGACCGTGCCCTCCAGCAGCAGGAGAAAAGTTTCAGGCGCGTGGCCCGGCCCGAATATGATCGAATGTTCTGGGATTTTGACGATCGTGCTGCTGACGGCCAGCTTATCAAGTACGGAAACCGGCAGTTGCCGGAGACCTGGAAACGACTGGGTCCAGTGCGGGTCTAATGTCGCGCGATCCATTGACTGTCTCACACTTGGACGAAATCGGGTTTCTGAATATAACGGCGCCGACGACGCATATGACCACACGGCAACGATGATTTCGCGGGTTTTTACGCGTTATACTGTCTGACCGATCAGAAGATGCCGCAACCCCAGATAGGCACCGGCGAAAACCATCGCCAGGAACAATGGCGCGCCAACGGCAAGCAGGCTGGATGCCGTCAGACCCGCGCCGATCGTGCAGCCGCCGGCCAGTACGCCGCCTGTTCCCATCAACGCTCCGCCGATCAGATGGCGCCGCATTTCGACAGCGTCATCAAAGGCCTCCCAGCGGAAATCATTTCGCGCCTGTGCGGTCGCCAGCGCGGCCACGACGACGCCTGCCATCGACCAAACGCCAAAACCAATGCCTCGCAGACCGTCGGTCATAAACTGCAAAAGCGCCCGCCCTGTCGGGGCCACGAAAGACAGGCCTTCGGGTCGCGTCAGCCCCATGCTTTGTACGGCTTGCCAACTGCCGAACCAGGCGGCAACGATCGCGAAGCCCATCACGACGGAAGCAAAAACGAGGCGTGGCCGCCGCCACAGGCGCTTGTCGGAAATGGCGAACAGGACGGGGATAGCGACGAGCAACGCTACGACGATATCGGCACCTGTGCGGCCCGCCGTTACAGTGACCATGTCCGTCAGGCGGCTCCCGCCGAAGCCGGACAAGTCGACCGTGCCGTAGGCCAGCAAGAGTTCGCGCGGTCCGGACAGCGCCCCAGCGGTCACGGCAACAGCAAACATTCCAACGACGATCGACGTCACGGCCGCGCGCAGGTCGCCGCCGCCAGCTCGGACCAGCAGCCCAAAACTACAGGTTCCCACGAGCGACATCCCGAGCCCGAACATCAACCCGCCCAGGACCAGTCCGGGAATGTTGAGGCGTGGCGCGGCATAGCTTGCAGCTCCCAGGTCGATGACGCCGCCACGTTCCATCGCAAATGTGGTCGCCGCCGCGACGGCCAACGCGATACCCCAAGCGCGCAGCCGCCTGAGATCGCCGCCGATGATCGCATCCTCGATTGCCCCCATCGTGCATAAACGGCCGAAGCGCGCGGCAAAGCCTGCAAGCGCGCCTGCCGTCAAGCCGCCGACCAGAACCCAATCGATTTCCACAAAGAATGGTCTCCAGAAAGCAGGCGTTCGACGGCGCTCGTTTTGTCGGCACGCAGGACGCCGCCGCTGATTGGGCAACGAGGGCAAAACGGGGATCAGCCGCAGAACTTGTCATAGATCGCCGTAATGAAACGGCGCGTCGTCTCATCGGCGATACTGTAGTAGATTTGGCGGCCATCCCGGCGGGTCTCGACGAGGCCCTCGAACCGCAACCGGGCAAGTTGCTGGGAGACCGCAGCCTGTCCTAACGACAGCAGCTCCTCGAGTTCTGTAACCGAGCGCTCGCGCTCCGACAGCAGACAAAGAATGACGAGACGGTTTTCGTGGGCGAGCGCTTTGAGGAAATCGCTGGCGCTGCGGGCGCGATCCATCAGCTGGCGCAGTTCGGGGGAGACGTCCTCGCCGCCGCGTGCCTCTTCGAGGTGCTCGGCAATCGACTTTGCCATCAGCTGCGACCCTCCGATGTGAGCGCCGTGTGCCGAGGCTGGTCGAGGCGATTGCACGGCGCAGTATCGCACGGCTCGGGATAGAGAGCGTCGCGTTTATCCAACAGTTCGTCGAGCAAGCCCCAAAAGAAATTGCCACCTGGATTGCCGACAATGCGGCCGATCTCGCGTCCCTGCTCGATCAACACAAAGGTCGGTGTCATGGTCACGGGGGACGCGAACGCGCTGGAAACGCGCGACACGTCGGAGATGTCGACCCGATGCAATGGTGCGCGCTGACCCTGTGGGGTCTTTGAATATGCTGGTCCGATTTCGCGGTGCCATTGGAGACACCATACGCAACTGCGCGATTCGACCATGACCAATTGGGCAGCCATTAGGGGCTGGGCCGCGAACACCGCCCAAAGCAGACCGGCAACGGCAAAAGCCATTGCCGGTCGCGTTGTTCTCGTAGTTGGTCGTGGTCTGATCACGCCGCCCTCTTACTTGTTGACCGGGCTTTCCGGATCGAACAGATAGGCCGTCAGGTCTTTCAATTCCTGCTCGGACAAAAACTTGCTGTGTCCAAAACGGGGCATGTTGCTACACGGAACTGCGGATTGCGCATTGTAGATTTTGCCATAAGCGGCAATGGCTTCGGCGGGTGCGTAGCCTTTGGTCTTGCCATAAGCCAAGAGCGACGGACCGAGGCTCCCGTAGGATAGTTCCTTTGGCGAAAGCTGGTGACACGCATAGCAATTGCCGCCCTTGGGCGTGTCGGCTTTGTCCGAGAACTGCCCGCCGGTGCCGCGCTGCGAGAGTTTCTGGCCGTTTTTCCAATCTCCAAGGACATTGCCGTCGGCCGGTAGCACGATCGTCGCGGCCTCGCGAGCGAGAACCTTTTGATAGAGATCGTCAGGCAAACCGTTTGGATATTGTGAGCAAATAGCCTGGGTCTCGTCCTGGACAAGCTTGGCCTGCCATTCAGGCGGCGCGCTTTTGAACGTCGCAGAAACGGCTGCTTTCACCACGGCCGGGTCGGCCGAAAGCGCCGTTTTTTTATCGACGGCAGCCGCTGGAAGCGCAGCCAATGCGGTCGCGATAATTGCAACGGGCATTGCAATGTTGAATTTGAACGTTCCCATCGGTCACTCTCCTTATGTTAGCGCTTGATGGATGGGACTTGAAGAACGCCACCCTCGGCATTCTTGTTGAGATACAGTGTCAGCGCGGTCAGGCCGTCCGCTTGATAATCCGGTTGCGGCCAGCGCATCTGGCGATAGCAATCCCACAAACGGTGCTGCATCGTTCGCCCCTGGCTTTGTGAGACGCGATATGTTGGCCAAGATCCCATCGTGTCTTGAGACGCCTTTCCAACTTTAGAAAGATTTGGCAAACCCTGCAGGCGGATGCGTTTGCCATCTTCGGCATGGCAGGTTGCGCACGAAAAATCCCACTGGCCGCCCCGTTGGAAGAACATGGCCTCGCCAATCACGAACATTTCCTTTTCCTTGGGGTGGTCGAGCGACAGATTGAGCTTTTGGCCGCTCGACTTGTTGGCGATGAACAGCACCAAGTCTTCCATGTCGGATGTTTTGCCAGGCGCGCCGAAACGGCGTGAGAAAACGTCTTTGGTGTCGAGACCTTGAACGGTCGTCATGCACCAAGCGAGCCGCTGTTCGAGATCCATGACTTTGTCGGCGTCTTTGAAATAGCGCGGCAGCTTGGCGTAAGCGCCCTCGAGCTTGCCGGCGCCTTCGCCAACATCACAGGTTTCGAGCGACACGTTTTTTGTGCCGCGGGCAAGTTTCCAGAGTGCTTCGCCGCGATCGACGTTCAAAAATCCAGGATTCGACATCGGGTCGGAGATCATTTCCCGATACCGCTCGATTTCTTTCTCTGCGTCATCAGCAATAGCCGGCGAATTGGCAGCAGCCGCCACAACGCCGACGGCCAGCGCTAGCCCCATGAGGCGAGCAATGATCCAGCCCGCCGTTCGATCAAGCCTCATCATCAAGCATCCACTCCTGTTAAATTTCCAACCCCGAGCGCGTTTTTTTGCTTGCTGCCGTCAGCTGCAGGCCGCGCAATTTTGCCGCCGACGCATGTAAAGCTACAGGCCAGTACAAAAAGTCGCAAGGACGGATTGACATATAGCAATTTAAATATCTATCCTGCCTGCGACCATGTAGCCCGCGCGGCGTTGGAAGTCCTTTCGGCAACCGCCTCGCCGCGACGTATGATCCAAACACCGGGGACAACCCGGCGAACTGGCGCAAGCCACTGGGAGGACGCGATGATGAAAGTTAAGTCACCTGCCGCATCTGTTTCGAGACGCGATTTCATGCATGTTGCGGTCGCTGGTGCTGCAACGATCCTGTTGCCGGGCACTGCCATCGCCGCGCCAACTCAGGTCGTGGAAGCAATTGCGAAAATCACGGGCGGCGCAGCGCTCGCTGAGGGCAAGATCAAGCTCGATCTGCCGTCGATCGCCGAAAATGGTCTCGTCGTTCCGCTGAACTTCGAGGTCGAGAGCCCGATGAGCGACAAGGACTACGTCAAGTCGATCTACTTCTTCGCCGAAGAGAACCCGACGCCTGGCGTTGCCGCATTCCATTTCTCGCCGATGTCGCCCAAGGCGGCAGCCGCGATCCGCATTCGCCTCGCCAAGACGCAAAACATCGTCGCCGTCGCGCAGATGTCGGACGGTAAGTTCTACACGGCCAAGAAGGAAGTGAAGGTCACGATCGGCGGCTGCGGCGGCTAATGCCCGGCTGGATGGCGTACGTCAAAGTGCGCCGACGACGATCAATGCCCCTCCTGGACCAATCGATTTTGAGGATCGAACCATGTCGAAACCAACTCCCCGCGTTCGCATGCCAGCGACAGCAAAGGCTGGCGAAGTTATCGAAGTCAAAACGCTGATTTCGCATGAAATGGAAAGCGGCCAGCGCAAGGATAAGGATGGTAACGCCATCCCACGCAAAATCATCAAACAGTTCGCCGCGACCTTCAACGGCAAGGAAGTGATGCGCGCCGATTGGTTTCCCGCGATCTCGGCAAACCCTTACCAATCGTTCTTTGTGAAAGTTCCCGAAAGTGGCACGTTCGTGTTTTCGTGGACCGACGACGACGGCAGCGTTTACGCGTCCGAGCACAAGGTCACGGTTAGCTAATCAGCTGCCGCTCCACGCCTGAAGCACGAAGATGAGCCTGGGCGGGCGGCTGTCGCGGCCCGACTGCGGACCTGTGTTTAAAATGCCTGCCTCCACCGCATTCGGGAGGTCGCTATGAACGGCTGCCACGCAGCACGCTAGAGGCGATACAGCATGATCAGCCGGCGCGATTTCGTAACTGCGGCATCGCTTGCGGCGGTGGCAACGGCGGGGCTCCCAATGGCGCGCGCTAGCGCTCAGGGAAAGCTTACTCAATCCGAACTCCTGGCGTTCGAGCCCGTCGGAAACGTGACGCTCATTCATCTCACCGATATTCATGGGCAGCTCGTTCCGACGTATTTTCGCGAGCCTTCGATCAACATTGGCGTCGGCGATGCAAAAGGCGTCGTCCCGCACATTGTTGGTGACGAATTTCTGACGGCATTCGGATTGAAGCCCGGATCCGCAGATGCCTACGCGTTGACCTTCAAGGACTTCGCCGGGCTTGCCAAAACCTATGGCCGGATGGGCGGCCTCGACCGTATTGCCACGATCGTCAAATCGATCCGGTCTGAACGCAATGGCAAGACGCTGTTGCTCGATGGCGGCGACACCTGGACCAACAGCTGGACGTCGTATCAAACCAAAGGCCAGGACATGGTCGATGTCATGGCGCGGTTGGCACCCGACGCGATGACCGGCCACTGGGAGTTTACGCTGGGCGAAGCTCGCGTCACCGAATTGACCAAGGCGCTCGGCTTCCCGTTTCTTGCCCAGAACGTCCGTGAGAGCGAGTTCGAGGACAAGGTTTTCCCAACGCGCAAGATGTTCGAGCGCGGCGGCGTCAAGGTTGCGGTGATCGGACAGGCGTTCCCGTTCACGCCGATCGCCAATCCGAGGTGGATGATCCCGAAGTGGACGTTCGGCATCCGTGAAAGTGACTTGCAAGCCGAGGTCGAGGCCGCGAAGGCCGAAGGTGCGGACCTTGTCGTGTTGTTGTCTCACAATGGTTTCGACGTCGACCGCAAGGTGGCGCAGCGCGTCACCGGCATCGACGTCATATTGTCCGGGCACACGCATGACGCCCTGCCGAGGCCGACCCAGGTCGGGTCGACGTTGATCGTCGCAACAGGCAGCCACGGCAAATTCGTCTCACGTCTCGACCTCGATGTGCAGGGCAAGGCGGTCAAGGGCTGGCGCTACCGGTTGATCCCGGTGTTCTCGGACGCGATTACGCCTGACGCAGACGTCGCCGCGCTCATCGAAAAGCATCGGGCGCCCTATAAAGCCGACCTGTCGAAGGTGCTCGGCCGCACCGATTCGCTGCTGTACCGGCGCGGCAACTTCAATGGCACGCTCGACGATGTCATCTGCAACGCGATCCTTGCCGAGCGCGATGCCGAGATCGCGTTGTCGCCCGGTGTGCGGTGGGGCGCGTCGCTGTTGCCAGGCCAGGACATCACGTTCGAGGATGTCACCAACGCGACGGCCATGAGCTATCCGAATTGCTACCGGATGACCATGACGGGCGCGCGCCTCAAAGAGATCATCGAGGACGTCGCCGACAACATCTTCAATCCAGACCCCTACTATCAGCAAGGTGGCGACATGGTGCGCACCGGCGGGCTTGGCTTCACCATCGATATCGCAAAGCCTGCGGGGCAGCGGATCTCTGCGATGACGCACCTCAAAACGGGCGCGGCGATCGAGGCATCGAAAGAATACCGCGTCGCAGGCTGGGCGAGCATTGCCGAAACGGTCGACGGCCCGCCGATTTGGGATGTCATCGGAAATTACCTCAAGACGGCAACGCCGGTGCGCGTCGAGGAGACGAGCGCGGTCAAGATTGTCGGAGCCTGATGAGTGTCGGAGCCTGTTATGGGGTTGTCCAAAACGCTGGCTGGCAAACGGAGCAACGATATGACGCAAAATGACAAAACGCGCGGCGATGCCGCTCCCAATCGCCGGTCGTTTCTGCGCGGCGCAATGGCTGGCGGACTTGCTGCAACGGCGGGCGGAGCTGCGGTTGCGGCCGACACGAAAACCGTTGCCGCAACCTCGGCCGTCGACCCATCGACACAACCGCCCAACGTTGCCGACTGGTCCCGTACGCTAGGTGACGGCGTCACCGACCATCCCTACGGCAAGCCGATCAAGTTTGAAAAGCATGTCGTCCGCCGGACCGTAGAATGGCTGACGGCCGACCGGCAAAGCTCGATCAACTTTACGCCGCTGCACGACCTCGACGGCATCATTACCCCGAACGGATTGTGCTTCGAGCGGCACCATGGCGGTGCGGCCGAAATCAATCCGACCGACTACCGGCTGATGTTGCATGGTCTGGTCGACAAGCCGCTGATCTTTACGCTCGACGATCTGATGCGGTTTCCACGTACCAACCGGGTTCACTTCCTGGAATGCGCGGCCAACTCCGGCATGGAATGGCGCGGCGCGCAGCTCAACGGCTGCCAGTTCACCCACGGTATGATCCATAACGTGATGTACACGGGCACACGGCTGAAGCACCTGCTCGACGAAGCCGGCATCAAGCCGAAAGCAAAATGGCTTTTGCTCGAAGGCGGCGACGCTGCTGGTATGAACCGGTCATTGCCGCTCGAAAAGGCGCTCGAAGATACGATCATCGCTTGGAAGATGAACGGCGAAGCGTTGCGCAAGGAACAGGGTTATCCGGTTCGTGCCGTGATTCCTGGCTTTGAAGGCAACATGTGGGTCAAGTGGCTGCGCCGCATCGAGGTCGGCGATATGCCGTGGAATGCCCGCGAGGAGACTTCGAAATACACCGACCTGATGACCGACGGCCGCTCGCGACGGTTCACGTTTTACATGGACGCCAAGTCGATCGTCACGAACCCGTCGCCAGAAAGCCCGCTCAAAGCCAAGGGACGCAATGTGATCTCAGGCTTGGCGTGGTCCGGGCGCGGGACGATCACCCGAGTCGATGTCTCGCTCGACGGTGGCCGCAACTGGCAAGAGGCGCGGATCGATGGACCGGTGCTCGATAAGTCGATGACGAGGTTTTACGTCGATTACGACTGGAACGGTCACGAAATGATGATCCAGTCGCGGGCACACGACTCCACTGGTTATGTCCAGCCGGCCAAAGACGAGTTGCGCAAGGTGCGCGGCGTGAATTCGATCTACCACAATAACGGTATTCAGACGTGGCTGGTGCGGACCAACGGCGAGGCGGAAAATGTTGAAATCGGCTAAGTTGATCGGAGCCGTCGCCGCAGTCGGGATTGTCGCGACAGTGGCGTCGGGGATCGGTGTAGCGGGAATCGTTACTGCACAGCCTGCCCCGAAGGCGCAGACAGGGGCGCAAACGGGGGCGCAAACGGGGGCCCAGTCAGGCACCCAGCCAAGCACCCAGACAGGCAAGCCGCCAGCGGTCGCGGCCGATAAGCCAGGAGTTATCGACAAGGTCGTTGCCCCGGCAGGGCCGAAAGTTGCCCCGCCAGGGCCGAAAATTGGCGTCGGCACGTCGGCAACCGCAGAACAGATCGCCGGTTGGGATATCGATGTGCGCCCCGATGGCGCGGGGCTGCCGCCGGGCAAAGGCACCGCAGCTCAGGGCGAGACGGTCTTCATCGAGCGATGCGCGTCGTGCCACGGTGAGTTCGGCCAGGGCCTCGACCGCTGGCCAGTGCTGGCCGGTGGACTTGGCACGTTGAAAGCCGAGCGGCCGGAAAAGACCATCGGCTCGTTCTGGCCGTCGGTTTCGACGGTGTTCGACTATGTCCGTCGCGCCATGCCCTATGGCAACGCCCAGTCGTTGACCGGCGATGAGCTTTACGCTGTCGTCGCCTACATCTTACAAATGAATGACGTTATCAAAGATTCGAATTTTGAACTCAGCGCAGCAACCTATAACAGCGTGAAGCTGCCGAACGCCGACGGCTTTTACGATGACGATCGAGAGACGACGGAGCGGCATTTCTGGAAGCGCGACGTGTGCATGAAGGACTGCGCACCTGACCGCAAAGTCACCAGCCGAGCTATGGTTCTCGATGTGACGCCAGACAAGAAAGATGGACCCAGAGTCGACTGATGATCGATCCAGGTCGACTGATGATCGATCCAGGTTGATTGGTAATCGATCCGGGTCGATTGAATGTGGGTCGATGAACTTGGGTCGTTGAGTTCATCGATTGATATTGAGCGGACTGAGGACTTGGGGTGATGCCGACAAATTTTGCGGTCATGGCTGGCGCGGCCATATTGTTGGCATTGCAGCACGCCGGTCAGGCGCGGGCTGCAGATGCCGCGTTCGGCGAATATCTGTCGGGTGAATGCGTGACGTGCCACAGCCCGGTTGGTGCCGATAACGGCATCCCGTCGATTGTCGGCTGGCCTACCGACCAGTTCGCAGCTGTGATGTCGTCATATCGCGACAAGACCCGCGACAACCCGATTATGCAGACCATCGCGGGACGCTTGACAAAAGAGGAAGTCGAGGCGCTGGCAGCCTACTTCGCGACGGTTAAGCCATCACGATGCCAACTTATCGGAATGTGTTAGCAAGAACGAAAAGGCGCAGATAAAAAATCGCGCGTCCACAACAGGGAAGGGAACGTCAATGCAGATTTCTCGCCGCAAGCTGTTGGCAACGGCAGGAACAGCCGCGCTCGGCACGCTGGCGCTCGGCGCACCCGCCGTGCTCGGGCAGGCTAAACCTCGTGTCGTCGTACTTGGCGGTGGACCCGGCGGGGCCACGGCGGCCCGGTACATTGCAAAGGATTCGGCTGGCGCCATCTCGGTTTCGATCGTCGAACCGTCGAAGCAATTCGTGACCTGCTTCCACTCGAACCTCTATCTTGGCGGTTTCCGCCCGATGACGGAATTGACCCACGGCTACGATAAGCTCGCCGCGGCCCACGGGATCAAAATGGTCCATCAGGCCGCCGTCCAGATCGATCGCGACAAGAAGCAGGTCAAGCTCGCCGACGGGTCGATGATGGAATACGACCGGCTCGTCCTCTCGCCCGGCATCGATCTCAAGTATGATAGCGTTCCCGGCTGGGGCCGCGAGCACGAAGAAGCGATGCCGCATGCCTGGAAGGCTGGCCCGCAGACGGAGCTTCTTCGCAAGCGTCTCGAGGCGGTGCCCGATGGGGGCGTGATCGTGATGATCGCCCCGCCCAACCCGTACCGTTGCCCGCCGGGTCCCTATGAACGTGTGTCCATGATGGCGCATGTGCTCAAATCGGCAGGAAAGACGAAGGCGAAGATCATCATCCTCGACCCGAAGGAAACGTTTTCCAAGCAGGCACTATTCCAGGAGGGATGGGAAAAGCACTATCCCGGCATGGTCGAGTGGCTGAGCCCCAAGATCCACGATGGCATCAAATCCGTCGATCCAAAGACGAACACGGTCGAAACGGGTTTCGAGAGTTACAAGAACGTCGCCCTGGTCAATGTCATTCCAAAACAGACCGCTGGCAAAATCGCGTTGGGCGCGGACCTCGCCAACGAGAGCGGCTTCTGTCCGATCGATCCAGCCAGCATGAAGTCGGCGAAGGACCAGAACATTTTCATCATTGGCGATGCGTGCATCGCAGGCGATATGCCGAAGTCGGCGTTTTCGGCCAATAGCCAAGCCAAGGTCGCGGCGATGATTGTGCGGGGTGAATTGACCGAGGCCAAGACGTTCCCGGCCCGCTACACCAACACGTGCTGGTCGATGCTCAGCACGGACGATACGGTGAAGGTTGGCGGCCGCTATGAGGCCAAGGACGGCAAGATCGGTGCGGTCGAGACGTTTGTATCAAAGACCGGCGAGACGGCTGATCTTCGCAAACAGACCCAGGTCGAGAACATGGGATGGTATGCCGGGATCACGGCTGACATGTTCGGCTGAGATCGCGCGACTTGGCGGATAACTTGGAGGATCGTGTCGTGACAGTTCTGTTCACATGAACCATCGTCGAGACGATTTCCATTTTCTCACCCGGCGCCGGATCGTCGGTCTCCTGGGCGGGGCGGCGTTGGCCCCGCTTGCGGTTGCAGGGTTGCCGTTGCCCCCGTGGTCAACGCGGGAACCATGGGTTGCGCGGGCCCCATGGATTACGCCGGCTTGGGCCAGCCCGCCAACGACACATCGCCTTGCCGTCGGGTCGTTCGAGATCACTGTCGTATCCGACGGAGACATCACACTACCGTTCGACCTCCTGCTGCCTGGACGCTCTCGCGACGAGATTACCGCGCTGTTTCTAGCCAACGGCGGAAACTTGCCCGCGAACGCCTCCGCGCTGCGCGGCGAGGTCAACGTCACGGTTGTCAAAACGCCAGACGCGACGATCGTCATCGATTGCGGTGGCGGAACAGATTTCATGCCGACGACGGGACGATTTGCGGCCAATCTGGAGGCTGCCGGCATCACGGCCGATAGCGTGACGCACGTCGTCTTCACCCACGCCCACGCAGACCACTTCTGGGGCGTGATCGATCCGTTCGACGATGCGAGCCGGTTTGCGAAAGCCCGCCATGTGATGCCGGCGGCCGAACTCGACTATTGGCGGCGCCCGAATATCGCAAACGAAGTCCCTGAGGCGATACGAGGCATGGCGCTCGGCATCGTGCGTCGGCTGGACGGCCTGCGCGATCGCATTGAGGCCATCAAGCCAGGGGCTGAAATCGTACCGGGCGTCACACTCGTCGACACGGCCGGACACACGCCGGGACACGTCTCGGTTGCGGTCTCGTCTGGGGCCGAACAGATTCTGATCGGCGGCGATGTGCTGACCAACCCGGTTGTCTCGTTTGCCAAGCCCGATTGGACATGGGGACCCGACGTCGAGCCCGACCGCGCGGTTGCCGCACGCAAGCGGACACTCGACATGTTGGCGACGGACCGAATGCGGCTGCTCGGCTATCATCTGCCGTGGCCCGGGATCGGGCGGGTGGAGCGGAACCAATCAGCCTATCGGTTCGTTCCGTCGTAACTGAATGATTTCAAAGGTTGACCATGCGCTCGTTCATTTTGACACTATGCGCCGTTATTGCGTTGGCCGCAGGTCACGCGGCGCTTGCCGCTGAGCCAGACAAGTCCAAGCAGACGAAGCTTGGCAAATATCTGACCGCCAGCGAGGCGCATTCGATCGTTACATCGGACCCAACCAAGACGCTCTTTGTCGATGTACGGACCCGCGCGGAGGTCCAGTTCATAGGCATGACAGCGCTCGTCGATGGACAGATCCCCTACGTCGAGATGAACGAGTTTGGCGAATGGGACGATAAGAACGGGCGGTTCAAACTCGATGCCAATCCGGCGTTTACCGTCGCGGTCGACAAACTGCTGACAGCAAAGGGGCTGACAAAAACCGATCGCATCATCGTGATGTGCCGTTCGGGTGAGCGTTCGGCGCGTGCCGTGAACACACTGGCGGATGCTGGCTTCCCCAACGTTTGGAGCCAAGTCGATGGTTTTGAAGGCGACCTTTCGAAGGACGGGCGTCGGGACGTCAACGGCTGGAAAAATGCCGGACTGCCGTGGAGCTACAAGCTGGACAAGTCCAAAGTATATTTGCCGTCCCGGTAACGATCATGTGCCGTTCGAAAAGCGATTTGGCGGGCCGATAGCTGGACGATCTGTCCTTTTCGCACTCCCGCCGCCTCGGCGGAGGTAGGCCCTTTCGGTAGGCCAGTTAGGTAGGCCCGTTCACGCTCGCCATGTCACGATTTGACACCGGATCGCTGCAATCACAGATTAGTGGCTATCGATGCGATCGCGAGAGGGACTTCTGATGCCGCACACGACTTTTCGACGCTTTAGGCTGGTCGGCATTGCGACACTTTTGGCTCTGGCGGCGCTGCCGATGGTGACCGCGAGCGCCAATCCGAAAAATGCGCGCTCGACGGCCCCCGCGGTAATGACAGCGCAGCGCGACGCCGGCGAGCCGGTCATGGCGATCGTGTCGATCAAGACGCAGCAAGTTGTTGTCTACGACGCCGACGGCTGGATCATGAGCGCGCCGATATCGACTGGCATCACCGGACGCGAGACGCCAGCCGGGGTCTTCGCCGTTGTCCAAAAGAACGCGGAGCATCGCTCGAACCTCTACGACGACGCGTGGATGCCGCACATGCAGCGGCTCACGTGGAATGGAGTTGCGCTGCACGGTGGCCCATTGCCGGGCTATCCCGCATCCAAAGGCTGTGTGCGGATGCCGTTCGACTTTGCCGAAGACCTGTTTTCCAAGACACGGATCGGGATGCGGGTGATCGTCTCGCCGACCGACGCGTCGCCCGTGTCGATTGCTCACCCGGCGCTGCTCGTGCCTGACCCGCAGGCTCTAGCCGCGGCTCCAACGCGCGCTGATGCGGCCGAACGTGACGCAGCCGATGCCGCTCAACTGGCAAATGATGCGAAGAAGGCAGCCGCAACGGCTGCCCGCGAGACCGCTTCTGCACTGGCTTCTCTTCGCAAGTTCGAAGATCTGAAGTCCAGAGCCGACGCTGAGTTTGCCTCGGCCAACAAGGCGTTTGCCGCCGCCAAAACCGACGAGGCCAGGGCGCGTGCGGAAGAGCGGGTCCTCAAGGCGGCATCGACGGCCATGACCGTCGCCTCGCAACTCGAGGCGGTCCGAGCAGGCGCGAGTTCGAAGTCCGATGGGGCGGCGATCGCGAAGGAGACGGCAAAGGCCGCCGCCGATAAAAAAGCGGTCGCAACCAAAGCGGCAACCGAGGCCAAGCTCGCCCTGGTGCCAGTGTCGGTCTACATCAGTCGCGCGACACAGAAGCTGTATGTGCGGCGCAATACCCGCAAGCCGTGGGCGGACGGCGGCGAAGTGTTCGATGCCACGATCGAGGTTCCTGTCACAATCCGCGATCCCGACAAGCCGATCGGCACCCATGTGTTCACAGCGATGGCGCGCAGCGGCTCCGGTCTTCGCTGGGCTGCGGTGACGATTGATAATGGAGATGGTGCAAAAAATGCGCTCGACCGCATCACCATTCCCCAAGATGTGCTCAACCGCATCGCGCCGACCGCGCTGCCAAATTCCTCAATTGTCGTCTCGGACGAGCCACTGAGCGCGGAGACAAACTATCGAACGGAATTTGTCACGGTGTTGAGCAACCAACCGCAGGGTGGTTTCGTGACCCGCAAGCCGACCCCGCCGCCGCCGCCGGTGCCGCAGTATCAGCCATGGAACGACAACGGCTTTTTCAGTGTCTTCAGCCAATCGAATCCGTACTCGCAACCTCGCGATGCGCGCCGCCGGGTCTACCGCCCTGTGGACACCGGCTGGTGGGACTGACCGGTCGCGTTTGACGACGCCGGAATAATAGGACAGCGCGGCTATCCGGGTTCGCTATAGGGATTAGGACTGCGGTTGCGGTCAGGGTGGTTAAGGTCGAGCCTTGCCCATACAGTGGTGGATACTATAGTTGCGGCGCTTCTCTCCGCCGCCACGTCAAGGACACCCGCCCACCCATGTTTCAGAAAATCCTCATCGCCAACCGGGGCGAAATCGCTTGCCGCGTGATCAAGACAGCCCGTCGAATGGGCATCGCTACGGTGGCGGTCTATTCCGACGCGGACCGGGATGGGCTCCACGTCGAGATGGCCGATGAAGCGATCCATATCGGGCCGGCGGCGGCCGCGCAGTCCTATCTTGTGATCGACAAAATCATCGCAGCCTGTAAAGCGACGGGCGCGCAAGCAGTGCACCCGGGTTACGGCTTTCTGTCCGAGCGCGAGGCGTTTCCGGTCGAACTCGCCAAACACGGGATCGTGTTTATCGGCCCCAACCGCGGCGCGATCGCGGCCATGGGCGACAAGATCGAATCGAAGAAAGCCGCTGCCAAGGCCAACGTTTCGACGGTGCCGGGGTATCTTGGCGAGATTGCCGACGCCGCCCAGGCGATCCGAATTGCCGATGAGATCGGCTACCCGGTGATGATCAAGGCATCGGCTGGCGGCGGCGGCAAGGGCATGCGCATCGCGCATTCGACGTCGGAGGTGACGGAGGGCTTTGACGCGTCGCGCTCGGAGGCCAAGTCGTCGTTCGGCGACGACCGGGTGTTCATCGAAAAGTTCATCGTCAATCCGCGCCACATCGAGATTCAGGTGCTCGGCGATAAACACGGCAATATCGTCTATCTTGGCGAGCGCGAGTGCTCGATCCAGCGCCGCAACCAGAAGGTCGTCGAGGAGGCGCCCTCACCGCTGTTGGACGAGAAGACCCGTAAGGCGATGGGCGAGCAGGCGGTGGCTCTCGCCCGCGCGGTTGGCTACGACAGCGCTGGCACGGTCGAGTTCGTCGCCGGCCAGGACCGTTCGTTCTTCTTCCTCGAGATGAACACGCGCCTCCAGGTCGAGCATCCGGTGACCGAGATGATCACTGGCATCGACCTCGTCGAGCAGATGATCCGCGTTGCTGCTGGCGAAAAGTTGAGTTTCAAACAGTCCGACGTGAAGCTCGACGGCTGGGCGGTCGAAAGCCGGATTTATGCCGAGGACCCGTATCGCAACTTTCTGCCGTCGATTGGGCGCCTGGTTAAATACCGGCCGCCGGCTGAGGATCGAATTGGCGGCCGCACGGTCCGAAACGATACCGGCGTGACGGAGGGCGGCGAGATCTCGATGTATTATGATCCGATGATCGCCAAGCTGGTCACCCATGCGCCAACCCGCGAGATGGCGATCGATGCGCAAGCCGACGCCCTCGACGCGTTTTATATCGACGGCATCTCACACAATATCCCGTTCCTGTCGGCCCTGATGCAGCATCCGCGCTGGAGATCGGGAAACATCTCGACGGGCTTTATCAAGGAAGAGTTCCCCGACGGGTTTACCCCGCGTGCGGCCGAGGGCGCAGAACTGCGGGTCCTGGCGTGCATCGCAGCCAGTATCGACCACAAGGGCAATCAGCGCCGTCGCGCCATCACCAACCAGATGACGGGCACGCCGGTGCAGTTCGCGTCGCGTCGCGTGGTCAGGGTCGGGGCTGCGACCCAACACGTAGAAGTCGCCGGTGCGGGCGAGGGTCCTGTTTACGTGACGTTGCTCGATGGCGCGAACGGTCGCGGCGAGACGCTCGAGATCGTGTCTGCTTGGGCACCTGGCGCGCCGGTATGGAACGGCACCGTCGGCGGTGCGCTGGCTGCAGTCCAAGTGCGGCCGGTGCTCAATGGCTATAACCTCGCCTACAGGGGCGTTCAGGCCGCAGCCTTTGTCTACACCGAACGCGAAGCTGAACTTGTGGCGCTGATGCCGATCAAGGTTCCAGCCGACATGAGCAAGTACTTGCTGTGTCCGATGCCGGGCTTGGTCAAAGCCGTGCATGTTGATGTCGGCCAGGACGTGAAGGCTGGCGACAGCCTTGCCATCGTCGAGGCGATGAAGATGGAAAATATCTTGCGCGCCGAGCGCGACGGCGTCGTCGCCAAGGTCAACGCCAAGGCCGGAGACAGCCTCGCCGTAGACGCGGTGATCCTCGAGTTTGCTTGACGTTGGAGCAACGACCGATGTTGATGCTCATCTTCGAGGTGTTACCCAAGCCGGATCGCGAGGCCGCCTATTTCGAAATGGCCGCCGCGTTAAAGCCGACGCTAGATGACTCCGGCGGGCTACTATTTCTCGACCGGTCGCGCAGTGACGATCGACCCGGTTGGTTTCTCTCCCACCAATACTGGCGTGACGAAGCGAGCATGGCCCGCTGGCGGGCAAATGGGGCCCACCATCGCGCGCAAGTGTGCGGGCGTACCGACATCCTTGCCGACTACCGCCTCAGGGTCGGACAAGTCATCGCCGAGATCGGCCCGGATCGAGACGTGTTCGGCCATGGTCACGAATCCGCCGTGGCCTACGACCAGGGTCCACGCACTGCGCGTTACATCTTGACCGTGGCAACGCGGGGCCATGGTGTCGCGGTTGCCTCGGGTGCGAGCCGCTTCCAGAGCGTCTACGAGCCCGATCTCGGGATCTGCATCATCGAGGTCGCAAGCCGAGCGGAAGGTGAGAACCTGCTTAGCACCCTCGCTTCGCAGCCAACCGTCGCGATCGCCCGTCTGTCGCTCATCTCACGTGACTATGGCATGTTCGACCGCTCCGAGGCCCCGCAGTTCTTCGAGCCAGTGACACTTGCATGATCGAGGCCGGTCGATCCCGCTACTACCTCAGCCTAACGGCCTCCGCCCGCAGCGCATCGAGGATCGGCGCGTAGGCCTCCTCGTCGCGCGCCTCGGGGTAGATCATGTACACCGGGTAGATGAAGCGGCGCGCGCGCTTGGTCTCGCGTAGCTTGCCCCGGGCGACGTGACCTTTGACCAGTCGGCGGGGAAAGTAGGCTTGGCCGTCATTGCCGAGCAAATAGTCGAGCGCCATGCCGCCGAGGTCTAGGTTCAACGGCGGGTTGACCATCTCAGGGAAGGCAGCTGCGTGGTCCTGTTGGAAGTCGATCCCCCAGTCGATGAAGATGTACTCCTGCCCCGCCCGGCGGGAACCGGGCTTGCCCGACGTCACCATTACGAACTCTTCGTCGAACAAATGCTCGTTGATGAAGCCCGGCAGTTGCACCGGCCGGTAGAGAACAGCGAGATCGAGCGTGCCTTCGACAAGCCGTTGCATGTGATGGGAGGCGAGCCCGCTGACGGCCGATACGGCGATGTCGGGGATATTGCCGCGCAGCCACGACACCCAGTTGAGTAAAAACCCCTGCCAGAGAATCGGTGGGGCACCCGCAGACAGGTGGTCGCGATGTTTCTCAGACAATCCAACTTCCAATTGTGCGTGCCGCCATATCCGGATCAGCGCGAGCGCATGCTTTTGGAACTGCTGTCCGGCCTGGGTTAGCTCGGCACCGCTTTTTCCACGGATGAAGAGGGGCTTGCCGAGGTTGTCTTCAAGCCCTTTGATACGCGCCGATACCGTTGACTGGGTGACGTTGAGGCGGCGCCCTGTCTCGATGAAAGAGCCGGTTTCCGCCACCATTAAGAAGGTCTTTGCCAGTGTCACATCCATGGATGCCTCCTCGCGCGCGAACCCGACCAGAGCTATCTATCGGAAAAATCGATAGGGACCACCGGAAAAATCCGTTTGTCGGTGAATTTGATTCCATAAATAGTCGCGTTGACCGACTTTCCGAGTCGGCCGTGTGCGTCTTTAAAGCAGAACCCGTCGGCCTCGTCCGAGGGGAACATCACAAAGAGGATGAGACCAATGAAGGCTCCTGCCAAGAAGCCGGCCGCCAAGAAGGCCGCCGCCCCCGCCAAGCCAGCCGCCAAGAAGGCTGCTGCGAAGCCAGCCGCGAAGAAGGCCGCTGCGAAGAAGAAGTAAATCGATGTGGTGAGTGCGAGGAGGATCGGGTCATGCGCCCCAAACCGTGGACGATCCCTCTCGCGCTTGCTGTCGTCACGTTGTCATTTGCCGATATTGCCTATGCGATTTCATTAACCAACCGCGACACCCGCGATCACAAGATCAGCGTGATGGAGGGGAGCGCGAAGGTCGACCATCCGCTGGCGCGCGGCGCGACCCTCGACAAGGTTTGCCTCAAGGGCTGCATCGTCCGCTTGAACGATAGCGAGAACGACGAATACGAACTCGAAGGCGACGAGGTCGTCTCGATCGAAGAGGGGTACCTCTATTACGACGGCCCCGAGGGTGCTGGCGAAGGACCCATCGGCGGCCCGGCTCAGCAGAAGCCGTAACGCCGACTTTGAACGTCGGTTGTCATTGTAGCGGTCCGTTCTGGCGGCGACGGCGGGCAGCGACCCTGGCCAGCACAAGACTTCGGACCACTGACAGGGGCTGCGCACGCGTCGATGTGCCAATCAGGTCGCAATATCCACAGTCCGTTCCGACCGGCCAGGATATCCGATCACCCTTGGCGTTCGCCGACGGTGGACGCGAATGTTGCCCTCAATGCGCGATCGACGTCGATCATGTTGGCGTCGATGCCAAGGTCGGCGAGGCTGGTGACGCCGTGGTCAGAGATGCCGCATGGAACGATCCCGGAGAAGTGTTCCAGGTCCGGTGCGACGTTGATCGCAATCCCGTGCATCGTCACGCCACGGCTGACGCGAATGCCAAGCGCGGCAATCTTGTCGTCGCGCGAGTATCCATCGGCGCCGCGCCGCTCGACCCAGACCCCGATCCGGCCATCGCGCACGCCAGCAGTTACGCCGAGCTCGGCTAACGCCGCGATGATCCACGCTTCCAGGCTTTGGACATAGGCCCGCACGTCGCCGCCACGAGCCCTGAGGTCGAGCATGAGGTAGACGACGCGCTGGCCGGGGCCGTGGTAGGTATATTGCCCACCGCGGCCGGTTGCGTGGACCGCAAACCGCTCCGGCGTGAGCAGATCGTCTGCCCGCGCGCTCGTCCCGGCGGTGTAAAGTGGTGGATGCTCGAGCAGCCAGACCAACTCTAGAGCCTCGCCCTTGGCGATCGCGCGCGCCCGCTCGGTCATGACGGCCAGCGCGTCGAGGTAGGCGACGGGCTCGGTGGAGGTGCGCCATTCGATTGCGTGCAGTTTGGCACCTCGGGCGCCCGACACAACGGCCGGTTCAGTCGGCATCGAAATCGATACCGGCATAGATGTCATGAAGCGCCAGACGGCAACCGATGTGGGGAAGCTCGATCGTGTCATCGAGCGTCTCATATGTCGCCTCGTCCCATGGCACGTCGTCGGCCGCGCGATAGACGAGCAGTGCGCCGATCTTCTCACTATCCACAATTAGGATATACGACAGGCCCTGGCGCCCATGATATTCTTCAAGCTTGCGCTGCCACGCCACGCCGCGGTTCGATGGCGACAGGACTTCGACAACCATCCGTGCCGTCTCGGCGTCGTAGGTATCGGGGCGTGGTGGATCGCAGGTCACTGTAACATCTGGACGCCGGATTGACCGGCGCCGGGTTTTGACAGCGATGTCGGCCGTAGCGGGGCGGCAAGATGTGCCGCGAAGCTGAGTGCCGAGCGCAACGATAATATTGATAACGATGCTGTCGTGACGGTTGCTAGCCCGACGTGCATTGGCGCGGCGCTGCGGCCCGTCGGGCCGGATCACGCCGTCGCAGGTCATCATCTCGACTGGCACGCCTTCGACAAGCTCGTACCTCGCTTCCTGGTCGAGGCACCAAAGCAGGAACTCGTCTTGGGTCATCAGTTTGCGGGCTGTCTGGGTCATGGCGTTACAGTACGCCATGCGCAGACGATGGTGAAGACGGCAGTGGCCGGCCGACTAAGTCACTCAATCCCCAACTTCGACTTGAGCAGATCGCTGACAGCCGCGGGGGCAGCCTTACCGCCGGTTTGCTTCATGACCTGGCCGACGAACCAGCCAAGCATGGTCGGCTTCAGCTTTACCTGCTCGACCTTATCGGGGTTGGCCGCGATGATGGCGTCGACGGCCGCCGTGATCGCGCCCATGTCGGTGACCTGCTTCATGCCGCGCGCTTCGACGATGGCGGCCGGGTCGCCGCCCTCGGTCCACACGATTTCGAACAGGTCCTTGGCGAGCTTGCCCGAGATCGTGCCATCGCCGATGAGGTCGATGATGCCGCCAAGTTGGGCTGCCGAAACGGGCGTCGCCTCGATGCCCTTACCCTCCTTGTTGAGGCGGCCGAACAGTTCGTTGATCACCCAGTTGGCGGATGTCTTCCCGTCCCGGCCCTTGGCAACCGTCTCGAAGTAGGCGGCGTTGGCCTTCTCGGCGACGAGCACGCTGGCGTCATAGGGCGACAAGGCGAAGTCGGCGATGAACCGCGCGCGCTTGGCGTCCGGCAACTCGGGCAGATGCGACTTCAGTTCGTCGACATAGCCTTGGCTAAATTCCAATGGCAGCAGGTCGGGGTCGGGGAAGTAGCGGTAATCGTGCGCCTCTTCCTTGCTGCGCATGGCGCGCGTCTCGCCCTTGCCCGGATCGAACAATCGGGTTTCCTGATCGATCTTTCCGCCGCCCTCGATGATCTCGATCTGACGGCGGGCTTCGACCTCGATCGCTTGGCCGATGAAGCGGATCGAGTTGACGTTCTTGATTTCGCAGCGCGTGCCGAGTTCAGCTCCGGGCTTGCGCACCGAGACGTTGACGTCGGCGCGCAGGTTGCCCTTCTCCATGTCGCCGTCGCACGTCTCAAGATAGCGCAGGATCGTCCTCAGCTTGGTGACGTAGGCTTGGGCCTGCTTGGCCGAGCGCATGTCGGGTTTCGAGACGATCTCCATCAGCGCCACGCCGGACCGGTTGAGGTCGACGTAGGTGCAGTCCGGGTGCATGTCGTGGATCGACTTGCCGGCGTCCTGCTCGAGGTGCAGCCGCTCGATGCCGACCGTCATGGTCTCGCCGTCGGCTTCGATCTCGATCTGGCCCTCGCCGACGATGGGGTGCTTGTACTGGCTGATCTGATAGCCTTGCGGCAGGTCGGGGTAGAAATAGTTCTTGCGGTCAAAGATCGAGCGCCGGTTTATCTGCGCATTGAGGCCAAGCCCGGTGCGGACAGCCTGCGCCACACACTCCGCGTTGATCACTGGCAGCATGCCGGGCATGGCGGCATCGACCAGCGACACGTGGCTGTTGGGCGGCGCACCGAACGCGGTCGAGGACCCCGAGAACAGCTTCGATTCCGAGTTGACTTGGGCGTGGACCTCGAGGCCGATCACGACCTCCCACGGACCCGTGTCGCCTTCGATATAGTTCTTGGCTGCAGCGGTCGACGTATCCTGCATCGTGTTCTCCTCGAAGTTCTGCCCATGGCGTAGCCGAGCGGCGGCGACTGATCAATGTTGCCTATGGCAGAGGCGGGGGCGATGGACCAATCGGACGGGTCTCACTGCGTCAATTGCGGGGCGGCGGATCGGCAATTTTGGTGCCATGTGCCAAAGCTGGCGGCGCCGACTTGGCGAATTCTGCTCGGATCTCGGTCATCAGCGGATCGTAGAGGCTCTTGCGATCGAACACATCGAAATCCTGAACGACCGCTTCTTCCCACGTGAGTGTCTTCCCTGGAAGCCGCAAGGTCTCGGCACGTCTCTTCAAATACATTTCGCGGGCGTCGCCGGTCTTCTTGAGAAACATAAGAGCATGCGCCTTATTGACTTCGACCCAGGTCGAGGATGGGTCTAGCTCGAGCGCAAGTTCTGCCGCTTCGAGCGCGTGCGTGAAGTCGCCGTTGTACAGGGCGCCATCGGAATAGTCGCGAATGGCGCTAGCGAAAGGCTCGAGTTTTCCGTCTTTGTAGGGTGGCTTGCGCAACTCAAGACACCAAGGCTTCGGTCGGGGTCCGAGGATAAATGCAAGCCGGTCCCTCACGCTCAAACAACTCGGCGCTGTTTCTTTCGCCACTGCCAGGAGTTGCTGACGGTCGGCCTTTGGTTCGGCGCTCCACAGCCAGACCCGAGGCGAATCGCCGATCTCCGAGGCGCTGAGGAATTTGCCGTCTGGCAACGAGGCCATCGCGCGCACAGTTGAAAAATGGCTGCCGATCTCCGTCGCCTTGTCGGTGTTCAAGTCCCACAGCCAGACGCCGTATTCGCGTTTCGATCCAATACTCGTAAGGCTTTCGAACGCGGTCATCACCCGACCATCGACCGTAATCGCAACAAACTTCACAGCTTCTGGATGTGCGAGCGAGCGCACGAGTTTGCCGTTCGATGCGTCGATCACGCGAACGGATGTTCCGCCCGTCGCTGCGACAATCCAAGTGCCGTCCGGCGATACCGCGAGCCGAGTTGCGTGTTTGTCGTGTGTCGCATGAATCAATGACGCACCGGTCTCAATGTCCACGACACGGACGCCGTCGCTGGTCGCCGCAGCAATGCGCTTTCCGTCAGGAAGAAAGGCAATCGACCAAGCAATCACGCTTTTCGGAAATTCGATGACTTTCAGTTCTGATCCGCTTGCCGAGTCCCACAGCCGGATCGTCCCGTCTTCCGAAGTGGTCGCGATACGGGTGCCATCTCGGGACGCGACGGCAGCTGTGACGAGCTTCGTGTGTCCAACCAACACGAATTCCCGTGACGGCGGTTTTGACGCTGGACGCCATACGCTGGCCGTGTTGCCGGCGGCCACCACAATGCGTTGTCCCTCGCTCAGGTAGGCTATTGCGGTGACCGTCTCGCTGAGGGGCACACTGTGCAGCACCCTGCCGGTTAACGAGTTCCAGATCCGGACGGTCTTGTCTGACCCACCAGAGGCAAACGAATGATGATCCTGAGCAACGGCAATCGCATAAATATCGGTCTTATCAGCATGTCCGATAAACTGGCGCACCAATGTCGTCAGGCCCAGGATGCGATCGGCTCCCGGGATGAAGAAAGTGCGCTGGTCGATGCGGGCGGGATCAACGTCGAGGGCTTCGACTGTCAGCACTACGGCTTGTTGAGCCTTGTTGGCCTCGACCAACTTCTCGGCCCGGTCTACTAGCGCGCGTGCGCGGTTGACTTCGGCCTCGTAAAGGTTCAGCCGGGCGAGCTTCGTCTGCTCGTTGGCTAGCCCGAGATTCTTCTCTGCCTCATCCGATTTTTGCTCGGCGAGCACCTGGCTCTGTTGAGCCAGCCGGGACGCTGCCTCTGCCTCACGCCTGGCCGCCTCCGCGAACTCGCTCTTCTCGTAATTACTGTAGGATAAATAGCCGAGCCCCAAGGAGGCTAGCGACAGCATGACGAAAAATGCGCCTCGCAGCCAAACGCGTGCGGCTTGGGCCTCGGCCTTCTCCTTGAGGGCCTGTTCCTTCGCCCGAAGCGCTTCTGCCTTCTCTTCGAGCCTTTGACGTTCTGTGTCGGCGCGCGATGCGTCCTCCTCCTCGCTGGCACGGATGTAGTCGAGGTGCAGCGAGGTCGGCTCTGGCGCCGCTTTGGGACGTGACGACGCCCACGCTTTCGCCACCGCAATATCACTGCCCGAGAGAAGCCGGTTGACCGCCCGCCCACCGCCGTCCCACTCCGCCGCCCGTTCGAGCAGTCGCGTATGCTGGCGGATCCAGTCGAGGTTCGTTTCCAGAGCCGTGATGAGGCTCGTCAACCCGGCTCCGAACCCCGATCCCGGCGCTCGCGGCTCAGGGTAGAACATCACATAGTTGCGATCGCCTAGCCTCGCCGGCGCGATGGCCTCGCCAAGAGCGTGCGGCAGAACCGGCAGTATCCGCTTGCCGAGGCGCGTCGCCTCTTCGACTTCCCAGGCGCACATTTCCGATCGTGCCGAGGACGGTGAAAGGACGAACACGACCGTATCGGCTTCTAGGATCAGCGCGCCGAGCCGCTCCTGCCAAGCCTCACCGCCGGATATGCCGTGCCGGTCGATCGTTGGATCAAAACCATAAAGTTTCAAAGCGGCGACCAACTGGTCGGCGAAAGCGAGATCGTCGCGGGAGTAGGAGATGAAAACGGAGAGCTTCTCGCCGGCACCTCCGGCCACCGGCGTTTTGGCTGGCGCGGCGTCCGCTTCAGCGGCCGTTGTCCGCAAACGCGCTGTCTCGTCTGTAATCGTTGGCGTCGACCGAGCTGAGCCCGGAGCTGTGTGGTGCAACATACGCAGAACCCCAGCGAAAATGAGCGAAACGTCTTGCACTTGGCCTGTGATGCCGAAGTGCGCCGAAATTCGAGTGCGGCGACATTTGAAACTCGTTTAGTTTAGCTGCCGCATCGACGTTCGTCCACAGAGCGTTAACGCTTGATTAACTATACTTCGGCAAGACAGGGGACTGGGAAAACCGCGTCGGCGGTCGGTAGCATCGGGGCGCGCGTATGGGTGGCCTTCGTGACGGTCTGGGACGGCGGATGACGTCCTCGCTCAACGCGAGCCGCAATGATACCGGCAGGGTCGCATTTTGCGGACCGGTCGTGATTTCGGCCGTCACGGGCTACGCGATCTCGAAGGTCGAAGACGTCATCCGCGCCAACCGCAACATGAGCCCCGAGGTCAAAGCGATCGTCGTCGGGACGTTTTCGAATGAGGTCGAGGAAGCGCTCGCCGCGTTCGGGTTCGAGATGAAGCTCGCCGAAAGCTTCATGCACCACGAACGGAAATCGCGGCCGACGTTGTGGCAATGGATGCAGAAGCCGCGCAACGCCTGGGCCAGTTACATCCTGGCAGTTCACACCAAGAAGGAAGGTCACTGGATCCTTATTCGCGGCGTCAAGATGTGCGACACCTACACCAATGGCGAATGGACCTTCGTCGTCGACGGCCCGCACAGGTCGTGCCGCATCATGGAGGTGTTCGAGGTGCGGCGGAACGTATTGGAATAGCCGACAGGGCAGCGAAAGTCTCGACCCCTGAGCTTACCCCGCAGCCTTCAGGAGTTCGCGGATTTCGCGGCCGAGTTCGAATGTCCGGCCATCGATTGCCGGCGGGATTTCGCAAGCGATCGGCAAATTCAGGCGCCGCTCCTCGAACACGCGGACGTTCCAGTCGTAGAGTTCGACGGCCTTGTCGGCTTCGGCGCGCAGCGTCGCGTTCGTCCCGGCCTGCTTCTGCAACTCGTTGATCTTGAGGCCTTCCTCTTCGATCTCGTTGGCACGGCCCTTCTGGCGGCGGTTGAAACGCTCGATGCCGGAAATGACCGAGCTTCGGTAGGTATTGACGGTTTCGAGCAGGCCGCCGAAGACAATCGTGAGCTTGGCCTTGCGTTCGGCTGAAGGCGCCTTGGCTGCATAGGCTTTCAGCGCAGCAGTCGCCTCCTCGAGGGGTACGCGGCGGCTGGCCAGCAGTTCCACAAGCTTGTTGATGTCGCTGTCCTGGCGCCAGCCCTGGATGTCGGGAAGTTCGCCCTCCCATTGCAGATCGCTCGGCGACAGCTTGGCGACCTTGCGCTGCGGGCACGGCCAATCGGGACTGCCAGGCGCCCCGCCAGCGGCAACGGCCGGCAACGCGGCGGGACCCGCTGCAATCAGGCTGAGGGAAAGGCCAGCTGCAAGCATAGCCAATCTGTTCGCGTAGAAAATCATGTCAGGCTCCTCCGCCAGGTCCGCCGCGCCGGGCGATGAGCCCTTTCGACGGGTTATACGCGTAAATGGCTCCAGCCAAAAATACGAGGGTGTAGGCCAATACGACCGCGACATTGGTGAGGTCGATCCAGCCACCGTCGAGCTTGGCGCCGACCTGCCCGTATAAGCCAAAGCGGATTAGTTCCACGGCATAGGTGAACGGGTTAAGTCGGCAGATTTCGTAAAGCAACGGGCTCGATTCTTTGATGCGCCAAAGCGGGTAAAGCGCTGATGACGCAAAGAACATCGGGAAGATGACGAAGTTCATGACGCCAGCGAAGTTCTCGAGCTGGCGAATAACCGATGACATGAATAACGCCAACGCCCCAAGCATAAAGCCCGACAGAAGGAGCGCTGGTAAGACGGTCAGCCAGCCGTTGAACGGCGGCGGGATCGTCATAAAGCCGAGGTTGATCGGATCGCCACCGGGTTCGATTTCCCAGAAGTAAGCGATGAACAGGAACGCGTAGACCTGCAAAAGCGCGACGGCAACGCCGCCGAGCAGTTTTGAAATCAGCAGGAACGAGCGTGGAAACGGGCTGACCAGGAGGGTCCGCATGGCACCTGTCTCGCGGTCATAGACCATCGAGAGCGAGGACTGCATGGCGTTGAACAGCAAGATCATGCCGACGAGGCCCGGCGTCACGAAGGTCTCGTACAGCACGTAGGTCTCATAGGGCGGAATGATCGATATGCCGAGCGTTTGGCGGAAACCAGCAGCAAAGATAAATAGCCAGACCAGCGGGCGGACAAGCGCGGAGAGGAAGCGTTCCCGCTGGTGGACATAGCGGAGAACCTCGCGCCAGACGATGCCCGAAAAACACGCGAGATAGGCGCGCAGACCCAACCGGCGCGGAGCCAGAGCCGTAACCTGACTGGCGCTTTCGTTGCGGGCGGCGCTTGCTAACGTGTCGGTGGTCATTGCGCTTCCGTTAGCGATCGAGGGACGACAATTGGCGAGGTGTCCGCACGGCTACCTCGCCAATGTGCCCGATTACTTGACGACGATTTTGCCAGTTAAGCCGCGAGCTTCGAGGCCGTTGCATTTCCAGGTGTAGTCACCGGCTTTGGTCGGTGTGAAGAAAAGCTCGGCGGCGCCTTCATTCTCGAATTCGATTTCCTTGAACGAGGCCGTGGGCTTAATCTCGACCTTGTTGATTTCCATTTTCCGCCATTTGATGTTGGCGAACAGTTCGTCGGCCTGAAACGCGCATTCCTTTTTGCCGGTCGCCTTGAGCCACATCCGGTAGGCTTTGTTGACCTCGAGTGCCGGGAGTTTGTCCTGCGTCCACTCGAAGCCCGTGTTCCCGGTCCCGATCGTCAAATCCGGGAGGCGGATGGTCTTGCCGCTCTCTTGCGCAATAGCGGTTGCGGCAACAGCGACGGCTGCCGTTGCGGCAGTGATGAGTGCGATGAACTTAGGCGTCATGAGTTCCTCCAGTGTTTATTTTTTTGCCGCCGTGCGTTCAGCTCGCGGCGGTTGTCTTGGGGTCTGTTCCGGTTGCGATGCGGAATGCCGTCGACAGCGTATCGCCCTTGGTCGAGGCCATAAAATCTGGCACCGAGCCTGTAAACATGACCCGGCCTTTGTGTAGCACGACGACATTGTCCGTTGGCGCAATTTCATCGATCAAATGGGTCGCCCAAAGAACACCAAGACCACGAGATGCAGCAAGGCTGCGAACGATTGCCAACACGCTTTCGCGGGACCCAATGTCGAGGCCAACGGTCGCCTCGTCCAGCAAAAGCAGGCCGGGGTCGTGCAACAGGGCGCGGGCGATTTCAACGCGCCGGGCTTGGCCGCCCGAAAGCGTCCGGACGGTGACGTTGGCTTTGTCGGCGAGCCCGACCGTGTTCAGGACTCGTTGCGCCCGTTCGCGAGCCTCACGCCCGCCCATGCCATGCAGGGCAGCGTGATAGACGAGGTTCTGCGTCAGCGATAAATCAGCGTCGAGGGTGCGGCTTTGGAACACGACACCAAGCCGCTGCAGCGCAAGCGTCGGTTTGCGACGCACATCCTGGCCAAGAATGCAGATCTCTCCGGTCACGTTGTCGTAGAGCCGTGTGATCAGAGCAAACAGCGTCGACTTACCGGCGCCGTTGAGGCCGAGCAGAACGGTCATGGTCCCGCGCGGCACACTCAATGTCACGCCGTCGAGCACTTTCGCCGACCCGAAACTATGGCTTACGTTCGAAACGGTCAGCGCCAAGTTCGGTTCAGCCGATGCGACATCGACCGACGGGACTTCACTCGTGGCGATGTGTGACGCGATCATGGATGCCCCAACGCGAGATCTCTCTATTACTTTGGCGCGACGACAACGCCCCACGGATACCGGCCGGTTTTGATCGACTTCGTGACCTTGAGACTGGCGACGTCGACGACCGACACGTCGTTGGATGTTCCGTTGGTGGTGAACAACATCTTTTCGTCGGGCGACAGGGCGAGGTTCCAGACGCGCTGCCCGACGAGCAGATAGCGTTCAACTTTGAGTGTCGCCATATCGATCACGGCGACCCGATTTGCCGGGCCGAGGGCTACGAAGGCGGTTTTCATGTCCTTCGTCATGCGGATGCCGACGGGCTGGATCGCGTCCTTGGTCACGCCGGGAATTTCAAACGTCAGCTTGGCGACGACTTTCCGGTCGGCCGCATTGATGATCGTTACGGTGCCGCCGATCTCGGCGCTGACCCAGACCTGCTTGCCGTCGGCGGTGAACTCGGCAACGCGCGGGCGGCTGTCGACCAGGACGTTGTCGAACGTCTTGTTCGTCGCAGTATCGATAAAGTGCGCCATGTTGGTGGTTTCGGACGTGTTGACCAGCACCTTGCCATCTGGCGACAGCCCCATGCCCTCAGGCTCGACGCCGACAGGAACTTCGGTCACCACGGCGTTTTTTTCGATATCGACGATGGTGACGAGGTTGTCGTCCTCGTTGGCGACGTAGAGGAACTTGCCCGACGGGTGGACGGCCAGGAGCTCCGGATCAGAGCCCGATGGCAAGTTGCGGAGATATTTGTAGGTGTCGGCGTCGAACACTTGAATCGTATGGTCGTCGCTGGCGCAGACGTACAAGAGCTTATTGTCCGGCGACAGCGCGATGCCCCGTGGCCGCTGCCCCGCCTTCATCGTCTCGACAACTTCCATCTTCGTGGTGTCGATGACCGTAATCGTGTTGTCTTTCTCGTTCGAGACGAAAACACGGTAGGCGAGCGCGGGAGACGCGGATGCCGTGGCGAGAACCGCAGCGGCGGCGACTGTCGTCAACAGGGTCGCGATGCGCATGGTCGAGTTCCTTGAGGTGAGTTGGTGTTGTCGCTTCGGTATCGACGTTTTGAGAGGTCGGTCGATCGGGACGGAGGCATCAGCCTCAGCTCACGTGCCAGCTCCCGGGCCGCCCAGATCGCGCGGTCATTTTGCCGTATACGCCTTGCACTTTGATTCAGGTTTGTCGTAGCCCATGGTATCGAGCGGGGTGAACTGATGCAGGAAGCCCTGCTGGGGGGAAACCGACACGAGCACTTTGGGTGTGACAACGAACAGCGGTTGACGCAATTGCCCATTCCAGTTGCGGAAAGTTGTCTTTGTCCCCTTGAATGCAGCCAGATCGAAATCTGGCGATTGCATGTAAGCAAACAATGTTTTCGGGTCGTTCGTTTGCTTTCGCGAAGCTGCCTCGCCGACGGAACGCATGGCAAGCCACATGTTATAATCTAGCGGCCTCATATTGCGGTTGGCGAGACGCTTGAAGCGGTTCTGGAATTGAGTTCCGCCCCACTGCTCGATGGATGGATGCGACGTCGCGGGTGTCAGGCCCGCCGTGCCCGCCACTGGGCGCGGGTCCCAGGTTCGATAAGGAATGTGCTCGCCGAACAGTTCTCCCTCGTCAGCGACGACGACCACATCATGCACCTTGGCGTTTTGCATGAAAGTCGGGATTTGTTGTTGAACCTGTTCGTGGCCGCCATCGGTGCGGCGGCTGCCGGCGTCGTATTCGAAGGTCCGCTCTTCCACGATGGTGTGGCCAAACCGTTTTGCCGAACGCCTGAGCGCGTCGGCGTAAGCCTTGTCGTCGGGCTGAGTGCCAGCGACCAGGAACCATTTGTTCCAGCGCTTGAACGCCAGGTATTGGGCCAGCGCGTCCGTCAGCATTGAACGCGACGGAATGGTGTGGACCAAATTGGCCCGGCAGTTCTCTTCGCGCAGACTTTCATCGGGCGAGGACGCATTGACGACGATGCCGCCCTTGGCCGCCGCAGCATCAGCAAGCGCCAGGATCGTTTCGGGGGCCGCGTCGGCGATAATGAAGCCGCCGCGTTCGCCAAGTTTTGCGACCGCATCGGACACCAATTGAGCAGGCTTGGCGTTCTCGATGACGTCGAGAATATATTCCTGATTGAGGAAGCGGCCAGTCGTGTTGTTGTCGCCGATGCCGAGTTTGGCGCCAGCGATGCCGTCATCTGCCGGCGGGATGTCGAGCAGTGATAGCGGCGTCGGGCGGTCACGAATTTCGCGGGCGAGGATAATCGTAATGACGGTTTTTGCCGCTGCCGGTTTGGCGGCGTTCACGTCGGCGGTCGCGGCTGGGACGTTCGGTTTAGCGGCCTCGGCCGCAGGTACGTTTTGCGCGACGACTTCGGTCGAAGCGGGCGACGCGACTGCCAAAACCGCCAAGAAGGCTGAGGTTGCCAACCGGTTGCACAACGTCGAAAACGAGAGCGGCACCAAATATTTCCTCCGAGGGCGTGTGTGTCGGATTGTTTTGCTTTATCCTGCATCACATGTCAGCGCTCGACCTCGATACGTCAAGCGACAGCACTGTTGCCGCGCGACAGAGGTTATCGGCTAATGCGTGTCAAGGTGAGCCTTTTGTCTTCGCGCAAACGTGAGCAGCGCAGCAAAAAACGTGAGTTGGTTCGTGCTGGACAAGGCAGTCTCCAGCAGGCCATTGGGTTTGCGGATGCGGCCGCACCTATCCAGAGAGGCTCGAGGTTCGGCTGTCAGTGCTGGCCAAAAAGGTGTCGAACGGATCTTGCCCAGTCGTGATTTTACCAATCGTGATCGTGCTCGTGTTGATCAGGCCTGATCCTGCCCGGCATTCATTACGTTGTGAACTTTACAGCATCGTCGGGCGTCGGCGGAGCCGGTGGGCAATCGACGCAAACCGTGATCAACTGCAGTGTTTTCTCACCTGAGTGCGCTCATGGCGTCCACTCGGCTCTAGAAACCAACATCGGATAGACGGATTTTGCGCAGCAGCACTCGTCAACAATTCGGACCCCGCATGCAGTACGGACGTTTCAGCACGAGGCCGACCGGTTGCCGGATCGCGCAGTTCTTCGCTGTTTTCGCAGCGCTCCTAGTTAATCCGGGTGCCGCTGCAGTGTCAGCCGAGACAGCAGCCGTGTTTCCGTTCGAGCTGTTGGATACCGCCCAAGAGGGAGAGCTGTTCCCCAAGGTTCGGCCAGAGGAGACCAAGCGCCTCGGGCTCTTGACCGATGATCTCAAAGTGCGGCTGACAGCTTTGAACCGGTATGCCCTCGTAGCGACCGACCAAATCGCGGGCGAGATTAAGCAGGCAGCGCCACTGCATCGCTGCAACGGCTGCGAAACCGATCTCGCCAAAAAAGCCGGGGCTAAACTTGCGATTGTTGGCCTCGTGCAGAAATTCTCCGACACGCTGCTATCGGTGACAGTCCAAATCGCTGACAGTGACACTGGCAAGATCGTCGGCGTCTACAACGCGGGCATCCAAGGCAACACCGACGAAGCGTGGCTGCGCGGCGTCAGCTACATTGTGCGCAACAGAATAGCCACGGAGGGTGCCCCGAAATGATAACACGGCGAACTGTCGCCGCCGGAGGGCTCGCTGCTGCGATGTCCGTCGCCACGCCGTTCATTCGGCAGGTATCGGCACAAACCGGCACCGTGAAGGCTGGCCCCCTCAAAGTCGGCTCGGTCAAGTTTGGCTCGCTCAATTGGCTGATCGAAACCATCCGCACTGAGGGCATAGATCGCAAGGTCGGACTGGAGTTCGCCCCCGTCGAGTTATCGAACAACCATGCGGGTCCGATCTCGCTGCTGTCGGGCGGATCAGATGTCATCGTGAGTGACTGGCCATGGGCGTTGCGCCAGCGCGGGCTGGGTGAGGCGCTGAAGTTTGCGCCGTATTCGACCTCGCTCGGCAGTCTTGTCGTACCAGCCCAATCGCCGATCAAATCGATCGCCGACCTCGCAGGTCAGCGCGTCGGCGTCGCCGGTTCGTCGATCGACAAAAGCTGGCTG
The DNA here is from genome assembly GCA_034408685.1 of Hyphomicrobium aestuarii. Lineage (GTDB taxonomy): Bacteria > Pseudomonadota > Alphaproteobacteria > Rhizobiales > Hyphomicrobiaceae > JANXVY01. The sequence goes on along the minus strand of JAWXCP010000066.1, from coordinate 2,230 downwards.
CTGATGCAGGCCTATGCCCGTAAAGTTGCAAACATTGATCTCGCCGCGCAAGCCACCATCATCTATGGCGCGCCGCCGCTGCTGGCAGAGCAAGCGCTCGACGGACGGCTCGATGCCAATCTGAATTTCTGGACGCAAACCGTCAGATTGAAGAGCGCCGGTTTCCGCGACGTCGTCACGATGATCGACGTCTTCGACGCCCTCGCGATCAAACCGATCCCCGCATTTGTCGGCTTCATCTGGAAAGAAGCCAACCCGAAAGCAGCCCAAGTGACGGCGCTCCTCCAAGCCGTGCGGGAAGGTAACGCGTCGCTGGCGACGTCCGATGCCGCATGGGAGCGGGTCAAGCCGCTAATGAAGGCGAAATCGGACGCTGAATTCGAGGGTCTTCGGCGCGCGTATCTTGCAGGCATTCCACCACCCTGGTCAGCCGCCGAGACGGGGTCGGCCGAAAAAATATTGAATGCGCTGATCAACAACGGTGGGACCGAATTGATCGGCAGCGCCACGAAATTCGACCCGCAGTTGTTCCATGTCGCGAGCGGCTGATTTGGCCAACGATCGGCGGCCAGCTAATCAGGGGCTGCAAAGGCTTGGCTGGGCGCTAGCTTCGCTGGCGACGCTGGTGCTGATCTGGGCGGTCGCTTCAGCCGTGGCCCAAAGCCGCCACTTGCCGGGTCCCGGTCAGGTGTTTGGCCTTGTCGTCTACGAGGCGCAGACCGGAGCATTATGGATAAGCCTCGCAGCCACGCTGCTCAGGGTGGCAGCCGCGTTTACCGCCGCCATGCTGATCGGTTCGGCGATCGGCCTTGCGATGGGGCGCAATCCGGCGGCCGACAAGTTTTTCGATGCTTGGTTGATCCTGTTCCTCAACTTGCCGGCGTTGGTCATTATCGCGCTGTCTTATGTTTGGCTCGGCCCCTATGAGACGACGGCCATCTTGGCGGTCGCAATCAACAAGATCCCGAATGTTGCCGTCCAGATGCGGGAGGGGGCCCGCAACCTGTCGCGTGATCTCGACGAGATGGCGGCGGTCTACAAGCTTGGCTGGATTAAAACGCTGCAACACGTGACGCTGCCGCAACTCGCGCCGTTCTTTGCAGCGTCTGCCCGGTCGGGCCTGGCACTGGTGTGGAAGATCGTGCTCGTCGTCGAAGCGCTGGGCGGACATGCGACGGGCGTCGGACACAAGATCTATGTCGCGTTCCAATCTTTCGACGTCGGTATGATCCTCGCGTATGCGCTGGCATTCATCGTCGTCATTCAAATCGTGGAACATACATTGCTTCAACCACTGCAGGCCCGTCTCAACCGGTGGAAGCGATGAACGTGCATACGTCGCCCGCCGACATCGCTGCCGCCCCGGCGGTTCGCATTGCGGTTGCTGCCAAGACATGGCCGCCGGTTGCCGGGCGGCCGGCACATACCGTTTTGCGCGCGGTCAACCTCGAGATTGCGCCGCGATCGTTTGTCGTGGTTTCGGGCCCGTCGGGGTGCGGAAAGTCGACATTGCTCAACATCGTCGCCGGTCTGGACCGCGACTATACCGGCTCGATTGCGTTCGGCGCTGCCGATGCGCGCCTCGCGTTTATTTTCCAATCCCCCCGGTTGCTGCCGTGGAAGACGGTCCAAGAGAACATCGAGATCGTGTTGCCCGATGGGGACCGGCGTCGCGCCAATATTCCCGAGTTGCTGTCGCGCGTCGGGTTGTCGGGCGCGCAATCGGCATTTCCAGAAAGGCTGTCACTGGGCATGCAGCGCCGCGTTGCGATCGCGCGCGGTTTTGTCGTCGAGCCTGATATCTTATTGATGGACGAACCGTTCGTATCGCTCGACGATCCGACGGCGGATGCACTGCGCACGCTGGTGCTCGAGCTATGGCACCGGCATCCGACAACGGTCATGTTCGTCACGCACGATCGCCGCGAGGCCGTGCGGCTTGCAACACGCATCATTCGGCTGGGCGGACCAGACGCGACGGTCGTTGAAACGGGCGACAATGCGGGCGGACGTCAATCAAGTGTGGTTGCCGACCATGATGTGACGTTGTCGCTCGACGAACGGTGTTCGGCCGAGCGCCTGCGCGCCGAGCAGGCGCGGGTGTTTGGCGCGTGAGGACGTTCGAGCGGTCGATCGGCGGCAGGCCGACGTTCCTGGCCAGCGTCACGGACGCGGACGAGGCCATGATCGCCCACCGTGCTGGCGCCGATCTGATCGATGCCAAGAACCC